>JBEKYE010000305.1:0-6423 GCA_049511275.1 Bryobacteraceae bacterium
CTCCGCTTCCAGCCATGACAGGCATGCACCCGCGCCACCCAACGCCAGCGCGATGGTGAGCGGGCGAATCAAAAAACCGCCGCGCAGGTTATACATTGCGTGGCGAATCATCAACGGGAGGCTCTTGCTCACGGCTTTATCTGTTCCAGTGTAGTGGATCGGCCCCGCGCGGACAATTAATTCAATCCTGATCTTTTCTTTACGACTTCTTTATGTCCCGCCCCGTACTGTAGAACTGCAAGGCTCAACTATGGAGACGCGCGGCAAGTTTCGGATTGACCCCGGATGTCTGGAGACCGACGGGGTCGGCGGAGAGTTGGAAGTTGTCGTCCCCTACACGGAGCCTGTAGTGACCGCGGAGGTATTGCGGCGCGTCCCCGCCTTGACCGCGGGGTTGAACGCGCGGGTTTCGCTCGTCGCCGTACACACGCTGCCCTATCCTCTGCCTTTTGTTTGCCCGGCGCTGGTGCATGCGCACCTGGTGGAACAGTTGACGGATCTGGCCAGCGGCTGCACATTGCCGGTCCATCCGCAGGTAGTGCTGGCGCGCGATCGCACGGAGGGCTTCCGGTACGTGCTCAAGCCGTCGTCCACAGTGCTGGTAGGGTCGCGCAAGCATCTGTGGCAAACACAGGAAGAGAAACTGGCGCGCTCCCTGGCGCGCGCTGGCCACAAAGTTGCTTTAATACATGTCGAATAGGTGAATCATGCTGGATCTCGTGTTCGTGTTGCTCGCGATTCTGTTTTTCCTCGTCAGTTGGGCGTTCGTGAAAGGCTGCGACCGCCTCTAGGAGAACCCATGGAATACATATTGGCACTGATAGTTGCGGCGTTGATCGGCGCGTATCTGTTCTACGCGCTGCTGCGTCCGGAGAAGTTCTAGGAGACGCTCATGACTGGCAACGGATGGCTTCAAATCGCGCTGTTCTTCTTGGTCTTGCTGGCGCTCACCAAGCCTATGGGCGCCTACATGGCGAAGGTCTTCGCCGGAGAGCGCACGTGGATGCATCGGCTGCTGCGGCCGCTCGAAACGGGCATCTACAAGGTGTGCGGCATTGACGAAAACGGCGAGCAGCACTGGACCCGGTACGCCGGCGGCGTGTTGCTGATCAGCGTGGTCACCCTGCTGTTCACGTACGTGCTGCAACGCATTCAGCAGTGGCTGCCACTCAATCCGCAGGGCCTCGGCAACGTGGGACAACATCTGGCGTTCAACACGGCGGCGAGTTTCACCACCAACACCAACTGGCAATCGTACACGCCCGAAACCACCATGAGCTATCTCACGCAGATGATCGGGCTGGCCACGCATAACTTCTGGTCGGCCGCGGTGGGAATCGCGGTGGCCATCGCCTTTGTCCGCGGGTTTGCGCGGCATTCGGTGAAGACGTTGGGTAGCTTCTGGGTGGATTTCACCAGGTGCACGGTCTACATCCTGTTGCCGCTTTCGGTGGCGGGCGCGCTGCTGCTGGTTTCCCAGGGAGCGATTCAGAACTTCGATTCCTACACCAAGGCGGCCACGGTGGAAGGCGCCGGGCAGACCATTCCGCAGGGCCCGCTGGCGTCGCAGGAAGCCATCAAGATGATCGGCACCAACGGCGGCGGTTTCACCAACGCCAACTCGGCGCATCCGTATGAGAACCCCACGCCGCTCTCGAACTTTCTGGAGATGCTCTACATCTTCATCATTCCGGCGGGTCTCACCTACACCTTCGGCAAGATGGTGAAGGACACGCGACAAGGCTGGGCCATTTTCGCCGCCATGAGCGTGCTGTTCTTTGCCGGCGTGGTGGTCACGTATCACTACGAACAAGCCGGCAATCCGAACCTGGCCAAACTCGGAATCGCAACTGCGGCCACCGATACGCAGCCCGGCGGCAACATGGAAGGCAAGGAAGTGCGCTTCGGGATCGCCAATTCCGCTCTGTTCACCACCATAACCACCGACGCCAGTTGCGGCGCGGTGAACAATGCGCACGACAGCCTGACGCCCTTGGCCGGGCTGGTGCCGCTCATCAATATCGAACTGGGCGAAGTGATCTTCGGCGGTGTGGGCTCGGGGCTCTACGGCGTGCTGATGTTCGCTGTGCTGGCGGTGTTCATTGCCGGCCTGATGGTGGGCCGCACCCCCGAATACCTGGGCAAGAAGATCGAGCAGAAGGAAGTAAAGATGATGATGCTGTCGGTGCTGGTGCTGGCATTCACCATTCTGGGATTCGCTGGCGCAGGCGCCAACCTGGGCACCGTCGGCTCAAGCCTGACGAACCACGGGCCGCACGGCTTTTCGGAGATTCTTTACGCATACACCAGCGCCACCGGCAACAACGGCAGCGCGTTCGGCGGCTTTAACGCCAACACGCCGTACCTCGATACCACCATGGGACTGGCGATGTTGTCCGGCCGTTTTCTGATGCTGATCCCGCTGCTGGCCGCCGCCGGCAGCCTGGCGCAGAAGAAGCTGGTCCCGGTCTCGGCGGGAACCTTCCCCACGCACGGACCGCTCTTCGTAGCCCTGCTGGTGGGTGTGATGGTAATCGTGGGCGCACTCACTTTCTTCCCGGCGTTGTCGCTGGGGCCGGTTGTGGAACATTTCCTGATGCATGCAGGCAGACTCTGGAGCTAATGATGGCAACCACTATGACTCCTCCTCCGGTAGCTGATCCCGTGACGCTGATGCCCAAGAAGGGCTCGCGGGCGCGCCCGCTATTCGATCCGCCCATCGTCAGACGGGCGCTCAAGGACTCGTTGGTCAAACTGAATCCACGCACCATGATGAAGAATCCGGTCATGTTCGTGGTGGAAGTGGGCGCGGCCATGACCACCATCCTGGCGGCGAGAGACATCGCCTCCGGCGCCGGCATGGCCGGGTTCACTTTCCAGATCATGCTGTGGCTGTGGTTTACGGTGCTGTTCGCCAACTTCGCCGAAGCCATGGCGGAAGGCCGCGGCAAGGCCCAGGCCGACACGCTGCGCAAGACCAAGACGGAAACCACCGCGCGCCGCCTGGTGAACGGCAGCGGAAGGACTGAGACGGTGGCCGCTACCGCACTGCGCAGCGGCGACCTGGTGCGGGTGGAGACAGGCGAAACCATCCCCGGCGACGGCGACGTCGTCGAAGGCATCGCCAGCGTGGACGAATCTGCCATCACCGGCGAATCCGCGCCCGTGATTCGCGAATCGGGAGGCGACCGGAGCGCCGTCACCGGCGGCACCAAGGTGCTCTCCGACTGGATCAAGGTGAAGATCACGTCCAACCCGGGGGAGACGTTCCTCGATCGCATGATCGCGCTGGTGGAAGGCGCCGAGCGTCAAAAGACCCCTAACGAGATCGCGCTCAATATCGTGATCGCGGGACTGACGCTGGTGTTCCTGCTGGCGGTGGTCACCCTGCACCCGTTCGCGCTCTTCAGCGTAAATGCCAGCGGCAGCGGAACGGCCCCCAGCGTCACGGTGCTCATCTCGCTGCTGGTGTGCCTGATCCCGACGACCATCGGCGGGCTGCTCTCCGCTATCGGCATCGCCGGCATGGACCGTGTGATGCAGCACAATGTGCTGGCCATGAGCGGCAAAGCAGTGGAAGCCGCGGGCGACGTCAACACGCTGCTGCTCGACAAGACCGGCACGATTACGCTCGGGAACCGCCAGGCCGTGGAGTTCATCCCGCTGGACGGCGTCACCGAAGCGGAACTCGCCGATGCCGCGCAGCTCTCCAGCCTGGCCGACGAAACCCCCGAGGGCCGCTCCATCGTGGTGCTGGCCAAGCAGAAATACAACATTCGCGGGCGCGAAGTGGCGTCCCACGAAGCCCACTTCATCCCCTTCACCGCGCAGACGCGCATGAGCGGCGTGGACATTGACGCCCGCCGCATCCGCAAGGGCGCCACCGATTCGGTAGTCGAGTTCGTACGCGAACACGGCGGCACGGTTGCCACCGAACTGGTGGACATCACCGAACGCATTGCGCGCTCCGGCGGAACGCCGCTGGTGGTTGCGGACCGCAGCCGCGCGCTGGGCGTGATTCACCTGAAAGACGTGGTGAAGGGCGGCATGCGCGAGCGTTTCCAACAACTGCGCGCCATGGGAATCCGCACCGTGATGATCACGGGAGACAATCCGCTGACCGCGGCTGCAATTGCCGCGGAAGCCGGCACCGACGACTTTCTGGCGCAGGCGACTCCCAAAGACAAGATGGACCTGATTAAGAAGGAGCAGGCCGGCGGCCGCCTGGTGGCAATGACCGGCGACGGCACCAACGACGCTCCCGCGCTGGCGCAGGCCGATGTCGGCCTGGCGATGAATACCGGCACCATGGCCGCCAAGGAAGCCGGCAACATGGTAGACCTCGACAGTAATCCCACCAAGCTGATCGAAGTCGTGGCTATCGGCAAGCAGCTGCTGATGACCCGCGGCGCGCTCTTCACATTTTCCATCGCCAACGATATCGCCAAGTATTTCGCCATCCTGCCGGCCATGTTCATGACCGTCTATCCGGTGATGGGCAACCTCAACATCATGGGTCTGCACAGCCCGCAGAGCGCCGTGCTGGCCGCCGTGATCTTCAACGCGCTGATTATCATCGTGCTGATTCCGCTGGCGTTGCGCGGCGTGAAATACAAGCCGATGAGCGCCGCGGCCCTATTGCGCCGCAACTTATTGATTTATGGCGTGGGCGGCGTAATCGCGCCGTTTCCCGGCATCTGGCTGATCGACCGGTTGCTGGGGCTTTTGCACCTGGCGTAGGGAGAGAGAAATATGAAACAGCTCATGATTGCGATTCGCGTCACCGTAGCCTTCACGATTCTGACCGGAGTGTTGTATCCGCTGTTGGTCACGGGGCTGGCGAAAGCCGTGTTCCCGCACCAGGCGAAAGGAAGCCTAATTCAGGCGAACGGGAAGACCATTGGCTCAGAACTGATCGGCCAGCGCTTCACCAAGCCAGAGTATTTCCATGGCCGCCCCTCGGCCGCGGGAACCGACGGCTACGATGGCCTCGCCTCGGGTGGCTCCAACCTGGGGCCCACCAATAAGGCGCTGGTGGATCGTGTCCAGGCCGACCTCAAGAAGTTCCGCGACGAGAACCCCGCGTTCACCGGTCCGGTGCCGGCCGATCTGCTGGCGGGGTCCGGCAGCGGCCTCGATCCCGACATCAGCCCGGCTTCCGCCGACGCTCAAGTGGCTCGCGTGGCTGGGGCGCGTGGGATGAGCCCGGATGCCATACGGCAGTTAGTCGCCGCCAACAGCGAAGGCCGCCAGTTCGGCCTTCTCGGGGAACCCCGCGTCAACGTCTTGAAGCTTAACCTTGCGCTGGACCAGGCTGCTCCAGCGAAGAAATAGGCCACATATGCCAAGAATTCGGAGACGAATCAAACTGTCAAGACAAAAGTATTTTCGCGGCCTATAAAATCTTTTCGTGATGGTCGCCACGATCTTTAGATGATCTTTACGACTTCCTAATGCCTGCGCCCCTATACTATATCGATTGCTCTGGGTTGCTCTGTTGCAATTTTCATTCAGCGCGCGTGCTCTGTCGCAACGATAGCTTTGGACATCACAAAGAGCGAAAGCGGGCCTTGAAGGAGAAGTGTTTGCTACACATCCCGCCTCGCGGCAGCGTTGGCCGCCGAGGTGGCCCGGCGTACGTTCGATGATTGCAGCTCAGAGGCCTATTAGAGGATAAAACAAAATGAAGGCTCATCTTAGATTTCGTATGGCGCGAGCCGTATTAGTTTTTGGCGCCTTCGCAGGCCGCTCCCTTGAAAAAATGAACTTCATGGGTGTCGGCCTTGGAACCCTCGCTTCAGCCCTGGCAGTTTTTCGGGATTCCATGGTTCCTTCCACCGGTACCTGACCGGAAGCTCACGACTGCAATGTCGACTTCCTGTAACTTCATTGTGGGGAAGGTCGCGTGAAAGCCAAGAAGCAGACGTATTCGGGAGAACAAGGAGAGGTCTTATGAATATCCATAGGTCTATACGAACTCTTTTGATCATCGGCATGGCGGCAGGATCTGGAGCAGCATTCGCCCGTGCTGACGACGACGCCGCACTGGGATTTGGCGCCCTTCGTGGGGTCACACTGAACATCGCCGGCCAGCCGGTGGCCATGGTGAGTGTCGCGATACACAGCATGGACGGCAGCACCGACCGCAGGGTGGTCAGCGATGGCGATGGAGTGTTCGCCGCCGACCATCTAAGACCCGGGCCCTATCAGATCATCGCGACCAAGGAGGGGCTGACCAGTCGGGCCGCCACGACGGTGGAAGTCGCGCAAAACCAAACGGCTCGTCCCAGCCTGGTGCTTGCCGCAGTCGATTCCGCACCCGCCGCAACCCTTGCATCGCCCGCCGAGCTTGAAAAGGAACTTGAGGCCATGAAAGAGCGCATTGCGGTGCTGGAGGCGGCACTGAAGGCTCGTATAGCCGCG
>JBEKYE010000306.1:0-11887 GCA_049511275.1 Bryobacteraceae bacterium
AGCGCGTAAGGCAGCCGCACAGGTGAATGTCGGCCGGAAGCAGTTACCCGGAAGAGGCTGCGGGTAAAGAATGCACCCGCCGAGAAAACGATCTCGCGGCCGTCGCCTGTCCAGGCGGTTCCGCTCACGTCGGAGTAGCGTTGCGTGGTGAGTTCCCGTGGTTCTCCTTCCGGCCGGTAATCCTGCGACAGTGTGAGGACACAGGGCGCGAAAGCATAGTTGGTCATTCCCCGTGTAAATGCGAGGTTGCGCCCGTCGGGTGAAATGGAGGGCCAACCGTCGCCCGACGTTACTGTTGGGGGCGTGGTCAGACGCCGGCGCTCTCCAGTGCCCACCGAGATCAGCCAGATGCTGCTCCGGCCTTGCGACGGATCTTGCAGCGATGTGGCCAGCCACTTCGAATCGGGAGTCCAGGAAAGCACAGCCGCGAACGCGGGCAAGTCCGCTATTTTCCGCTCGGGCCCTCCGACCGATGGGACCAGCATGACGGCGCGACCGCTGCCGACGACGCGCAGGAAAGCGATGTATCGATCGTCCGGCGACCATGCGGGAGAGTAATCAATCGCAGGACCGCTGGTGAGTTGCACCGGCCGGGCACCGGAACCGATCTGCTCTACGTAAACGTGGTAGGCGTCTTCTTTCTCGCTGTTCCACTCGAACGCCACTCTATCGCCATCTCGCGAAAACGAGGGATATGAGGCCAGTCCTGGCCAGGACATCAGCGGGACAGGGTGGAGATCTGTGGGGTAGAACTCTGGTCGGAGCCGCCAATAAGCCACCGCCGCCACCGCGAGTATAACTGCGGCGACAGCGCCCACCGCAGGCCATCTCGCGCGCTTGCGTTGTGGCTCGACGCGCGGTTGGGCCGCAATAACCAGCCGCAGCGCGTAGCCCAAGTCCGCCGCCGATTGGAATCTCCGCTCGGGCGACTTCTCCAGGCATCGCCGCACGATGCCCGCAATCGATTCCGGCACGTTGGCCGGCAAATCGGGCGCATCCGCGCTCACGATGGCGTTCATCACCGCCGCGTGCGTGTCGCCCGTAAACGGCCGCTTGCCCGACAGCATCTCGTACAGCAGCACGCCGAAACTGAAAATATCCGACCGGTGATCGACCTCCTTCCCCTCCACCTGCTCCGGCGACATACTGGTCACCGTCCCCACAACCTCGCCCGTCCTGGTCAGCATGTCGGTGACCGTGCTGGCGCCCACGTCCCGCACCGCCCGCTTGGCGATCCCGAAGTCCAGAATCTTCACCAGATCGCCGGACGCCAGCATCACGTTCTCCGCCTTCAGATCGCGATGCACCAGCCCGGCGGCATGGGCCGCCGCCAACCCGTCCGCGATCTGCGCCCCGATCTCCGCGGCTTTGCGCGGCGGCATCGCGCCCTTGGCCAGAACCTCGCGCAGCGACCGGCCTTCTACCAGTTCCGTCACCATCCAACTGACGCCGTCTGTGCTGCCGATGTCGTACACGGAAACGATATTGGGATGCTTCAGCGCACTGGCCGCCCGCGCCTCGTGCTCGAAACGCCGACGACGGCCGGGATCGTCCGCGAAATCCGGCGGCAACACCTTGATGGCCACGTCGCGCTTCAGGCGTGAGTCGCGGGCGCGATATACCTCGCCCATGCCGCCCCGCCCGATGCACTCAACGATCTCGAATGCGCCCAACTTGTCGCCCGGCTTGAGCGCGGGTCGGTCCGAAGGCGCGGCGGGCGGGTGCTCCAGGAAAGATTGGTCGGAAGTGGCCGCCTT
This sequence comes from Bryobacteraceae bacterium, assembly GCA_049511275.1. GTDB lineage: Bacteria > Acidobacteriota > Terriglobia > Bryobacterales > Bryobacteraceae > PALSA-129. Next base: position 1,758 of record JBEKYE010000306.1, read on the forward strand.
CAGCAGCGACTCGAGTTCCGCCCGCAGTTCCTGATCGCCCTCGCAGGCGCGATCGAGGAACGCGGCGCGCTCGCCGGCGGGTAGGGCCTGCGCCGCGGCGAACAACTCATCGATTTTCTTCCACAGGTCCGCTTTCATCGCGACCGCTCCTTTCGAGTTCGCGCTTGAGCCAGGCTTTGGCCAGGCTCCAATCGTGAATCACGGTATTGGGGTGAACGCCGAGCGCTTCCGCGGCCTCTTCCACGCTCATCCCCGCGAAGTAGCGCAACTCCACTACGCGCGCCTTGCGGGCGTCGAACTCCGCCAGGCGCGTCAACGCCTCGTCCAGCACCAACACTGACTCCGACACCGCCGGCGAGTAGGCCAGCTCCTCGTCCAGCGGCAAGTGCTGCACACCGCCGCCACGCTTGGCGCGGCACACCCGGCGGGCGTGGTCCACGAGGATCTGCCGCATGAGTCCGGCGGCTATACCCACGAAGTGCGCCCGATTCTGCCAGTTGACGCGGGATTGATCCACCAGCCGGAGGTAGGCTTCGTTCACCAGGGCGGTGGTTTGCAGGGTGTGGCCGGGGCGCTCGCTCCGCATGGCGCGGTGGGCGATGCGCCGCAGTTCGCGGTCAACGAGGGGGACCGCCTGGTCCAAACCCTCCCGGTCACCGGCCTTCCAGCGAAGAAGCAACTCCGTGACCGGCGCGGATCCCGAAGGTTCCATAAATCGTTCTCGCCGGGCTGTGTCTCTTCGCCAAGTTTAGCGCTTTCCAGGGCAGAAGCGGATAAAACGCTCTGAAGTTTTCCGCCAAGGAGTTTCCCCGATGCCCTCGAAAACGCTGGTGGCCGTAATGTGCTCAGCCGCGACGCTGTTCGCCGGAGAAAGCATGAACATCTCGGTTTGTAACATGGGCGAGGTGCCCGACAAGACCGTGGCGCACGCCGAAACAGTGGTGGCTGCGGTATTGAGCCCACTTCATGTGGAAGTGAGCTGGACTAATTGCGACGAATCGGGTCCTGGTGCCCACATTTTGCTTCGGCTGCGGCGGGAAGGGCCGCTGAACGCCGCGCGGGCCGATTCGCTGGACGTCATGGGAATGGCGTTCACCGAGGAGGGCGTGGCTGGCACCATGGCCGACGCGTACTACGGCGCGATCGAACAATTCGCGAAGGCGCATCAGGCCGATCCGGCTGAAGTGCTAGGGTACGTGGTGGCGCACGAACTCGGCCACCTGATGTTAGGCCCCGGGCATTCCGCGGGTAGCATCATGACCGCGGTGTGGGACGGAAAGACGCTGGCTGCCGCGCGCCAGCGCTGGCTCACCTTCAGCCAGTCACAACGCACCTCTATCCATCGCGAATTGGAGGCCAGGACACTGCTCACGGGAAGTCGTTAGGCCACTATGTATTGCCTCGCGGCACAAGCCCGCTACTGACAAGCGAAAGAGCCATTTCCGGCCGTTCTTCCAATATTGAGCCCAATACCTGTCCGTGTCGGTCCTCTCCAAGGTCAGCGGGATGCAAAACGCCGACGGCGAGAAGTGTCTCAGCCGGTTCAGGTCGGACGCTCGGCACCCGGAAGCAACCACATGAGCGACAAGTCGCCACCTCGTGTATGTGCTCTGTCCGGATTGCTCCTGGATCACGCCATCCGGAAGTGAAGGGGCTTCCAGAATCGGCCTTCCGCGCGCCAAACCGTTTACCAGTTCCTGCCCACTGGACAAAAAGTGACTTCTCGTACAGTGGGCCCAAAGCGTATTCACGCAGCCTGCTGGCAGTGGAGCCCACTCGCGAACGGAGGACTAGCGTTCACCAAACCAGATGAGACGAATCATTCGGACAGTGAATTCCGAACGGGTCCCATCCGGCCAACCTGGTCTGAAAGACCCGCGCGGTGTCGTGTTTCGGGAAGGGTCCCTTCTGGCAAGATTCCGGGATGGGACTCCGACCAAGGTGCTGCCGGGTGATCTAGGTTCGGTCTTGACCTGCCACAATCGCAGCCAAGAACGCAATCACTAGGCACTGGCGCGCGAGTCTCCTTTCCGTCCAGGTGCTCTTGGAATCTCCTGAAGTCATCGCATCGCAGTCCATCGCACAGATTACCAAAGGCATCACGATGTCTTCGAGCGGCGGTAGGCTTCCAGCCAGAATCGCCCGTGCCAAGTCATCGGGCAATAGGCCGCTCCTGGCAAGCTGGCCGTAGATTTGGTCGTTCATACGGTCTCCATCTTCTTCGATGCTGATTTGAGGGGCGCCGGTCTGCGAAATGCTCTGGCCTCATTGATAACCCGTTTCAACAGTTCATCAGTGGCTTCCGTCCTGGCCCGATCTTCCGTTTTGGTGGTGCTGCGCTTGCCAAGTTCGTCGCACCGCCGATCTAGGTGTTGCTGTCTTTCTTCGTCCGTCATACGTTGTGCTGTGATTTTCGTTCTGCGTTTCATTTTGGAGATCTCCTTCTTCAACTGCCCCGGCAAAGATTATTTAGCGATGAAGACGGATCGCCATTCCACAGGTGCTTCCTTCTCACCGGCAGCGGAGACCTGGTTGACAGCAGCGCCGCCCACATCGCCGGTTCTGATCCTGGCATCCACCGTCGCAATCTTCAGGCGGCTGGCCGCGCGCTACGGCGTTCCTGATGCTTGAGATGCGTGAATGGAATCCAGCACCGGCACCGCGATGACACAGCGAAATCAGGCAGACCAGGACGTGGGGTCAGAGAGGCGTTTATGGAAGTCACTGAAAAGAAGCAGCTTCCACGGTTTTGGATTATTTCCGGCAGGGTGCCAACTGCGCCTTGGGGAGGCAAGAACAGCTCCCAAAGAGGAAAACCCGAACCCGAGGGATCGAAGGAAGGCGAATCGGGTGTATACTTACATGCCGCCGGGTGCCAAAATGGAAATCCCGGTCGGTTAAAGGCTGAAAGGAGCAAACGATGAAAGCAAGCCTTGGAGTTTCTTTTGCGGTTGTACTATCCGCTGCGTCCGCACTCGCCGGTCCCATCACTTTCACATTCGTCGGAACGGACTCTGGTTCGTTAGGGGGCGCTCCCTTCGGCTCCTCGACCATAACAATCACGGCCGTCGCCGATACAGCCGACCTTGTGTCTAATCCATGCTGCGGTGCCAGCTCGGCGGTACTTGACAATTCGACCGTCGTGACCATCAGCGGCCTCGGAACGTTCACCTTTACCTCCCAAACCGAGGTATGGTGGATTACTTCGGCAGGCTTTGGAGGTCTGGGAGCGTATAACGGCAACCCTGCCACGATAGTTGGTGCAAACTTGGTAGACGTGGGCGATAGCAGCCTCGTCGGGTGGAACGAGAACACTTCGATCGGTCCGGTGATCGACCCGACAACCGGTGACTTCACTCAGTGGACTTTGGTGAATGAAGAAACAAACGCCGGCCAACTGATCTTCGATAATGGCGGATCGCTCTCGTTGTTTCAGGCAAGCGTCGGACCGGTGCCCGAACCAGCGTCGTTCCTCCTGGTGGGCGCTGGTCTGCTCGGAACAGCGGCACTCCGGCGGAAACGCCGCACAATCCCGCCCGGGAACAAGAGGACGGACTGACGCGAAGCGGATCATTTCTCGAATCGTGGAAAACTCGGGGACGGACGGGAAAACTCGGGGCAAAAGCGGTCGGGGCAAAAGCGGTCGGGCAAAAGCGGTCAGCCTGAACTGCGGCAATTCCGTATTGCCGACGGATGAGACTCCCCACGAAATATCGCGCGGTTCAGGCTGACCCGTTTTATCCGTTTTATCCCGTTTTATCCCAAAATCACCCGCGTCCAGAATCGCAATTTCGCCCTCGGCGAAGGATTCCACCGCTCCACCCAGAAGCCCCACACCTGGGCTCTGTTCCTGCGCTACCAGGCCTGTATCGCCGTGCTACCCAGGAATTCGACCGCCTCCGCGCCCTGCGTCCCGAGCTCGAAAAGGAAGAACCGGAAGAAATCCCGAACGAACCCATTCCCCCCAGTCAACCCGAGTCAACTCAACCAGATCCCGTCCCTCAGCCACTTCCATCCCGCCGCCTTCCGCTCCATCATGGGCCGCCCGGTCATACCTTACGACCCTCAAATCGCGTGGGCATCCGAATGACCGGCCTTAACCCACCCCCCCATCGCAATTCCTCGCGCCGCCACACTGGTCGCCTGCCTTGGTGGGGCAGGATGGTATCCTGCGCGCCGGTTGTCAACCGGCGCCTGGCGGCCATTTGCAAACGTCGGCAGGCGAATTATCAACGGCTGACAAAACGGTTGCCGCGGATCAGAAAGCGCAGCGGCAGTTCGGCCGCCTGCTTGATGCCGATACGCGGAGTGGCCTCGATTTCGAAAGCGGCCCGCCGCAGCGCCTCCCGCACCACCAGCCTGCCACGGGTGACATCGGCGCCGTTGTGGGCGCGCGAGATGCCGAGCGCCAGCGTGAGTCTGGCGGGGCCCGACGTGAGGTCCTCGGCTTTGCGCGCGGCGGGCCTGCGCCGGCGCATCAGGTCGAGCCCCGCGACCGGTTCCAGAGCGCGAATGAGGACGCATCCGGCGGTGCCGGCAGGTTCGCAGACCAGGTTGAGGCACTCGTACATCCCGTAGATGAAGTAGACGTAGGCGTGGCCCGGAGGTCCGAAGATGACCTCTGTGCGAGGGGTGATGCCCCGCGCGGAGTGGGCGGCCTGGTCGCCGGCGCCGAGGTAGGCTTCGGTTTCCACGATGATGCCCGCGGCGCGGCCGTGGACCAGGACCTTGCCGAGCAGGTCGCGCGCGACATCGACGGCCGGGCGGGAATAAAAAGAACGCGGCAAGACGGAGCCAAAGGCCATTCGTCCCAATGTACAATGGCGGCTGATGCGCCTGTTCACGGGTCTCGATCTTCCGGAAGACGTTGTGGCCAATCTCGATCGGCTGCTCGCGAAACTGCGTCCGGCGGCTCGCATCGGCTGGAGCGCGCCGGCGAATCTGCACATCACCACCAAATTCATCGGGGAGTGGCCCGATGAGCGGCTGGAAGAGTTGAAGCAGGCGCTGGCAGCGGTCGAGGCGCGGGCCGCGATTGAGATAGCCGTCCGCAAGGTGGGCTTCTTTCCCAACGCGCGCGCGCCGCGCGTGTTCTGGTGCGGGGTGGAAGCGCCGGGATTGGCGCGGCTGGCCGCGGATACCGACGACGCCACGCGGCGGTTGGGAGTGGAGCCCGAGAAACGGGCCTATTCGCCGCACCTGACGCTGGCGCGGATCAAGGAGCGCCAGGATTTGGGCCGGCTGTCCGCGGCCGTTCACGGGCTGGCCGACAGGGAATTCGGACGCTTCGCGGCACACCGTTTCTTTCTATATCGGAGCCGCTTGCAACCGGGCGGTTCCGTGTACACTAAACTTGCGGAGTTTCCTTTTACAACGTGACGATGGTAATTTTGGCGGCGGTAATCGCCTATGTCCTGGGCGCCATCCCGTTCGGCTACCTCCTGGTGAAGTGGAAGACGGGCGGCGATGTCCGCGCGTCGGGAAGCGGCAATATCGGGGCGACCAACGTGCTCCGCACCACCGGCCGTGCGGCGGGCGTGGCCACGCTGCTGCTGGATATCGGCAAGGGTTACCTGGCGGTGTGGATCGCCGGGCGGCTTGCCGCCGGCAGCCCGGCGTGCCAGAGCCTGGCGGCCCTGGCTGTGATGGCGGGGCACGCTTACCCGGTGTTTCTGAAGTTCAAGGGCGGCAAAGCCGTAGCCAGTTTTGTGGGGGCGTTCCTCTGCCTGACGCCGCTGGCGCTGGGGGCGGTGCTGGTTGTGTTTGCCGTGGTGGTGGCGTGGACCCGCCACATTTCGATGGGATCCATTGTGGGCGCGGCCACCTTTCCGCTGGCAGTGTGGCTGATTCAGAAGCCCGAGCCGGTTGTGGTGGTGGCGAGTCTGCTGGCAGGGGGCTTCATTATCTACAAGCATAGAAGCAATATCGAGCGGCTGCACGCAGGTACGGAGCACAAATTCACATTTGGAGCGCCGAAACCTTGAAGAACCTCGCCATCATCGGGGCGGGGAGTTGGGGTACCGCGCTGGCGATGGCGTTAGGGCCGCGGTTTGAGCGCGTCCGGTTGTGGGTTTACGAGACCGACCTGGCCGCGCGGATGGCCGCCAGCCGCGGGAACGACGTTTATCTTCCTGGATTCCAACTGCCTTCCAATGTGGAAGTTACCAGCAGCCTCGGGGCGGCGCTGGAAGACGCTTCGATAGTCCTGAGCGTGGTGCCCTCGCACCTGGTGCGGAGCCTTTACCAGCAGATGCTGCCGCATCTGACGGAATCGATGGCGTTCGTGAGCGCGACCAAGGGGCTGGAGAACGGCACGCTGCTCCGGATGTCGGAGGTCATTGGCAGCGTTCTGGCGCCTCGGATGGCAGCCCCAGTGGCAGTTATCTCGGGGCCGACCTTCGCAAGAGAGGTGGCCGCTGGGCAGCCAACGGCATTAGTAGTATCATCTGCCGATGGGGCTTTAGCCGGGCGTATTCAGGAGGCCTTTTCCGGGCCGGCGTTCCGACTGTATACCTCTTCAGATACGATTGGTGTAGAAATTGGTGGATCGATCAAAAACATCGTCGCAATCGGAGCTGGCGTATTGCGTGGATTGGGGTTAGGAGATAATCCCATGGCGGCGCTGATTACCCGGGGGTTGGCGGAAATGACGCGGCTGGCGGTGGCGATGGGCGGGCGCGCACAGACTATGGCCGGGTTGGCCGGGCTCGGCGATCTGGTCTTGACTTGCAATGGAGATTTGAGCCGGAACCGTATGGTGGGGATGGAACTGGCGCGCGGCAGGAAGTTGGATGAGATCGTCCACTCCATGAGAATGGTGGCGGAAGGCATTAAAACTACAAATGCAGCCGTTGATCTCGCGAAACGCCATTCGGTGGAGATGCCGATCGCCGGGCGGATGTTCGAAATGCTGCACTCGGACCTTGAGCCGCGCGTGGCCATCCAGCGGCTGATGGAGCGTTCCTTGAAGGGCGAATAACCGCAACCTGCCATGGAAAAACGGGTTCAGAGAGATATGGGGGCCTTGGCAGTGACCCTGGATTACGACGCGGAGTTGATGCTCCGGGTCAAGGACGGGGATGGAGCGAGCTTCGGCGTGCTGCTGGAAAAGCATCGCACGTCGGTGGTTCACTTCCTGTATCGGATGGTACAGAATTATGCGGTGGCCGAGGAGTTGGCGCAGGAAGTTTTCCTGCGCGTGTACCGGTCCAGAGAGAGTTACGAGGCGAGCGCGAAGTTTACCACGTGGCTGTTCCGGATTGCGACGCACCTGGCGTTGAATGCGCTGCGCGACGGCAAGAATGAGAAGTTCCAGGAGAGACTGGACGACGAATCGCCGGACCTGCCGGCGAGGCAGGTTTCGGACGCGCGGCCGACGGTTGAGCAGAAGATGGTGTACCAGGTTCGGCTGGACGAAGTGCGCCGGGCTGTGGCGACGCTGCCGGAGAAGCAGCGCGCCGCGGTGCTGATGCACAAGTACGAGGAGATGGAGTATTCGCAGATTGCGAAGGTGTTGACCTGTTCGGAATCGGCGGTAAAATCACTACTATTCCGGGCGTATGAGACATTGCGCGCCCGCTTGGCCCATATGGCATAGGGAAGAAAAGAGATTGACATGAATTGCCCAATGGAAGCACGGCAAGGATCGGAATTGCTGCTGGAGTATACGGCCGGAAGGCTGGCGCCTGGCGAGGCCGCGGCGCTCGAAGCGCACCTGGAAAGCTGCGCGCGCTGCCGCGAATTCGCGCGGAGCCAAAAAATGGTATGGCAGGCGCTGGAAGCGTGGGAGGCGGAGCCGGTTTCGCTGGATTTCGACCGCCGTCTGTTTGCGCGCATCGAGCAGGCGCCGCTTTCGTGGTGGGCGCGGCTGACGGGACAAGTGATGCACCATGCCGTGCCGGTGGCGGCGGCCGCGGGTGTCATGATTCTGGCGGGGTTGATGCTGGAGCGGCCGGCCGTGACGCCGGTCGCGCCGCCGCAGGAATCGGCGCAGGTGGAGACTCTGGGCCCCGAACAAGTACAGAGCGCGCTGGACGATATGCAAATGCTGCGCGACTTCAACCACCTGGTGCGGGCGGATAGCGCCGAACCGAGGATGTGACGGGCATGAACCGCGCGTTTGAAATGGGAGCAGTGCTGCTGCTCGGAGCGGTTGCCGGCCTGTGCGACCAGAAGCCGGCGGCGAAAACACCGCCGCCTCCGCCGCGTCCGGTGGTGGCCAAAAAGAACGCGGCCACGGGCGGTGTGCCCAAGGGCGCCGCGCAGCGCCTGGTGAATCCCGGCAATCCGGCCACTCGCCTGTTTCGCATGACTCCGGAACAGCGCGAGCGCGCCTTCGAGCAAATGACTCCGCAACAGCAGGAGAACGCGCGCAAGCTGGTCGGCTGGTTCGACGGGCTGCCGAAGCCGCAACAAGCCATCCAGTTGCAGCGGTTGGAGCGGTTTGAGCAACTGCCGCCCGAACAGCGGGCGGAAGTGCGAGGATTGCTGAAAGAGGCCCAGGAGCTGCCTGCGGACCGGCGGGCACAGGTTCGGCAGGCGCTGGCGCGGTTGCAGAATCTGCCGGACGCGGACCGGGACCGGTTCTTGAACAGTCCGGCGTTCAAGGCGCGCTTTTCCGCCGAGGAGCAAGGGGTAATCACGCGCCTGGCGGACGCGTGGCTGCCGCCCTTCTAAGCCTTGCATCTCTCACGGCCGCCTGTCGTAGCGCACGCACTCGTGCGTGCCGCGTCGGCACTCGGGCCGATGCTCTCGGTGTCACGGCCGGTGCGGAATGTTGCGCGCGAATCTTTGCAGAACACGTAAGCGTTTACCTCACCGCCACGTCCCAGATTTTTTCGCGGCGCGATTTACCTTCGGGACCTTCGATTTCGAGAACCACCGTGTAGTCCGCGCCGGCGGCGTACTGGTGGATGGGATTGCGTTCGGTGGAAGTGGAGCCGTCGCCGAAAGTCCATTTCCAGGACGTGGCTTTGCCGGTGGATTCGTCGCGGAACGCCACCAGGCGGCGATTCATGTCGATGACCTGGAAGGACCAGTTGGCGTCAAACTTGACGAACTTGGGTTCCAGCGGCATCAGGCGGAAGCCGACCAGTTCGTCGGCCTTGCCGTACATGGTGTGCTGGCGCGAGAGATTCCAGAAGGCGTGGGCTTCGCTGTTGGCGTCGTCGTAATCCAGAACGGCCCACGAGATGCCGATAAGCTTGTTCTCGGTGAGCACGGATTCAACGGCGCGCTGGGGCCCTTCGCATCCGGCGTAGTCGAACGGCGTGATCCAGAACTCGAGCACGAGTTTGCCGGCTTCGCCGGGCTTGAAGTTGTAAGAATAGGCGGCGTTGGCATAGGGCAGTGACTTGACATACGCGTTACAGCCCCAGGCGAGGGCCCAATCCTTGCCGACGGCCGGAGTCATGATGTGGTAGTTCTGAGCCTGAACGCCGTGCATGGAGAAGTGCGCGTCGCGCTCGCTCAACTCCTTGGTGGGCTGGAAGCGCTCGATGAGCGGGCCGCCGGAGAGGTCGCCATCGACCACCAACTCGAAGGTGTCGTTGTGCAGACCAGGTTTTGCGAAATCCCAGTAGTTGTCGTAGGCTTCGTAGAGGAAATAGAGACGGTTCAGGCCTTTCACCCATCCGACCTTAACGCGCACGTCGAGGTCCTTGGGGTCGGGCTTATGGTCTTTGTTGGTGTCGTCGACCAACTGGTCCATGCCGATCGAGTAATCGTCGGGCACGATTTTCCAATCGTCCGGATCGCCATCGATGCGGGGAATCATGTTGGGAGGGAACTGAAAGATCTTGAAAATGGTGCCGGGGCGGTCCAAGGCGAAGCTGGGACAACTGGCCAGGGCGAGAAGAATGATTGAGATCAGGCGGCTCATTAGCACTCCTTCCATGTGAAACTATCCCACAGTGTAGCGATGCATCGAAGCGGGTGTAATGATATGGGGAAGGAATCGAAAAATGTTTTGGTGCCGATGACTATGACCACACCACACTCCACTCGACGCCAGGCCCTGAAGCTGGCCGGCGCGGCGGCGCTGGGCGCCACGCTTCGGCTGAGAGCGCAACAGCGCGTGTTTGACGCCCGCGATTATGGCGCCAAGGGCGATGGCGTCACGCTGGACACGG
>JBEKYE010000307.1:0-9341 GCA_049511275.1 Bryobacteraceae bacterium
GCCGCGACCGCTGGTAGTAGGGGATGAAAGCCTCGGTGGTGTGGCTGGGGCCGGTGAATGAGTCGTCGCCCTCCACCCACCCGCCGTTGGTCTCCATCCACTGCACGGCCGGGGGAATCGGCAGGAAACCGGCCTCCTCGGACATCAATGCGGGAGTGATCGCGCGTAGCGGCGAGATGTCGTCGATAATCCAGATGCCGCGCCCGTGGGTCGCCAGCACCAGGTCCGACGTGCGCGGATGAACCACCAGGTCCCGCACTGCCACCGGCGGGAAATTGCTTCCCTTGTACTGCGCCCAGCGCTGGCCGCCGTCCATGCTGATCCACAGGCCGAATTCGGTTCCGAGAAACAGCAGATTGGCATCCGCGGTGTCTTCCTTGATGACGTGCGCGTAGCCGCGCACGCCGCTCTGTCCCACCGGCAGGGCCGTCCAGCTCTTGCCGAAATCCGTAGTCTTGCACACATACGGCTTCATGTCGCCGTACATATGGCGGTCGAAGGTGGCGTACGCGGTGCCCTCGGCGAACCGGCCGGCCTCCACCCAGGAAACCCATGGCGACTTGCCCACCCCCGGAACGTTGCCGGCGACGTTGGTCCAGCTCTTGCCCCCGTCGCGAGTGATCTGCAGGTTGCCGTCGTCCGTGCCCGCCCAGATCACCTGTCCGTTGCGGGGCGATTCCGAAATCGAGTAGACCGTGTTGTTCATTTCGGCCGAGGAGTTGTCCACCGTCACGCCGCCCGATTCCTCCTGCTTCTGTTTTTCCGGATCGTTGGTGGTGAGGTTCGGCGAGATGCGCTCCCAGCTCTGCCCGTGATCCCGCGACCGGAACAGAAACTGCGCGCCCAGGTAGATGGTGCCTTTCTCGTTCGGGCTCATCTGAATGGGAGTGTTCCAATTGAAGTTCAGCTTCTTCTCGCCATATTGCGGATAGGGCTTGATGGCGCGGGTCTCGTGAGTGTACCGGTTCACCCGTCCAAGTTCCCCACCCTGCGCTTCGGCATAAATGTACGCCGCGTCCGACGGATCTTCCCACGTCCAGAAACCGTCGCCGCCGAACATGTTCTCCCAGCGCGAATTTGGGATGCCCCCGGGATAGGAGGAATCGCCAACCCAGGAGCTGTTGTCCTGTAACCCGCCGTAGACGTGGTAAGGCTCCGCCTGGTCCACGCTGACGTGGTAGAACTGCGACACCGGCAGGTTCATGAGATGTTCCCAGCGTGTGCCGCCGTCCTGGCTGCGCCATAAGCCGCCATCGTCCCCGGTGAAGACCAGGTTGGGATTGCCGGGATCGATCCACACGTCGTGGAAATCGCCGTGCGCCGCATTGCCCACCGAGCTGAAGGTGCGGCCGCCATCCACGCTGAGCAGCAGCGGGCCGTCCACTTTGAAGACTTTCTTCTCATCCTTCGGATCCACGATCAGGTTGGCGAAATAGAACGGCCGCCATACCATGTACTGGCTGGCGTCCAGCCGGGTCCAGTGGCCGCCCCCGTCGTCGGAGCGGAACAGCGCGCTCTTGGCCGATTCGATCATGGCGTAGACCACCCGCGGCTGCGAGGGGGCCACCGCCAGCGCGATCCGCCCATACGGCTTTTCAGGGAGGCCCGGCGAGCTTGCGGCCGTCAGTTCAGTCCAGTGATCGCCGCCATCGGTCGATTTGAATAGGCCGCTGCCCGGGCCACCCGAGCGGAACGTCCATGCCTGCCGGCGAAAGTCCCACATCGCGGCGTAAATCGTCCTTGGCTCCTGGGGGCTCATGGCCAGCATGGCGCACCCGGTGGAACCGTTGGCCCCGGCCAGCACTTTGTGCCACGTCTTGCCGCCGTCGCTGGTCCGGTAGACTCCGCGCTCCGCGTTGTCGTCCCACAAATGGCCGGTGGCGCACGCGTACACCGTGTCGCTCGACCGCGGGTCGATCAGAATCTTGGCAATGTGTTCGGAGTCCTTCAGGCCGGCATTGCTCCAGTTCTCCCCTCCGTCAACCGATTTGTAGATGCCGTCGCCGATGGAAACGCTGTTCCGCACCCAGCTCTCGCCCGTTCCCGCCCAAACTACTTTGGGATTTTTCGGATCGATGGCCACGGCGCCCATGGATTGCACGCCGGCACTGTCGAACACCGGCTTGAACGTGCTTCCGCCATTGACCGACTTCCACACGCCGCCGCTGGCCGACGCCGCAAACACCGTGAGCCGTCCGCCATCGTTGACCGCGGTCACCGCGGCGATGCGGCCGCTCATCTCGGCCGAGCCGATGTTGCGGGCCGGCAGGCCGGAAATAGTTCCGGCGTCGTACCGGATGGGCGTCTGCGCCGGAAGCAGGGGCGCCACCAGCAACGCACAGAAGCAAGCTCGTCTACTCATCGCTCAGAACTCCTTCCCACCGGCGCTTGCCGGGGCCGCGGGCATCTGGAACTCCTGCGCATTCACCGCGACATTCGCCTCTATCCGGTCGATCGTGATCCGTGCCGCGTCTCCCGGATTCTGCTTGCTGCCGGCCTCGATCGAAAACGGAAAGTAGACTCCCGCCACCAGCTTGTAGGCGCCGAAATTGCGAAAGCTCTCCTGCACGGAGCCTCGAATGAACTGCACCATCTCGACGCGGATTTCCAGGTAGGTGTCGGGATCGAGATAGTAGTAGAAGATGTCGCCGTTGGCCAGCGTGACCTTCAGCCGGTACACGTCGTCGCCATCGACGGTGTCGTGGCCGAGATACTCGACGCGGTTGTCCTTCTTCTGATAATCCACCAGCGGCCCATAGAAATCGGCCTCTTCCACCAAACCGCGCAGGTCGTCCTCGCCCATCAGCTCGGGATCTTTTCGCCCCCCGAACGGAGAGATATGCCAGCCCGTGGAGCCGTCGTACGCCCGGATATCCGTCATCCCCTGGATGGTGACGGTGTCCCGGCGCAGGTTCGGCGCCACGGCGGTGCTGCCCATCTGGGCCGTAAAACCGCCACTCCCTTGGATCCTACCCGTCATCCGCAGCGACTGGATGGCTTTGATCTTCTCGATGCCGCCCTTGGCCTGCAGGTTCTTGGCGACGAGCTCTTCGGCCGTCTGAGCCGCCGCGAGCCCCGTTAGGCCGATCCCGAAAAGCGTGATCAGAGCCTTCGATCCTTCAGGTTGCCGTTCTCCCTTCGAGCCGTCTTGGGCTCTGCCCGGCACCACTTTCGACCTGTCGCAAGACAGCTCGGAATCGCGCCATTACCTTCCCGAGAGCATTGGCGCGCCCAAGTGAGACAAAAACTGAGCTTTCCTTCCATTGTGGCTTGGCCGGGGCCGTTCGGGGCGAAGTGCCGCCCGGCGAAGTTGGACAAAAGCCTGTTTTCCTGCGGCGACGTGGCACGTCCGTCTCGCGGCGATTCGTCCTCTCGGCTAAACTGGTTTTGGACCCCAATGCTTCGAACATTTATGGCGGCAGTCGGCGTCCTGGCCGTCCTTGTTGTGGCTGCGGCGAGCGAGGCTCCCCTTCCGCGACCGTGGAGCCGGAGTCTATTCGACAAGCCTCCATATCGGGCGGGAGTGGATCAAGGCGTGCTTTACGATGGCCAACCGAGCCTTTTCATTGATGCCGCGTTTCCTCCTCCAACCCAAGTTGGGCCTGGTGTATACATTGCGAAGTTTTCGGTCATCAGCGGCGTACAGCAGGAAATCAAGGCTGACCGGTACAGAGGCCAGAGAATGCGGTGGTACGGATACCTTCGCACGGAGGACGTGGGCAGTGTTTGGAATGATGATCCCCGCTCCGGTCGTGGTGCGGGTCTTTATGTGATTGGCGATTCGCGTGCGGATACGGTCCTGTATGCGATGACGCGGGACGGTCTGATCGGCACAAACAGCTGGACAAGAGTGGAAATGGTCTTCGACGTTCCAACCCAGAGCCTACTCATCACCATCGGTTTCTTTCTTGCCGGCAAAGGGAGAGTGTGGGCGGCTGGATTTGGCTTCGAAGAGATCACTTCGCCGACCGAGCCTATAGACGACCTCGATCTCGCTCGCGAGCAACGATACGACTATACCGTTGCCAGACACAAGAAGCGGCTGAAGCAGTACGCGCGATCACTTGATGCCCCTGGGTTCCACATCAGAGGGCACTAGCTCGACATCGCACACATCTCGCTGCGCGAAGGTTGCTACTGCCCGTTAGGTGGGCTTATCGGAAAGTGTCCCCGGACTTCGGTATCGGAAGCGTGTCCGTCCGCCAGGTGAACCGTGTAGCCTTCACCCCGCCACCCTCACCAGCACCTTCCCCATCGGCCCCTCCGCCAGCCGCCCGAACGCCGCCATGACATCCTCGAACTCAAACACGCCGTCCGTCACCGGCCGCTTGCCTGTGGAGTCCAACTGCTTCACGATCTGCCGCCACGCCGCTTGCGCCGACGCGGCTGCGTAGTCGCCCACCGCCACCCCGCCGATCCGATTTCTGCGGAAGAACAGCGTCCCGGTGTTGAACTCCGGCACCGCGCCGCCGCTGCGGCCCACCACGCTGATCCGCCCGCCATATCCCAGCGCCGCCACCACCTGGTTGAACAACGCGCCGCCCACGTTATCCACCACCAGGTCCACCTTGCGCGGCGCGATGGCCGCCAGCAGCTTCTTGCGCCAGTCCGCGTCCTGCGGGTCGAAGACCAGATCCGCGCCGAGTTCCCGCAGCCTCGCGCCCTTGCCGGCATTGCGCGAGAGCCCCGCCACCGTCAGGTTCATGGACTTCCCCAGCAGCACCGCAGCCACCCCCACGCCTCCGGAAGCTCCCGTCACCAGCAGCACCTGTCCCGCCGCGGGAGCCGCCGGCGGCTCGCTCCATTGCGTCAGCGCCTGCCAGGCCGTCAGGCACACCAGCGGCGCGCCGGCCATTTCTTCCGTCTTCCAACCCGCCGGGATGGGCGCCAGGCAATCCGCCGGCACTACCACCTGCTCGGCCAGCGTTCCCCGCACGCTCACGCCCACGTCGCACCGCAGAATGCCCACGGTTTCTCCCACCCGCACCTGTTCCACCCCGGGTCCCACGGATAAGACGTCGCCCACCGCATCGCGCCCCAGGATGTGCGGCAGCGCCGGTTTGGCCGGGTACATCGCCCGCGCCAGGAAAGCATCCGCCGGGTTGAGCGCGGCGAACCTCACTCGCAGGACCACCTGCCCCGGCCCCGCTTCGGGGTCGGCCACCTCACCCAGCCGGAGTTTTTCGACGCCATCGTAAGAGTCCATCAGCCATGCGCGCATAGCATCATTGTCGCGCCTTTAATCCCATGTGGGGCGTGCACGCCCTCCCCACCATGTGACGCCGAGTCGGGACCATCTTGACTTCTTGCCCTCTCGGGCGCATAGTGGAATCGAACGGTGAGAAAGGCCGTTTCAAGACCTCTTTCTCGGAAAGAGGCAATCGCGATCCCCTTTCATGGGGGAGTCATAGTGAAGGAGGAAGTTACATAGAACCAGTCCACAAGACGGGCGGCTTTCGGCTTCCTCGGCTGACCGGTCGCAAGTCCTGACGCGCCGTTGCAGTGCTGGAGTTTGGCGCCGCGGCTTTTGAGCCGCTGTCTCTATGGCTTGCGGGCACATTCATTGACAGCAGGAGCCGGCGGCCGCCCTTTCTATGTTTGTCCTTCTTTCCCGCCTTCTACAACTTTCCGGCCCGCTTCCAGATGCCCCAAAACCGCACGTTCATCCCGCCGCACTTGGCGTTGTCGTCAGCGACCAGGTACTTGCCAATCAGCGTCAAATCGACGGTGCAGGAGTCGGCGCCCTCTTCGGCGAAGTGCAATCGGTTCCCGGCGGGAGTTGCTTCACCGGCAAATTCGCCCGTATGAACCACGCCCGCGTTGCCCCGCCACGTGGCTTGTCCTTCAAGTTCCAGCTTTCCCGAAGATTTCGATGGTTGAATCCTGATGCGATCCTCTCCGTTCGCCCAGGTGCCGAGCCACGCATTCAGCGGAGGCGTTGGATCGAAGTTGACCGGACGAATGTCCTTGGATCGAACCCAACCGGGTCCCGCACCATCGTGCTGCGACAGATATCCACAGGTCCAGTCGCCTTCGACTCGATACACCAGGACCGGATCGCCCGGCGCCAGAGTAGTCGCAATGCAGTCAATGGCTGACGAGCAGCCGTAGTATCCCTTGGTGGATCGTGCGGTCGAAACCTCTGCCAATTTCGCATTCGTGCCGAAGCCGTCGAAACTACAGGCCATGCTGGGGCGGTCCTGTCCGGCGGCCACCGATATTGCTGCTACCCAGATGGCCGCCGCCGATAGGAAGGATCTGGCTCTCACACTCTCACCTTACAACCGTCAGTCACAGGAACTCAAAATAATTCCATTTCCTTTCACCCTCGTAACTTAAGACCCCATTTTGCCTGACGCCACCCCGGGGGATTGGGAACTCGTCTGCCACAATCAAATCGGGTGGGGTGGGGCGGACCCCTGGTCCGCGCGGGTCCCCCTGGACCCGCTCTGGCTAGAGCGCTCGCAGCCGCTTCCACGCCGATGTCGCTGCGTTGATTCTGGGTTTGCTTCGGAAGCCATAACGGCTTTGGATTCTTTTGGTTGCCCCACAAATTGGGTTCGTTTGGTATTTTCCAAATCGGCTTCGCCCGTCTCCGAGGCCGGAGCATTCTGACTTCTTGCTTCTGACTCCTGACTTCCGCCTCCTGACCATGACACCGCACCGCCCTTTCCGCATTCTTCTCCCTCCGCCCCACCACTGCGCCGACTTCCGATACACTGGTCTTTCTTTCTCCACCGTGAACGCTGTTGAGTTCCAGAGTGTTTCCAAGAGCTACGCCATCTACGACTCGCCGGGCGACCGGCTCAAGGAACTCCTGTCTCTAAACCGCGCCCGCTGCCATAAGGATTTCCTGGCGCTCGACGACGTCACGTTCCAGGTGAAGCGTGGCGAGACTTTCTGCATCGTCGGCGAGAATGGCTCGGGCAAAAGTACCGCCCTCCAGATCGTCGCCGGCATTCTCCAGCCCAGCCGCGGCGCCGCCATCGTCAACGGCCGCGTCTCCGCCCTGCTCGAACTCGGCGCCGGCTTCAACCCCGAATTCAGCGGCCGCGACAACGTCTACCTCAACGGTTCCATCCTCGGCCTCACCACCCGCCAGATCGACCAGCGCTACCAGGACATCGAAAACTTCGCCGAAATCGGCGGCTTCATCAACCAGCCCGTCAAGACCTATTCCAGCGGCATGGTGGTGCGCCTGGCCTTCGCCGTAGCCATCAGCGTCGATCCCGAAATCCTGCTGGTCGACGAAGCTCTCGCCGTCGGCGACATCTATTTCCGCCAGCGCTGCATGCGCAAGGTCCACGAGCTGCGCCAGCGCGGCGTCACCATCCTGTTCGTCTCCCACGCCGTGGCCGACGTCAAGGCCATCGGCGACCGGGTGCTGTGGCTCGACAAAGGCCGCCTCATCGAAATCGGCGAGCCCGACCGCGTCATCTCCAAATACCTGGCCGCCATGGTCGAGAAGGATTCCACCTACCGCCTGCGCAAAGCCGCTGGCGCCGAGATGTTCTCCACCGCCGGCCCGTCGCGCGCTCCCGAAATCGCCGGCACCATTCCCAATATCGATCACCGCTACGGCGACGCCCGCGCCGAGATCATCGGCATCGCGGTCCTCACCGAGGATGGCGCGCCGCTTTCCCTGCTGGCGCCGTCCACCCGCATCGTGGTCCGCATCAGCGTGCGCGCCAGGGCCGACGTGGCCATGCCCATTATCGGCTTCATGCTGCGCAACCAGTTGGGCATGGACTTCTCCGGCACCAATACCAGCCGCGAAGGATACGACCTGGCCCCCATGCGCGCCGGCGACATCTCCACCGTGGATTTCCACCTCGATCTGCCCGAGCTCTATCCCGCGTCCTTCTCTTTTTCGCCCGCCGTTGCCGATGGCACTCTGCTCGGCTACCAGATGTGCGATTGGATCGATAACGCCCTGGCCTTGCAGATGGCCCGCGGCGATAACGAGATCTACGGATACATCCATTTGCCCTGCCACGTCGAAGTCAATGCGCGCCTGGGCTCGCCCGTCGCCTCGCCCGCGCCCCTGCTGGAGAAACACAGTGGCTGAATTTACCGGAGAGCGCCTCATCCCCGGCGAGGTTGACGTCGACCTGCTCAACGAGCACGTCGCCCGCTATACCTTTGCCTCCCGCCTGGCGCGCGGCAAGCGCGTGCTCGATGCCGGCTGCGGCGCCGGCTACGGCTCCGCCGAGCTGGCCCGCACCGCGCTCGCGGTGGTCGGCGCCGACCTCGCTCCCGAAGCCGTCGATTTCGCCCGCGCTCACTACCAGGCTCCCAACCTCAGCTTCGAACAGGCCTCCTGCGCCAGCCTGCCGTACGACTCCTCGAGTTTCGATCTGGTGGTCGCCTTTGAAGTCATCGAGCACCTCGAAGACTGGCGCGCCTTTCTGCTCGAAGCCGCGCGCGTGCTCTCGCCCAACGGACAACTGGTGGTCTCCACGCCCAACAAGCTCTATTACACGGAATCGCGCGGCCCCCATGGCGCCAACCCGTTTCACGTGCACGAATTTACTTTCGATGAATTCCGCCGGGAGCTGAGCGCCGTCTTTCCGCACGTTTCTTTGTTTCTGGAAAACCATATCGAAGGAGTCACCTTCCAGCCGCATGAGGCCGGCGAGACCGTCGAAGTGCGCGTCGATGCCGGCGAACCGGCGCCCGACGATTCCCACTTCTTCGTGGCCGTCTGTGCCCGAAGGCCGCAAATCGGCAATCCCACTTTTGTGTACGTGCCCCGCGCCGCCAACGTCCTGCGCGAGCGCGAGCGCCACATCGACCTTCTGGTGCGTGAGGTCGCCGAAAAGGAAGGCTGGCTCGCCGACACCCAACGCTCGCTCGCCGAGTCCATTGCTCAGTGTGCCAAGGTGGAAGCCGAACTCGACGCCAGCAACCAATGGGCCGGACAACTCGACGTGGAGCTCGGCCGTAGCCGCGCCCGCGTCGCCGAACTGCAGGATGAACTGGCCCGCGAACAGGAGGCCGCCCGTCTGATGGCCCGGGAGTATGAGGCCAAGATCGCCGGGCTGGAACAGGACATCCAGTCCAAGATCGAGTGGGCCCTGCGCGTGGAAACCAACCTCACCGCCGAAATCCGCAAACAGACTAATGAGCTGGTGAAGGCCGTCGACGCTCTCCACCACACCGAGAAGGAACTCGATGAGCGCACGGCGTGGGCGCTCCGTCTACAGGCGGAGGCCGCGCAACTCGCTCAACAGGTCGAGCTCTTCCGCGCTTCCCGCTGGGTGAAGCTGGGCCATAAGGTCGGCCTCGGCCCCACCATGCCCACCAGTTGACATGCCGTTCCTGAAACGCTTCTTCCGCTC
>JBEKYE010000308.1:0-6302 GCA_049511275.1 Bryobacteraceae bacterium
TGCTGGATACCGGCGATCTGGTCTTCATCGACGCCATGGGCACCGGCTTCAGCCGCCCGGACCGGCCCGGTTATGGGGCGGATTTTGGCGGCGTGGAGAACGATCTGGCCGCCTTCGGCGAGTTCATCCGCAGCTTCCTGAACGAATACAACCTCTGGGGTTCGCCGCTCTTTGTCGGCGGCGAGAGCTACGGCACCACGCGCGCGGCGGGACTCTCCGGCTACCTGACCGACCGCGACATTCCCATTAACGGCGTGATGCTGCTGTCGGCGATCTTCGACGTCAACGCCGGCGCCGGCGAGCAGCGCCAGTTGACCACGCTGCCCACCGAAATCATGACCGCGCATTTTCACAAGAAGCTGGCGCCCGATCTTCAAAAGCTCACGGTGGAACAGATGGCGAAACAGGCGAGGGAATTTGCTTCGGGCGAATACCTGGAATACTTGTTCGACGGTGCGCGCGCAACCGTTGCCCAGCGCGACAAAGTGCTGGCCGACATGGCGCGATACACGGGACTCTCCAGGACCTTCATCGATTCGCTCGACCTGCGTGTCCCGTTGGGGCCGTTCAGCACCGAGCTGCTGCGCGACCGGCACCTGATGACCTCACGCCTGGATTCGCGCTTTGCCGGCTACCAACTGGACGCGGGCTCGACCAATACAAGCTTCGATTACAGCAATGCCAATATCGAAGACTGTTTCCTCACCGCCTTCGAGGCCTACATCCGGAATGACCTGAATTACAAAAATGACAACCTCTATTACGTCTCGGGAAACGCGCCGCCGTGGTCCGGCGAATACAATACGGTAGTCAACCTGGAGAACGGTTTCGCCAAGAATCCGCACATGCATCTTTTTGTGGGAATGGGATATTACGATTTCGCCTGCCCTTTCTACCCCGTGGAGTGGACCATCGCCCACCTGAAGGCGTCGGACGAAGTCAAGAAGAACAACATTTCCCTGGGCTACTACGAGGCGGGCCACATGGTCTACATCGACCAGCCGTCGGCCGCCAGGTACCACGCCGATCTGGTGAAGTTCGTGCAGGCATCATTGCCGAGATGACGGCTTGGCCGGGGAGCTCTGCGTCGCCACGCCTTTATCAAGGCGGCGACTGCGGCGCCATTCTGGAACGGGCCGAAATATCGACCCCTTTTCAGCTTCGGCCAGGCTGGCATTACGCCCTCGCCGCTGCTGCGGTGGGTACTCGGGAATTAGAACGGTCGATCACGCCCCCTACTCCTTCGGCCCAATCCCCAGCGTCTTCATCTTCCTATATAGGTTGCTGCGCTCCAGCCCCAGCAGTTCGGCGGTGCGCGTCACGTTACCGTTGGTCTCTTCGAGCTTCTTGAGAATGTATTCGCGCTCGGCGGCTTCGCGCACTTCCTGCAGGCTGCCGAAGCGGTCCATAGACCGGTCCGGCTGCCGCTTCGATGGATTCAACGGGATGTGCCGCGCATCCACCCGCACCTGCGGGTTCAGGATGACGATCCGCTCGATCAGGTTCTTCAGCTCGCGCACGTTGCCTGGCCAGTGATACTCCGCGAGCACCTTGAAAGCCTCGGGGCTCAGTTCCTTGGGCTTGCGGCCGTAAGCCGTGGTGAACTCGCGCAGGAAGTGTTCGGCCAGCAACGGGATGTCTTCGCGCCGGTCGCGCAAGGGCGGCACGTTGAACGGGATCACGTTGAGCCGGTAGAACAGGTCCTCGCGGAAATTGCCGTGCTCGATTTCGACATCCAGGTTCTTGTTGGTGGAGGCCACCACGCGCACGTCCACCTGCACGGATTCGGAAGCGCCCACCGGCTCGAAGCGCTGCTCTTCGATCACGCGCAGCACCTTGGATTGCGTGCGCAGGCTCATGTCTCCCACTTCATCCAGGAATAGCGTGCCCGCGTCGGCCTTCTGGAATTTGCCGATTTTGGCTTCCTGGGCGCCGGCGAAACTGCCCTTGTTGTGGCCGAAGAGCTCGCTCTCGATCAGCTCTTCCGGAATGGCCGCGCAGTTGACTTCCACGAACGGCTCGGCGGCGCGCGGGCTCAGCGAGTGGAGGGCGTGCGCCACCAGCTCCTTGCCGGTCCCGCTTTCCCCGTAGATCAGCACGCGGCCATTGGTGCCGGCCATCAGCGTAAGCTGCTGGCGCAGAGCTTTCATGGGCACGCTCTCGCCGATTATGCGCCAGCGCGCCCCGCTGTCGCCCTTCAAACGGCTGTTCTCGATCGACAGGCTGCGGTGCTCCAGGCTGTTCTTCACCACCACCGTGACCTTCTGGATGGAGAGCGGCTTCTCCAGAAAATCGAAGGCCCCCAGCTTGGTGGCCTTCACGGCGGCTTCAATGGAGCCGTGTCCGGAGATCACCACCACCACCGGCCGCTCGCCGAAAGAAATTTCCTGGATGCGCGCCAGCACTTCCATGCCGTCGATGCCGGGCAGCCAGATATCCAGCAGCACCAGCTCGAAGCCGGCGCCGGGCAGAGCGGCCAGACAGGCTTCGCCGTTCTCGACGGCTTCCACGGCATAGCCGTCGTCTTCCAGGATTCCGCTCAGAGACTGGCGGATGCCCGGTTCGTCATCCACCACCAGAATGCGCCGCCGCTTCATACGCGGGCCGTCGCCGGAGCCCCGTTCTCGGCCGCTTCCGGCTCCGCCGGAATGGGGATCTCGACGGTGAAGCGCGCGCCCACCGGCCGGTTATCTTCCACGCGGATGTGCGCGCCATGCTCCGCCACAATGTGGCTCACGATGGCCAGGCCGAGGCCCGTGCCGCGATTCTTGGTCGAAAAATAGGGCAGAAACAGTTTCTCCTTTTCCTCCGCGCTGACGCCACAGCCGGAATCCGCCACCACCAGTTCCACGGTATCGGCCGCGCCCGCCTGGGTGGCGATATAGAGTTTCTTGACGAGTGCATCCTGCATGGCCTCGGCGGCGTTGTCCACCAGGTTCACCACCACTCTTTGAAACTGTTCGGGGTCGAGGTTTACGGGCGGCAGCCCGGCCGCGAAACTGGTCTGCATGGAAATGCCGTCCAGGCGGCCCTGAAAGATGGCCAGCGCGCCGCGCACCACTTCGTTGAGATCGGAGCGCACCGGCTGCGCGGAGGGAAACCGCGCGAACTGCGAGAACTCGTCCACCAGAGTCTTGACCGAATCGACCGATTTCGAGATGGTCTCGGCGCACTCGCGCAGGATGCGGCTGGTCGAGGGCGGCAGGTCCACTCGATCGAGCTGCCGGGCCATGCGTTCCGCCGAGAGCGCGATGGGCGTGAGCGGATTCTTGATTTCGTGCGCCACGCGCCGCGCCACTTCGTGCCATGCCGCGGCCTTCTGGGCGCGCAACAGATCGCTGGTGTCCTCGAGCACCACCACGAAACCCGAGGTCAGTTTCTCTTCAATCGCGGAAACCGTCACCGCCAGGTGCAGCTTGCGGCTCTCGGTGGCCAGTTCCAGTTGTCCCACCGCCAGTCCGGTGCGGCGGGCCCGCTTCATGAGGTACTTGATCTCGGCGGTGTCTTCGCGCGAGAAAAGATCTTCCAGGCGGCCGGCGCGCGCCACCTGTTCCGCGGGAAAGATTTTCGACAGGGCCTGGTTGACGCGCTGCAGCGAGCCATCAGCGCCGATGGAGAGAACACCCGTGGGAATGCTTTCGAGGATCGCCTCGGTGAAGCGGCGGCGGCTGTCGAGTTCGGCGGTCTTGGTCTCCAGCTCTTCGGTCATCTGGTTGAAGCCGCGCACCAGCGAGCCCAGCTCGTCGACGGCTTTGACCCGCAGGCGGTGCTTCAGGTTCCCGGCGCGCACCTGGCTGGCGGCCTCCAGCATGGCGGTAATCGGCACGCTGATCTGTTTAGCCAGAAACAGCGCAATCCAGACCGCCACGAAGAGCACAAACAGACCGATCAGCACCATCAGCATGGTGGTGACGCGCCGAACGTCTTTACGTTGGGCGAAAATCTGGTGCCACTCGCCGACCCATTGGTCGATATGCGCCCTTTCAGTGGCGGCATCCAGCGGAATGCGCGCCCGCAGCACGACCGAACCGGCGACGACCGTGCTGTTGAGGACGTCCGGGCCGTTGAGTACGAAGTAGTCCGCGTTCACTTCGCGATCGGCGTCGCTCCTGGCGGCATACGGTCCCCAGGCGTCCAGCGGCTGGCTTCCCTTTGGCGGGTAGATGGCCGCCGATTCGAGTTCCCAGTCCTTGCAGAATTTCTCCAGAAAGCCCGGTGTGCGTCCGCCGCCGGCCAGCACCTGGCGGGTCTCCGGTTGCGCGGCGAGCAGGGCCGCCTGGGCGTCGGTCTCGTCCTGCATCTCCTTGTGGAGCGTGGTAGCCAGGCCGACAAAAACATCCACCTGCTGCTGCACCGGCTCGGTGAACCAACCCTTCAGGTTGACGTTCATCACTTCGTAGCTGAATAGCACCAGGCAGAAAACCGGAAAGCTGCTGAGCGCCAGGGCGCCCACCACCAGCTTGGTGCGGATGCGGGAACCTTCCTGGTTGCTTTGGCGCTCGATGTAGAGTTTGATGCCGGTGCGGAACAAAATCCAGCCGAGCGTGAGCATCAGGATGATGATCAGGATGGAGATCGCCCAGAAAATCAACGTCTGGCTCGGGCTGGGGTGATCGAACTGGCGCAGCCCGAACTGGCGCAGCCCGAACGAGCCCTGCCACACCACCAGCACCACGGAGATGACCAGCAAGACCGCCGCGAACCCGTACAACAGGCGCTTTCTCATATAAGGATGGGCCTTACCCTCGATTATACGTGCCTGCGGACCGCAACTCTCTGGGGTCAGGCTTTCAGCCTGCCGCCGGCTTTTCAGCCGGCGTTCTTCGTCTGTTGCGGGACGCCGGGCATGAGCCCGGCGGCAGGCTGAAAGCCTGACCCCACAGGCCCCCCGGCGACCCCGCTCTTATGTCGCGCACCCTCTTCCTTCTATAGCCCGGTTTTCGCCGGCACGCGTGCTACGATGAATACTTGTCAGGTCTCGGGCTCCGTGCAATGGACGGCCGCAAACCCCGCCAGGTCCGGAAGGAAGCAACGGTAGCGGTGCGGTTCGTGTGCCGCGGATTACCCGGGGCCTGGCATATACCCACCCCATGTACCAGGTAATCGCGCGTAAATACCGGCCCCAGACGTTCCACGACGTGGTCAACCAGGAACACGTCAAGACCACGCTGGAAAACGCCATTGCGCAGAAGCGTATCGCCCACGGTTACATTTTTTCAGGACAGCGCGGCACCGGCAAGACCACCGTGGCGCGCATCCTGGCGCGCTGTCTGAACTGCATCCAGGGCCCCACTGCAACGCCGTGCGGGGAATGCGCGAGTTGTAAGGAAATCACTTCCGGCGGAACCGTGGATGTCATCGAAATCGACGCGGCCTCCAACCGCGGCATCAACGAAATGCGGGAGCTGCGCGAGAATGTGCGCTACCAGCCGGCCCGCGACCGCTACAAGGTTTTTATCATCGACGAGGCGCACCAGATCACCAGCGAGGCCTTCAACGCGCTGCTGAAGACCATCGAAGAGCCGCCGGAATGGGTGGTTTTTGTGCTGTGCACCACGGAAGCGCACAAGATTCCCGCCACCATCGCGTCGCGCTGCCAGCATTTCAGTTTCCGCTCGGTGGATTTCGAAGACCTGGTGGCCCGCATTGCCTGGATCTGCACGCAGGAAGGCATCGAGGCCGACGCGGAAGCCCTGGCCGTGCTGGCTGCCGCCGGCGAGGGCAGCGTGCGCGATTCGCTTTCGGCGCTGGACCAGGCGATTGCCTGCTGCGGCGCCAAGCTGGATGCCGCCGAAGTGCGCGCGCTGCTGGGCGCATTTTCGCTGGAATCGTTGGAGCAGGTCACCCGGGCGCTGGCGGAAAGCGACTCCCGCCGGATGCTCGAGGTGGTGGACGAGCTGGAACGTAATGGCCACAACCTGCAGCACTTCAGCCGGGAGGTGGCGCGCTATTTCCGGAACCTGCTGGTGATCCGCATCTCCGGCGCGGCTTCGCGCCTGGTGGCGGCCTCCGCGCAACAACGCGAGAAGCTGGCCGAAATCGCCGCCGGATTCTCGGAAGAAGATCTCACGCGCTATCTGCAACTCTCGCTCGATCTTTTTCGCGACCTGCAATTCTCCCTGCAGCCGCGCTTCCACCTGGAGATCGGCCTGGTGCGCCTGGTGCAGGCCGGCCGCTTGCTTCCCATCGAGCAGGCCCTGGCGCAACTCGGCGGCTCGGCTCCACAGCCTGCCACCGAACAGCGCCCGGCGCCGCCGGCGGCAACCCCTGCGAAGGGCGCGGCCCCGCCGCAGCGCACCGGG
>JBEKYE010000309.1:0-6289 GCA_049511275.1 Bryobacteraceae bacterium
GCCGCCCGCCGCGTTCGAATGCCGCCACGATCGCGTCCACCGCCCGCGCAATTGCCGGAATTTCGCGCTCCACCGCGCCGGCCACCCGGCGGTCTTCCGCATTCATGATGCGCAGAACGCTCTCCGTGCTCAGCGTATCGATGGACGCCGATGCCGGGTTGGTTTGTTCCGTCAGGAGTTTTTCGAGCCCGGCCATCGTCTTATCTTAACCCGCTCTTCTCACGGACATTCGGTGGTGCCGATGTGGCGGCACGCACTCGTGCGTGGGCCACCTCGCGGCCCTGTTCCCGATCGGGCTATATTCAAATGAGTGCGATATTTTCTCACTGGCCATCAGCCTCCCGCCACGGCCATCCTGCTGGTGGAGAGCGGCTCTCGCGGCATCCTCGAGCGCGTCATCCCAGGCTTGCAGAGCTCCTGGGGCCAGGACGCCGCCGTCGATCTGGTCACCTGTTACGCCACCCTGCCCGCCGGCTTCCCGCCCGCGACCCGCCTCTATCGTGTCGCCGATTATCGCGGCTCCCAAGGCCGCGGCAGGCTCTATCGCGAGCTGGCCGCCAACCGATATTCGCACGTCGGCATCGTCTGTTCCGCCCAACCGCTCATGACCAAGTGGAAATGGATGCTGGCCGCGCGCATTCCCGCCAAGGTTTTCGTCATCAACGAGAACGCCGATTATTTCTGGCTCGACCGCATGCACTTCGCGCCCGCCTGGGGTTTTGTGATGCTGCGCACCGGTCTTGCCGGCGCGGGCGCCGTGCGCATCCTGGCGCGCGTCTTTTCCTTTCCCTTCACCTTGCTGTACCTGCTGCTCTATGCCGCCGCGGTCCACACGCGGCGAGCCCTTCGAGGTTGACCTATGAAACGTATCCAGGTAAGTGAAACCGGCGGTCCCGAAAAAATGCAGTTGGTCGATGTACCCACTCCCGTCCCGGGTCCCGGGCAGGCGCTGGTGCGCATCGCCGCGAGCGGCGTCAACTTCATCGACGTCTATTTCCGCGCGGGCCTCTATAAAGCCGATCTCCCGGTCACGCTCGGCAGTGAAGCCGCCGGCACGGTCGAAGCCGTCGGTCCCGGCGTCACCGAAGTCGCGCCGGGCGATCGCGTGGCCTACGCCATGACGCGCGGCTCCTATGCCGAGTATGCCGTCGTCCCCGCCGCGCAGCTCGTCAAACTGCCCGCCCACCTCGATTTCCCCTCCGCCGCCGCCGCCATGTTGCAAGGCATGACCGCGCACTACCTCACGCACTCCACCTTCGCTCTCAAGAGCGGCGACACCTGCCTGGTCCACGCCGCCGCCGGTGGCGCTGGCGGCCTCATCGTGCAGATGGCCAAAATGCTCGGCGCGCGCGTCCTCGGCACCGTCTCCACCCAGGTCAAGGCGGA
The DNA here is from genome assembly GCA_049511275.1 of Bryobacteraceae bacterium. Lineage (GTDB taxonomy): Bacteria > Acidobacteriota > Terriglobia > Bryobacterales > Bryobacteraceae > PALSA-129. The sequence continues at coordinate 1,387 of JBEKYE010000309.1, forward strand.
AATCGCGCGCTCCCACGGCGCCGACGAAGTCATTCTCTATACCGAGCAGGATTTCCAAGCCGAAGTGAGGCGCCTCACCGCCGGCCGCGGCGTCGACGTGGTCTACGATTCGGTCGGTAAGACCACCTTCGACAAGAGTCTCAACTGCCTGCGCCCGCGCGGTCTCATGGCGCTCTTCGGTCAATCCAGCGGCCCCGTTCCGCCCTTCGACCCCGCCATCCTCAACGCCCGCGGCTCGCTTTTCCTCACCCGCCCCAGCCTGGCCCACCACCTGCTCACGCGCGAAGAGTTGCTGTGGCGCGCCGGCGACGTGCTCGGCTGGCTGGATTCCGGCAAGCTCAAGCTCCGCATCCACCGCACCTATCCCCTGGCCGATGCCGCCCAAGCCCACCGCGACCTTGAAAGCCGCAAGACCGCCGGCAAGCTCATCCTCACCGTGCCCTAGACCCTGAGGACCCTCCAGGCCAAGCTGACGCTCGGTACGGTGTTGCTGGTCACCATCGTCGTGGCGTTCATTTCCGCCGTCGACCTGCTCGGCATCATGCAGAATGAGTTTGAACATACCCTGCAGCGCGCCCGGTTCGTTCAGGCCGTCGCCATCGACGACGTCAAACAGGCTCTCAACCGCCCGCAAGCGCCTCCCTTCCCCGACGCGCTCCAGACCCCGGACTTATTCCACCGCCTCCACAGCGTTATGTCTTCCTCGCCCGTGATTGACGAAGTGGCCGTCGTCAGCCCGGATGGCCGGATCCTTGCCGACAGCTTCGCCGACCGCGAGGGCGAATCCTGCCCGCGCTATCCTGATCTCACTCACCTGGTCAATCAGCCCGGCTGGTTCGACAAGCTGCGCGTGCTGCTGGGCCGCAACGCCGGCAACCTCCAGATCGAGCAGGAACTGGGCCCTCCGCAGCTTTATGTGCGCGTCATCGTGGCCCCCGCCTTGATTCGCGATGCCATCAAGCCGGCTTTGAATCAAAGCGCCGACATCGCGCTCATCTCCATCATCGGCGCCATCTGCGTCACGTTCCTGTTTTCCGCCTTCGCTTTCCGCCCGCTGGGCCGCCTGCGCCGCCAGCTCGACCTGCTCGCATCCGGCGACTACGCTCCGCCCGAGCCCGCCATCGGCTCCTCCTCCAACGACGAAGTCTCCATCATGGCCTCCAAGGTCAGCCTCCTGGGCGAGCGTTTGCGCGGCGCGCAATTCGAAGTCTCCGACCTCCGCGGCAACATGGACCGTCTGCTGCGCGATCTCGAGGACGCCGTCTTCATCTTCAACCGCGAACGGCGCCTGGTCTTCGCTTCCGGCTCGGTCGACAGGTTCCTCGGCCGCGACCGCTCCACTCTCTCCGGGCAATCCATCGCCGAGATTTTCCCGCCTTCCACCAACCTCGGCCTCCTTATCGACGAAGCCGCCTCCGCCGGCATCCACATCCGCAACCGCCGCATCCCGCTCACCGGCGCGCCGGAGAGCGCTTCCGTGCTTCTCTCCGTCGACCTGCTGGAAGCGCAGCCCGGCGCCGCCAACCCGCGTTCCGGCATCATCGTCCGCCTGCGCGATCCCGAAGCCCAGCGCCAGATCGGACGCCAGCTCCGCACCGCCGACCGCCTCGCCGCCATCAGCCGCGTCTCCGGCGGCGTCGCCCACGAAGTCAAGAACCCGCTGAACGCCATCCTCCTCCACGTGGAAGTCGCCCGCTCCAAACTCGCGCGCGGCGATTCCGCCGTCGATCCGCAAATGGAGATCATCTCGCGCGAAATCCTGCGCCTCGACCGCGTCGTCAAGACCTTCCTCGATTTCACCCGCCCCGTGGAGCTCAAACTGCGCCCGGTTCTGCTGCAACAAATCCTCGGCGAAATCGCCGACCTCGCGCGTCCCCAGGCCGCCGCCGCCAACATCCAGGTGGTCGCCGCGCCGCAAGCCCCGGCCGCCGACGGCGTCGAAGTCAGCGTCGATAGCGACCTCTTCAAACAGGCCGTCCTCAACGTCGTCGTCAACGCCATCCAGGCCATGCCCGAAGGCGGCGAGCTGCGCTTCGAAGCCTCCGCTTCCCAAGACACTGCCGAAATCCGCATCTCCGATACCGGCCCCGGCATTCCGCCCGACCTGAAGGAAAAAATCTTCCGCCTGTACTTCACCACCAAGACCGGCGGCAGCGGCATTGGCCTCGCCATGACTTTCCGGATCGTGCAATTACACGATGGTACAATCGACTTCAGCAGCGAACCCGGCAAAGGCACTACCTTTGTGATCCGTCTGCCGCTTGCGGTGTGACCGAGCGATTCCGAATGAAACCAGTGGAAGCAATCCTGGCCGCCGCCCTGCTGCTTGGTCTGGCCGGTTGCGCCGCGCGCGCCAAGCCGCCCGCCCCGGCCGCTGCGCCGGCAGTGCCCGCGCCGCCGCCCCCGCCGCTTTCCATTCCCCAAACGCAAGTGGAGTTGCCGCGCCCGCAAGCGCTCGATCCCGGCTCGCTCTCCACCGCGCCTCCCGCCGCTGCCCCGCCCCCGGCCGCTCCGCCGCCGGCCACCAGGCCGCCACAGGCCACGCGACGTCCGCCCGCTCCGCCGCCCAAACCCGAAACGCCGCCGCCCGCCGAAGCGGCCCGGCCGCCCATTCAGGAAATCCTGCCCGCTAACGTGCAGCAGCAGTTGCGGCGGTCCGCGCAGGATCGCCGGAGCCAGGCCCTGCAACTGGTGGCGCAGGCCCGCCGCCGCAGCCTCACCGCCGCCGAACAAGCTCTCGTCACCCGCATCAATCAGTTCGTCAAGAGCTCCGGCGACGCCGAAAAAAACGGCGATCTGCGCTCCGCGGACGACCTCGCCGGCCGCGCCCACATCCTCGCCAAGGAACTCCAGAGTGGCAAATAACCCACCGATCTCCCGAGTAACCGTGGGGCAGTCCACCTGGACAGCACGCGACCCCCTGGTCTCGCTCCCGCTGGCCGTCACGCACCCCCCATTCGTTTGGTTGCGGCTCCGCTGCCTTGTGGGGCAGGTTGTCAACCTGCGGACCGATTGTCAATCGGTCCAGCCGGGCGCAGCCCGGCCGGCGCCGCCTCTCCCCTTGGCGGCATCTCGCGTTGGTTGCGCCCATGTCTACTAAAACGCCTCAGCCCGGTCGCTCCGTGTGGCAGGCGCTTTCGCCTGCCAATCCCGCCGGCGGGCAGCCTGCCTCCGAATTCGAAATTCGCCGCCACGCCCTCGCCGCCTCCCTCGCCGCCCGCAAACTCGACGCCTTGCTGGTCTCCTTCGGCCCCAACCTGCGCTACCTCAGCGGCTTCACCGGCACCAACGCCCTGCTGCTCGTGCTGCCCGGCCAGTCCATCCTGTTTACCGATCCGCGCTACCAGATCCAGGCCGCGCAGGAAGTCTCCTGCGCCGTCACCATCGCCAAGGGTCCGTTGCAGGCCGATCTGGTTGCCGCCATCGCGCGCCACCGCGTCAAACGCCTCGGTTACGAGCCGGCGCTGATGAGTTGCGAAACCTTCCTTTCGCTCGAATCGCGCCTGCCCACCAAAGCCTCGCTGGTCGCGGCCGGCGGCTCGGTCGAGCGGATGCGCATGGTCAAGTCGCCCTCCGAGATCGACCGCATCCGCCGCTCCGTTCTCACCAACTCGCGCGCCTTCGAACAAACCGTGCCGCGCGTCCGTGCCGGCATTACCGAGCGCGATCTCGCCGCCGAGCTCGAATACTGCATGCGCCGCCTGGGCGCCGAAAAGCCCGCGTTTGAGACCATCGTGGCGGCCGGCGTCCGCTCCGCGCTGCCGCACGCTCAACCCACCGCCGCCCGTTTCCAGCCTGGCCAACTGGTGGTGGTCGATATGGGCGCTTTCCAGGACGGCTATGCAAGCGACATGACCCGCATGTTGTACCTGGGAACTCCCACCGCCAAAGTGAAGCGCATTTACCGCGCCGTGCTCGAAGCGCAACTGGCCGGTATCGACGCCGTCCGCGCCGGAGCCCGCACGGCCCACGCGGATGCCGCCGCGCGCCATGTTCTGGCGCGCTACGGCCTCGACGGCGCCTTCATCCACTCCACCGGCCACGGCCTGGGCCTGGAAATCCACGAACCGCCGCGTCTCGGCAAGAGCGACAAGGCCCGCCTGCAGGCCGGCATGGCCATCACCATCGAACCCGGCGTATACCTGGAAGGCTTCGGCGGCATCCGCATCGAGGACACGGTCGTCGTCACCGAAAAAGGCTGCGAGATCCTGACGCCGACTGGCAAAGACTTGCGGGTGATTTAGTTCAGCCCCAACAGCGAACTCTGGGAGCGACTTTCCGAGCCTGATGATCTGCCCCGTGGCCCGGTCTCCGGGTGCCGGCGCCCTCTGCCAAAGTGAAATGGCTGGCGATGGACTTACTGCCCGGCGGTCGCCGTCATAGAACCCTTGCCGGATAACAAAGCCTCCAGCGCCGCTAGCCGCGCCTCCAGTTTCCGGTTCTGCTCCCGTAACACCTGAATCGTTTCATCCTGCCGCTGCGCGTGCCGGCTCTGTTTCTGCACTTCGTTCAGCAGCATGGGAGTGAGCTTTTGGTACTGCACCGTTTCCACCTGGCCCTCTTTGTTGGTGACCACCAGGTCCGGGTATACTTCGGCCACCTCTTCGGCGATCAGGCCATAGTCCAGGGGCTTGGTTCCGTCGGCGTAGGGCTGCTTGTAGCGGTACGTGACGGGTCGCAAGCGCATCAAGCCGCTGGAGACGTCGCCCATGTCCTGGATATCTTCCTTGAAGCGGCGGGAGGAACTGATGGTGCCAAGTTGACCGTTTTCGTCGATCACCACAGGCACCGCATCACTGACGCCCGTGATCGTGCCCCGGATTCCAGCGATGAAGGTCTTGGTCTGAACATCCCCCATGCGAATGGTGTGGTCATCAGGGGAGGTCCCCTCATTTCCGATCAT
>JBEKYE010000310.1:0-6237 GCA_049511275.1 Bryobacteraceae bacterium
ATGGTGAACTCGCGAATGGAGCGGGCGAGCCGATGGAAACCGCGCCAGTTTCGGATACGGCCGCAGCGACCGGCGAAACGGCGCCCGGCGAGCAGGAGAATTCGCACGATGCCTCGGCCGCTTCCCCCAGGCAGCCGGATGCCGCCCGGGAGCCGGTTCGCAAACCGGAAGTCTCCACCGCCGCGGCACCCGAGCCCGCGCTGACGGCGCATCCGGCAGCCACGCCCCAGCCGCCCGCGGCAAGCGACGCGAAGCCGCGGGAAGGCGCTGCGGCTTCCTCACCGCCGGCGGTGGCAACCGAACCGGCGGCCGCTCCCGAGGCACCCAAGCCAGCGGCCGCGCACGATATCAAGTTGCAAGTGGCGGGCCAGGGAGATCAGCGGGTGGAAGTGCGGGTTTCGGAGCGCGCGGGCGATATGCACGTGGATGTGCGCACCCCGGACAGCGGGCTGGCCGGGGACCTGCGCGAAGATCTGCCGGCGCTCGCCAGCAAGCTGGAACAGACCGGATTCCGCACCGAGACCTGGCATCCGGCGGGCGCGGCCGAACGCCCAAGGACCGCGGAAGCGGCGCCCGGCGGGGCGTCGCAGAACTCCGGGCGCCAGCCGGGACAGAACGGCGGCCAGCGGCAGCGCGACCCGCAGCCGCAACCCAAGCCCAAGGCTCAGGAGAACGATACCCCAACGCAAGACGCAGGAAAAGATTTCGCATGGCTCTTCTCATCCATTCCATAGACTGCGCCGCGACCGCGGCGCCAGGAGGCAAATCAGTATGACTACGATCCTACCGCTCGGGGCGACATCCAATGCCGCATCGACCGGCCAGAGTTCCACTTCGACGGGCAGTTCGCCCTCGACGACCGCGAGCGAAACCCAGGACATGTTTCTGCAGCTTCTGGTGGCGCAGCTCCAGAATCAAGACCCCACCGACCCGACCGACAGCACGACCTTCGTGACGCAGTTGGCGCAGATGCAGCAACTGCAACAATCCGTCACCTCCGGGGAGGACATTACGGCCATCCGCCAGGATCTGGATCAACTGGTGGCCGGCCAGACCGGCGGCGGCAGCGGCAGTGGCAGTGGCAGCGGCAGCTAAAGCTTCACCAATCTAACGGGAGAATCTCATGTTTACATCGTTTTCAACCGCACTATCGGCTCTTGACGCGACTTCCACCGCTATCGACGTGGTGGGCAACAACCTGGCGAACATGGACACGCCCGGTTTCAAGACGAGCGAGGTCTGTTTCCAGGATCTGGTGACGGAGTCGCTGGGCGCCGGCCTGGGCACCACGCAGGTGGGATTCGGGACCGGGACGCCGTTCACAGTCCGGGAATTCTCGCAGGGCGCGATTCAGTCGAGCAGCGGAGTGCTGGATGCGGCGATTCAGGGAGAGGGGTTTTTCATCGTCCAAGACTCGTCCGGAAACCAGTACTACACGCGCGCCGGCAACTTCGAGACGGATAAGAGCGGCAACCTGCTGACCGACACAGGCGACACGGTACAGGGCTGGACCGCCATCGATCCGACCACCGGGCAGGTGGATACCAATGGCCCGATCGGCAACATCGTGGTGCCGGTGGGCTCGCTGAAATCCCCGACGCCCACGTCATCGTTCACCGTCGACATGAACCTGAACTCGGCGGCGACGGCCGACGCGACGTCGGATTTTTCGGTGCCGATGACCATCTACGACAGCCTGGGGACCTCCCACGTGCTGACGCTCAGCTTTGAAAAGACGGGGTCCAATGCGTGGAGTTACACGGTGTCGATTCCGGGGTCGGATCTGACCGATCCGACCGCGTCGACGCTCACCACCGGAGCCCTGCAATTCGACTCGAACGGGAATCTCACGGATCCAGCCAATGGAACCCCGATCACGTTTACCATGCCGGCCCTGGCGGACGGAGCGGCGTCAGGCGCCACCATCACCTGGAATCCGTACAACAGCGACGGGTCGGGGAGGATCACGCAGTTCGGGCAACCGTCGGCCTCGTCGGCCAGTTCGCAGAACGGGACGGCGGCGGCGGAACTGGTGAACGTGGGTCTGGCCAACGGCGGGTCGATCGTGGCGCAGTATTCGGATGGCACCCAGGTCACGGTGGGCCAGGTGGCGCTGGCTTCGATCCGCAACCCCAGTACGCTGGTCGCCACGGGCGGCAACAACTTCCAGCTCAGCGAGCTGACCGCCACGCCATCCGTCGGCACGCCGGGAACGGGGGGCCGCGGAACCATACAGGGCGGCTCGGTGGAAGCCTCCACGGTGGACATCGCGACGGAGTTCACGAACCTGATCGTCTACCAGCGGGCGTATGAAGCCAACGGCAAGGTGGTGACCACGGCCGATCAATTGAGCCAGGACACGATCAACTTGATCACGGCCTAATGTAATTCGACGATCCGCCGATGAATCCTCAGGAAGAAATAGCGCCACTGGGGGATGTCCCGGTGGAGATCGAAGTCGAACTCGACCGGCGGGTGATGAGCACCCGCGAGGTGCTGCGCCTGGAAGAGGGCAGCGTGATCGAGACCGCGCGCTCGGCCGGCGAAAACATCGACATCTACATCGGCGGCGTGTTGTGCGGCTCGGGCGAAGTGGTGGTGATCGAGAACCGGCTGGGAGTGCGGATCACCGACTTCCGGGAAAACTGAGGACGGACCGCTATGGACTGGATCGGACAGATGGGAGCGGTGGGGTTGGTGCTCGGGCTGCTGGCCGCCGCGCTGTGGTGGTTGCGGCGGCGCGGCATGGCCGGGATATTGCCGGCGAGAAGAGCGGCGGGACGAAGGATGGAGTGTCTCGAGCGACTGGCGCTGGGGCCGCAACATACGCTGCATCTGGTGCGGTTGGGCGAGCGCACGATGCTGGTGGCGGCGTCGCCGGCCGGGTGCGCGCTGGTCGAGAGCTTCTCGAGCCGGGAGATTGAGGGCGCGCCGGAGGCGGGGCGGTGAGACTGGCCGGCGTGATGGCGGTGGCGTGGGCGGCAGCGCCGTTGGCGCGCGCATCGGCCGAACCCTTCTCCCTTCTCGGCATATCGGCCGGAAAAGACTCTTCGGGATTGAGCGTGCCCATGCAGGTGGTGATTCTGCTGACGCTGCTCACGCTCCTGCCCGCCGCCGTGATGGCCATGACGCCGTTCCTGCGCATCACCGTGGTGCTGCACTTTCTGCGGCAGGCGCTGGGGACGCAGTCCACGCCCTCGAACCAGGTGCTGCTGGGCCTGGCCCTGTTTCTGACCATCGTGATCATGCAGCCGGTAGGGGCCGACATGTACCACCAGGCGTGGGAGCCGATGGAAGCCGGCAAGATGAGCGCGCCGCAGGCCATGGACGCGGCTTCCAAGCCGTTGCGCACTTTTCTGGTGCGGTTCGCGCGGGAGAAGGACATCCGGCTGTTCCTGGAGATCGCGCGCCAGCCGGCGCCGCACTCACCGGCGGATCTCGATCTTAAAGTCCTGATCCCCGCCTACATTCTCTCCGAATTGAAGACCGGCTTCCAGATCGGCGCGGTGCTGTTCCTGCCGTTTCTGGTGATCGACCTGGTGGTGGCATCGGTGACGCTTTCGGTGGGCATGGTGCAACTGCCTCCGGTGATGATCTCGGCGCCCTTCAAGATCATGCTGTTCGTCCTGGTGGACGGGTGGAACCTGGTGGTCGGCTCGCTGATGAAGAGTTTCTACTCATGACCCCGGAAGCGGTGGTGCAGATCATCCGCGAATGTCTCATGACCACGTTCTGGCTGGCGGCGCCGCTGCTGGCGATCGGATTCTTCGCGGGTATCGCGGTCAGCCTGGTGCAGATCGCGACCTCCATGCAGGACAGCGCGTTCAGCACCATCCCGCGGCTGATGGCGTTTCTCGTGGGACTGCTGCTCCTGATGCCGTGGATGCTCGAGAAGATCTGCGCCTACACCGCGGCGCTGCTGGGGGATCTGGGCCGGTATGCCCACTGAGCTGGTGCTTTCGGCAGGCGCGCTGTATGGCTTCCTGCTGGTGCTGGCGCGGGTCGGGGGAGCGCTCACCTTCGTACCGCTGCCGGGGGTGAAGGGCGCGCCGGAACCGGTGCGCGCGGCGCTGGCCCTGGGATTCGCGCTGGCGCTGCGGGCGCGCTGGCCGGTGGTCGAAGCCGGCCGGGTGACGGCCATCGAGATGGCTGCGTGGGCGGCGTCGGAGGCGGTGGTGGGGATCGCCATCGGCGTGACGGTGGCGATTGTGCTCGAAGCCTTCACGCTGGCGGCGCAGGTGCTGGGACTGCAGGCCGGTTACGCCTACGCCCAGACCATCGATCCGAACACGGAGGCCGATTCCGGCGTGCTGCTGGTGTTCGCGCAACTGGCGGCGGGCATGCTGTTTTTCGCGCTGGGGCTGGACCGCGAGGTCCTGCGGCTGTTCGCCGAGAGCCTGGACCGGATTCCGGCGGGGACCTACGTCTTTGGCGTGCCGGCTGGGGAGGCTCTGATCCAGCTGGCCTCCGGCATGTTTTCCGTCGGCGTGCGTCTGGCTTTGCCGGTAGTGGCGTTGCTGGTGCTGGTGGATTTTGCTCTGGCCCTGCTCGGCCGCCTGAACCAGCAACTGCAACTGCTCGCGCTGGCTTTTCCGGCGAAAATGCTGACGGCCCTGGTGGTTTTGAGCTGGGTGATGTTGCTGTTCCCGCGTATTCTGATGCAGTCGGGCGGCCAGGCCTGGTCGGTGGCGCGGCGGATGTTGGGGATATGAGGCGGGATGGCGGACCGATCCTCGAAGACCGAGCAACCCACCCAGCGGCGCCTGGAGAAGGCGCGGGAAGAGGGCCAGTTTCCCGCCGCGCGGGAATTCGTCGGAGCCCTGCAGTTCATGGTGTTCCTGGGCCTCTTGGGCCTGGGAGGAGCACACTGGTGGGCGCAATTCCGCCAGACCACGCGCTGGCTGCTCGCGCGCGCCTTCGCCGGCGGATGGGGGGCGGCCGACCTGGCGCACATCGCCTGGCGGCTCTTCTGGCAGCACCTTCTGCCGCTGGCCCTGGGCGGCATGGGGGTGGCATTGGCGACGCTCGCGTTCCGCCTCATCACCACGCGTTTCGGGTTCAGCCTGAAGAAGCTGGCGCCGGACCCGGCGCGGCTGAATCCGCTTGCCAAGTTGCGCGAACTGCCGCGGCAGAACCTGCCGTCGCTGTTGCAGGCGGTGATTCTGCTGCCGCTCTTCCTGTGGGCGGTGTACGCCATGGCGCGCCAAAAGCTGGAGGAGATCCTGGGGCTGCCGCTCGGGAGCGTGGAGAACGGCGCGCGGTTCATCGGCGGCTCTCTGCTCGAGCTGTTCTGGAAAGCCGCCGGCCTGTTCCTGGTCTTTGGCGCGGTGGACCTGGCGCGGCAGATGCACCGCTACAAGCAAGACCTGCGCATGAGCAAGCAGGACATCAAGGAAGAGATGAAGGACCTGGAAGGCAATCCGCAAATGCGGGCGCGGATTCGCCGGCTGATGCGCGAACGCTTGCGGCGCCAGATGATGAAAGAGGTTCCCAAAGCCACGGCGGTGGTAGTGAATCCCACGCACTTCGCGGTGGCCATCCGCTACCAGGTGGAGAGCATGGCGGCGCCGGTGGTGGTGGCCAAGGGCAAGAACTACCTGGCGCAGCGCATCCGCCAGAAGGCCGTGGAGCACCAGGTGCCGATCATCGAGAATGCGCCTCTGGCGCAGGCGCTGTACCAGTCGGTGGAAGTGGGGCAGGAGATCCCGCCGCATCTGTACCGCGCGGTGGCGGAAATCCTGGCGTACATTTTCAAACTTATGAACGGGAGGCTCCCCGGCTAGCCGCATGACACCCGCGAAAACCATGGCGGCACCGGCGGGGTTGCCGGCGGCAGGGGGATCTCCCGGGGTGCGCGGGCTGGCGGTAGAAGAGTTCCGCCAGTTGGCGGTGCCGCTGGCGGTGCTGGGCATCGTGATTGCGCTCATCACCCCGCTGCCCCCCTTCGTGCTGGACCTGCTGATCGTCAGCGACCTGCTGATGTCGATCACCGTCATGATGGTCTCGCTGTACCTGGTGCGGCCGGTGGACTTCACTTCGTTTCCCACCACGCTGCTGTTGCTGACCTTGTTCCGGCTGGCGCTGAACATCTCGTCTTCGCGGTTGATCCTGCTGAACGGAAACACCGGGACCACCGCCGCGGGCAAGGTGATCGGGGCATTCGGCAGCTTCGTGGTGGGCGGCAATTACATCATCGGGGCGGTGATTTTCCTGGTGCTGATCGCCATCCAGTACGTG
>JBEKYE010000311.1:0-6231 GCA_049511275.1 Bryobacteraceae bacterium
TTCAACCAGATCGACCGGTTCGAAGGCGAGCCGGGAATTGCCGGCATCGGCGCGCGCCAACGTCAACATGTCTTTCAGCAGACGGCTGGATTTCCGGCACTCCGCGACAATCTCTTCAAAAGCGCGCTGGCTGGCGGCATCAATCTGCCGGTTGCGCAGCGCAAGCTCCGCGGTGGTCTGCACAAACGACACGGGATTGCGAAGCTCGTGCGAGGCGTCGCCAGTGAACCGCTTGATCTCGTTCACTGCCGATTCGAGGCGCGTGAGCATCTCATTGCACGGTTCGGATAGACGCTGCAACTCGTCCCGCGTCTCCGGTACAGGCAGCCTGTCCGACAGATTCGAAACACTGATCGAGCGGGTGGCCGCGGTGATCTGGTCCACCGGTTTGAGGGCTCTTCGACTGAGTGCGTATCCGCCGAATGCCGAGATGGCCAGCAGCGCCGGGATGGCCCACAGCAGGCCAGCCGAGAAGGCTTGAAGAACGGTACGGTTACCCTCCAGTGGAGCGGCGGCGCACAGGACAAGCTGTTCCGATGCCGACAGAGAAAAGGGATGCGCCAAAACGCGATACGCCTGGCCCAAATAAGTGACCTCGGCGAATCGGTCGCGATCGACCGGGATGGCGCGGGGCCACGGGAATGCCTGCGCGGCTGCGGTCGGAGAAGGAAGAGCGCGAAACCCATTCGTCCGGAAAACCTCGATCAGCCCCCCTCCCGTCGCATCCGCGAACGCTTGAAACTTCCTGACGCGCTGCTCGCGGGATTCCGCCTGAGTGTCGCGCAGCAAGTCGCCCAACCGGTTGGCACGCTTCTCCAGCGTCCGCGATCGTCCGGACGTCAGAGTGTCTTTCAGGTCAAGCCACATGACCGCGCCGAACAGAGCCAGTCCCGCAAAGAATACTGAGGAGAACCAGATTGTGAGCCGCAGCGAAATAGAACGATAGGCCATCAATAGCTTTCACTCCTGATGGAGTAGCCCACGCCACGGACGGTGTGCAGGAGTTCGGATTCTCCGGGCTGCGTGATCTTCGACCGCAAAGAGCGCATAAAGAAGTAGAGGTTCGCGTCGCTTACGTCCGACTCTACTCCCCACCCTTGTTCGATCAGCACGTCTCTCGACACGACCATGCCGGCGCGCCGGATCAATGATTCCAGGAGGGCATATTCGGTGCGGGTCAGGGACACAGTCCGGTCGCCGCGGTGCATTTGGTAGGTACCCGGATTCAGTCTCAAATCCAGAAAGGTCAGGTCCGCGGGCTGTGCCGCCGAAGCACGCCGCGCCACAGCCCGGAGCCGCGCGAGAAGAACGTCCAATTCGAATGGTTTGGTGAGATAGTCATCGGCGCCGGCATCCAGCCCCTGCACGATGTCGGTCCCGGCATCGCGCGCCGACACGATGATCACAGGTGTCTGAAGCCGCGCCGCCCGCAGTTTCCGTAGGACGCTCAGGCCATCCAGGCAGGGCAGCATGACGTCGAGAAGAATTGCATCAATGTCGGCCGCCAAACCAAGTTTCAGAGCGCGATCTCCGTCATAGGCAAGCGACACGGAATGCCCCTCAGTCTCAAGCGCCCTGCGGAGCAGATCGGCAGTATTCGGCTTATCTTCAGCTACCAGGATCCGTATGTATCAATTTTCGCCTTGCACTATTAATATCTGATGACAGTTTTGGAAATTCACCCAACTTGAACCGCTTTCTCAGATTGCCCTCAGGCTTGCCTGCTGTAATACCGTTTCGCGGGCTCCCCCAAAAGGAATCGCAGGAGGACTATTATGCGCAGGCTTATGAGTTTTATGCCGGCCACCGTACTTGTCGTAGCCGTTGCTATCACGGGCTATGTTTCATCGGCCGCCGCGGCCGATACCAAAGGCGTGATCGCCGGACGAGTTGTCGACAGCTCCGGGGCGATTCTCCACGGAGCTCAGGTTCAGTTGCAGTCCGGGGGCTTGGCCGTTGCGTCCGACGAGCGCGGGGAATTCTCCCTTGCCGATCTCCTCCCAGGAACCTACAAAGTCCAGGCATCCTACGTAGGTTTCAAGTCTTTCGAAACCGATGTCACCGTAGCGGCCGGCGAGGTCAAGCGCGTGGATATCCGGTTGGAAGTGGCTTCGCAGGCCGACCAGATCATAGTGAGTGCCGACCGCCCGCGCGGCGAGGACGAAGCCATCAACCGTACTCGCATGGCAGAAAACCTCTTGCAGGTGCTGCCCGCTGAGGTCATCACCTCACTGCCCAACGCCAACGTGGCCGACGCTCTGGGCCGGCTCCCGTCCATCACTTTGGAGCGGATCGAAGGCGAAGGAGTCTACGTGATGGTGCGCGGCACCGAAGCGCGCCTCACCAACGTCACGATCGATGGCATCACCGTTCCTTCTCCCGAACCCACCGTGCGCCAGGTGAGGCTCGATGTGCTACCCGCCGATCTGGTGGAGTCCGTCGAAGTGAACAAGACCCTGGCGCCCAATATGGATGGCGATGGCATCGGCGGATCGGTCAATATGAAAACGAAGACCGCCGGCGAGTTCCCTACTATCAATCTCTTTGGCCTCGGCGGCTACAACCCCATTCTCGGCGGCCGCGAGAATACCGAGGATGGCGGGACCATCGGACATCGCTTCGGACGCGATCGGAAGCTCGGCATCCTGTTTGGCGGATCGTTCGACTATAACGGCCGCGGCATCGATAACTGGCAGCCGGCTATCGATCCCACTTCTACTTTCGCCAAGCCCATCTACGACAACAACACCATCCGCGAATATCGCTACTATCGCAATCGTTGGGGCTTCGCCGGCACGGTCGATTACAAGTTCAACGAATCCACCGGCATCTACTTCAAGGGACTCTATTCGAATCTGAGGGATTACGGCGATAAGTGGTATTACGAGCCGCAGTTGAGCGGAAACCCTAAGTTCTACACGTCCAGCAAGCGCCCGGACGCTTCGATCAGCAGTTTCACATTTGGCGGCCGTACCCAGTTCGGCCCTTCGCGGATCACCTGGGCAGTTTCTGCGTCCAACTCCTACGAGCTGGATTCCGCAGGAAACCCCAAGGCCGACTTTTCCTGGCTCGGCGCCTCACTCAACTGCGGCTACGACCCCACGACGCAGACTAACCCCAATGTCCCGCACTTCGGCAACAACTGCGATGGGCCAAACTCTCCCTTACAAGTGGCTTCCAATTGGGGTTTCAAGGACATCACTATTTCCACGGGAAAAACCGCGCAGATGAACCTCACCGCCTCTGGTTCGTACGCGACCCTTTACCACGTAGGGTCGCATTATGGCGTGTTTGAGGTGGGCGGCAAGATCCGCAATGGGCACAAATACCAGAACTCCACGGAAGATGTCTACGACGGCTGGAAAGCCGCCAACTATCCAATGACCCAGTTCTTGAGCACCTTCAGCAGTAATAATTACCAAAGCGGCGATTATTTCGGAGGCCACTACGGGCCGGTCTCCGCGTTCAGCCAGCTCCTGACCTTTACGCAAGCCAATCTGACGAGCTACCTGGACGGTTACAAGACCGCCGCCGACGGTTACCCCAACGTGTTCGATATCATCGAGCGCATCTCCGCCGGCTACATGATGGATACCATGGATTTCGGCAAGCTGCACGTCGTGGCGGGCGTCCGTTTCGAAGGCACGCAGATGAACACGCTTGGCTACAATGTGACGCTTTATCCCGCGGGAAGTCCGAATTGCGCCACTGCCACGGGCTGCGGTGTCCCCGTTCCCGTCCACAACAATCCTTCTTACGTCGATGCCTTGCCCAGCCTTTCGCTCCGCTACGCGCTGGACACCCAGTCGGGGCTGCGTCTGGTTTACGCCCGCGGAGTGGCTCGTCCCGACGCCTACCAGTTGGTCCCCTATGTCACGCAAGACGATTCCACCAATCCCTCCACCGTCGGACTGGGCAATCCCAGCCTGAAACCCGAACACGCCAATAATTACGACCTGCTCTACGAGCGCTATCTCAATCCCGCGGGAATGCTCCAAGCGGGCTTTTTCGTCAAGCAACTCTCCGGCACGCTGATCGGTACTTCTTACCTGGCGGCCAGCGGCCTCTACCAGGGCGACCTGGTTTCCCAGTGGCTCAACGTGAGCAACGCCGAACTATACGGCTTCGAAGTCTCCTACCAGCAGCGTCTTTCTCGGTTGCCCGGGGTGCTGAGCGGCCTGGGCTTAATGGCCAACTATAGTTGGACCGGCTCCAAGGTTTTCCATATTCCCGGCCGGACCGATAGCCCCGCGCTGCAGCAACAATCCCCGAATACCTGGAACATCAGCCCCACCTACGACCGGGGCCGCTTTACAATGCGCGTGGGTCTCTCTTACAACGGACCCTGTATTTTCCAGTACGAATACCAGAACTCCGCGGACGTGAGCGGACTGGGTCCCAAAGGTCCCAGCGGAGACATCTACACGCTGCCTCATCTGCAACTCGACGCGCAGGTTAGGTTCCGGATCATCAAGGGATTCTCCGCGGTGATCTACGGCCTCAACCTCACCAACGAAGTATTCGGTTATTACCAGGGCAGCCCGATCTTCGTCAATCAACGCGAGTTCTACAAGTCTGATTACGCGGGCGGCTTCCGATACACTTTCAATCGTGAAAAATAACAGGCTCCTCGCAATCGTACTTTGGACGCTGGCCGCAGCGTGGCCGCTGGCCGCCGCGCCACGCCTTATTTATGTTGTGATCGTAAGCCGGCACGGGGTGCGGTCGCCCACTTGGGACACCTCGCGTCTCAACCGATACTCGGCAGAGCCCTGGCCCGAATGGGACGTTCCGCCTGGCAACCTCACGCCGCACGGGCGGAAGCTGATAGAGCTCATGGGCTCGTACTACCGCGAGTGGCTCGCAGGCGAGCACCTGTTGGGCGCCCAAGGATGCCAGGACGCGGGCCGCATCTACATCCGGGCCGACAAGGACCAGCGGACGCTGGAAACCGGCCGTGCCTTTGCGGAATCGCTGCTGCCCGGTTGCGGAATTCAAGTACACTCCCAGACGGGCGGCCAGTCCGACCCGTTATTCTCGGGCGTCGGGACTGCCAACTCCGAACGGATGCTCGCGGCGGTGCGCGAACGCCTCGGCCCGGACCCGCAAGAGCTTGTCGCCAGCCATCACGCCGCACTGGACACGCTGCAATCGATCCTGCAGGGCAAAGCGGAGAAGATGGATGCCATGGGTGTCGCGCTCAATGGCAGGTCGCTTGAGTTAACGGGGCCTTTCGCTATGGGTTCGACCTTCAGCGAGAACCTGCTGCTGGAATACGCCAACGGAGCGGAAGGTGCGTCGCTCGGCTGGGGCCGGCTGACGCGCGAGAGCCTCGACCGCGTGCTCGAAATCCACGCAGTGTATGCCGACCTGATGCGCCGCACTCCGTACCTCGCCCGCGCCCGCGGGTCGAACCTGCTATCGCATGTGTTGCGCTCTCTGGACCAGGCCGCGACCGGCGAGGCCACGCCCGGCGCCCTCGGCCGACCGGGAGACCTTCTGTTGTTGCTCGCGGGCCATGATACCAATCTGTCGAACCTGAGTGGCTTGCTCGGCCTTTCGTGGAAGCTCGCGGGATATCAACCGGACGATACACCTCCGGGCGGCGCGCTGATCTTCTCTCTGTGGCGCGATGCGGACACCGGGCGTTACTCCGTGAAGCTGCGCTATGTGGCCCAGACGCTCGAGCAAATGCACTATGCGGAGCGGCTATCCATGGCCGCTCCGCCGGAGGGCCAGGACGTGGCGCTGCCCGGGTGTGCACCGGCAGGTTGCCCTTGGGAGACGGCGCGGCTGGCGATTGAGAAGGCAATCGATCCGGGTTTTACGGAGGAGGATTGAGCGATACCGTAGCCGAGCGATCGAACGGCCTGGAACTCAGCCCTAAAGTAACATGTTCGCAGTCCTGTCTGATCAAGGTGCCGGCCGAGTGGCGTCTCGGATTGCTATCGCGGATCCACTTCGCTCCATCAAACGCACAAGAAGTCCGCATCTGGGAAGCTTCACGGCCTATGGCGAATTCGCCCCGTGACACGGCGGTCACGGCAGCAGGCAACCAGGGATCCAAAACCCAACCGCATCGTCGCCAAACCGTGCCGGTGCCGTCGGCGGTTAAGAAATGCCGATCCGGTGAGCCTGCCACCGCTAAGTGAACAGTAGTGGTCTTGGCCTCGGGCCCAACCCGCGCAGTCAATCGCCCGCGTTACGCATGTGCAAAAACTGAACCAAATG
>JBEKYE010000312.1:0-9969 GCA_049511275.1 Bryobacteraceae bacterium
CACCGGCCAGTTCCACGACGCCTGAATGATGCCCTGCGCTTTGGGATATTGCAACAGCACGGTGGCTTCGTCATCGACGTGCGCGTAAATGCCGGGCTTGTTGGTTTGAGTCAGCGCCGTCACCTTCAGCGGCCGCTGATTGTCCATCATCCAGGTCATCAGATTGGCGCCGTAGCAGCCGAAATCGAAGAGAGCCCCGGCTCCGTTCTTCACGGGGTCGGTGAGCCAGGCCAAAAACTCCGGCTGCACGTTGATCTCCTTGGGGCCCTGGTGGCCGTCCATCGCCACCATTTTGCGGATATCGCCGGCAGCCTTCTGTTCGTGCAGCAGGGTCCACATCTCGCCGTGGCTGCGGTACCAGGTAGTCTCGTAGTTGACGATAACGGGCGTGTGGTAACGCTCCGAGGCCTGCTGGATGGCGTGCGCCTGCTTCATGTCCACGGCCAGCGGCTTTTCCATCATCACGGGTATGTGGCGCGGGGCACAG
The DNA here is from genome assembly GCA_049511275.1 of Bryobacteraceae bacterium. Taxonomy (GTDB): domain Bacteria; phylum Acidobacteriota; class Terriglobia; order Bryobacterales; family Bryobacteraceae; genus PALSA-129. The sequence goes on from JBEKYE010000312.1 coordinate 488, forward strand.
GCCTCAACGACCCTGGCGTGCGAGTAAGTGTCGGAGAACGTCGCGACAGCCTCGGGCTTCGCCTCGTCGAGCATTTTGTCGAGATCGGTGTAGAGCTGATCATCGGCGAAGTGGTTCGATCGAGAGTATTTTGCCAGCAGGGCGGCATCGGGATCCCAAACCGCGACAATGACCACATCGGCCGCGCGCCGCTGCGCGCTGCGCAGAAACCCGGAAACGTGACCGTGGTTCAGACCGGCGATGGCGATACGCAACGGTCTTACCTCGGGCGACTGCGCGCCGACGGACGTGGTCGAGATTACAGATGCGAGGAGGGCGAACGACAATGGGCGAATCATAGCAATGTTTGCATCATATCGCGCCAGTATCCACTTCGGGGCTGCAACAGGGCGACCGGCCCAACACACCACGGCAAATGCAGTTCGGGCTGAAGCTATACTTCTGACATGACGATTCAGCGTCGCAATCTGTTGCAGGCAATTGGGACGGCGGGGCTGTTGGGCCTCGCCAACCCGCGGGAACAGAAAGCGCAGGAGCAGGTGGCCCGCGCCACCCGCGCCCTGCCCATCCCGAAGATCAAAGACATCAGCGTGATTGAGTGCCAGCCCGCCGGCGTACGACTGACCGTGGTCAAGGTCACCACCGACCAGGATGGGCTCTACGGCTACGGTTGCGCGACATTCACACAACGCGCCGAACTGGTGAAGCCGGCGGTGGAGCGGTACCTCAAGCCGTTTCTTCTGGGCAAGACCACGGACCGGATCGAGGATATCTGGCAATCCTGCTACGACAGCTCGTACTGGAAGAACGGCCCGGTGCTGAACAACGCAATCAGCGGCGTGGATCAGGCGCTGTGGGACATCAAGGGCCGCCAGGCGGGCATGCCGGTTTACCAGCTTGCCGGTGGCAAGTGCCGCGAAGCCGTGGATTGCTACACGCATGCCTCAGGCGCGGAACCTGAGAACACCATCGAGGCGGCGAAGCGCTTCATGGCGCAGGGCTTCCGCTATGTCCGCGTACAGGTGGGCGTGCCCGGCATGGAAGGCTACGGCAGCCCGCGCGGCGCCAGCACCATCAAAGCGCTACACAATCAGCCGGTCTTCGAGCCGGCCTATTACATCAGGCGGGTGCTCAAGCTGTTCGAACTCTGCCGTAAGGAACTGGGCGACGAGATCGAATTGCTGCACGATGTGCACGAGCGCGTGTCGCCGAACCAGGCGGTGCAGTTCTGCAAGGACGTCGAAAAGTTCAAGCTGTTCTTCATGGAAGACCCGCTGTCGCCGGAAGACATCGCGTACTTCCGGCAGATTCGCCAGCAATGCGCAACGCCCGTCGCCATGGGAGAGCTATTCAATAGCCCGCACGAATGGCAGCCGTTGATCGCCGAACGATTGATCGATTACATCCGGGTGCACGTTTCGCAGGCGGGCGGGTTCACGCCGTCGCGTAAGATCGCGATTCTGGCAGAGAACTTCGGCGTGAAGACGGCCTGGCACGGCCCCGGCGACGTTTCACCAATCGGCCACATGGCGAATGTGACGCTCGACCTGGTGAGCTACAATTTTGGCATTCAGGAATACTCGGCTTTCAACGAGCGGACGCAGGAGATTTTCCAGGGCTGTCCGGTGATGAAGGACGGCTACCTTTGGGCCAACGAGAAGCCGGGCTGGGGCATCGAGGTGGATGAGAAAGCCGCGGCACAGGCGCCGTTCACCCCCGGCAGCAACAATCTGAACGGAGGGTGGGGCGAGATCCGAAGGCGCGATGGCACTGTAATCAAGCAATAGCGCCGGCGGTTTACATGCTCAATAGCGTGAGACGGCAGTAACCATGCCACCAGAGCCGTCAGCCGGTATCGCCGTCGCAGCCGCAGCCGTAATCGCCGTCGCAGCCACAACCGTAATCGCCGTCGCAGCCACAGCCGGTGTCATCCACGCAGCCGCACCCATAATCGCCGTCGCAGGAACAGCCAACATCGCCGACGCAGGAACAACCGACATCGCCGACGCAGGAACAGCCGACATCGCCGACGCAGGAACAACCGGTATCCGAATCGCAGGAGCAACCGGTGTCGTTAACACAGCCGCATCCCGAATCCGATACGCACGAGCATCCGGTGTCGGATACGCATAGGCAATTGCCCGGCACGCAGTCGCAGGTGCAGGCGATGCCTGCCGGAAGCGGCGCGCCGCAGGCAATGGTGTAGACCACGCCGCCTGTGAAGTACTGAGCGCCGCTCGACCCCGGCGAGGATGCCGCAATGTCCATGAAACAGACCCGAACGCGGCTGCCGGATGGCAAACTGTACAGGCGGATGCTCTTTCCGGAGGCCACCGCCAGGTAGCTGTTCTGGGGATCCATGGCGGCCGAGAAACACGGCCCTTCGTTCGCCTCCATCTCGTGTTTCAGAGTCAGGTCGGGTGCGGAATAAAGGCGCGCGGGCGCGTCGGTATAGGCAATGGCCAGCAGTTTTCCATCGGCGCTGAAGGCGAGCGATGTGGCATTCTGCTTTTCCACCACTGAGACGAGCGGGGCCAAGCTGGGAAAGGCGTACAGATACAGCCGCAGTGGATCGTGCGCCGCCAGGAACTGGCCATCGGGACTAATGGCGAACGCCTGGCCTGCCGCGGTCCGCAGGGTCGTCCCCGTCGAGAACGACCGCAGGTACAATTGTGAGCCGGAGGTCACCAGAAGACGATTCTGCAGCGCTGGCGGGCTGGTGGGTGGCCGTCCCTGGGCGCTCTGGGCACGGCCCTGGGCGTCCGGGACACCTCCCCGGGCGGAGGGTGGAACGGCCACCTGCGCCATCGCGCCGGCCGTGTCGGCAAAGCTGTTCAGCAGCTTGGCGTCCGCGACGGACCAGACTTTGGTGGTTCGATCCAGGCTGACTGAGACCAGCCGGCTGCTATCGGGCGTGAAGGCAACTCCGTTGACGATGTCCGTGTGCCCCACCAGCCCGCGGGTCGTTCCACCGTCGGCCGACCAGAGTTCGAGATGGCCGCCATCCATCGCGACGGCGATGAGGTTTCCGTTCGGGCTCACGGCCACCTGTAAGGGGACAGCATCGGTAGCGATGGAACGGAACAGAGCGCCCTCTGGAACCGCCCAGAACTTCACATAGCTGTCCTTCCCGGCGCTGACCAGAGTCTCGCCGTCGGGGAAAAAACTCAGGCTGTCGACGAGGATCTCGTGAGCGAAGACACCCGGCGAACAGATGGCCGCACCAGACGAACAGGGTGCCGCATGGGGGGCCCTGGAAGGCCTCCCGAAGGCTCCCGCTGCAAGCAAGCCCATCAAACTTCGTCGAGTCAGCTTCCAGCCGTCCCGCCCGTGTTCTACACTGGAGACGCCCGGGGTTCCTCCGGCCGCCTCCGATGGCAGAAGCAAGCCAAGAATCCGGTCCTCAAATCGTGTCTTCATGAGCGACCCGACCCTCCGCGGGGGTGTTTCATACCGTCCAGGAGTATCATAGCTGAATCTCGTCTTATGGCACAGGGGGCCTTTGTGGCTATTTACCAGCCCTTCCAGAACACTCCGCCGGAAGCCGCGATTTTCTCCAGGATCTGGTCCTTTGTCAGCGCGCGGACGATTTCACATCGCCCCGCTCCCGAGAACTCCACCGGATCACAATGAAGGGCTTTGTGACAGCAGTCGCCCGCGCAACTCCATTTCGCAAAACATCCGCCGCAGTATTCCAGGCGGTCGACGGTGTGCGCGCGAAGCGCGGTGTACACCTGCTCGTCGAAATCGAAGCCGGACGGGCCCGCCGAGGGTCGCCCATAGAAGAACCGCTCGGCCCACGGTTGATGCTCGTCGGCCACCTCATGGCACGCGCTAATATTGCCAGCTGGCGACACGCAGAAATTGTCATTCGCCACCCCACAGAAGCGGTTGGTAGTGGTTCCGAGGCGAGCGCCGGAGAAACGCAGCAATCTCGCTGCTTTGGCGGAGGTCCGCCGCGCCGCCCGGAAGGCTTCGATGAAGACCCCGGTTTCCGCATCCGCGGCGTCGCGGCCTCTCCCCATCCGGTACAGGGGTTCCACCTGAATGGCCCGCGGCCGGAACCGGCGGCAAAGGAACGCGATGGATTGCGCCAGGCGAGGCGCGGTCTCGGCGGTGACGGTCATGCGGATGGAGTAGCGAAAACCGGCGCGGTCAAAGGCCCGCAGGGTGGCGAGGACGAAATCGCTCGAGCCGCGTCCGGATGGAAAGCGCCGGTTCGCGTCCTGGACCTCCGGCAAGCCGTCGAACGAGACGTTGGCGCTGCCCAGGTGTGAAACGATCCACGCCCGTTTGCCCGGCGTGAGCACCCCGTTGGTAGTGAGCGAGCTGCGCAGCCGCAGACCGCAAGACCGAGCCACGCCGCGGGCGTAGAGGTGCGATTCTTCGAGCAGTCTCCAATGCAGGGCCGGCTCACCGGCTCCGTGATAGGCGACTTCGAATGAGGTTGCTCCCGCGGCTACCGCGTTGGCGGCGACGAAATCGATGGCGCGCCGCGCGGTTGCGGGCTGCATGAAGGCCGGCGGGCGGTCGCCGGCCGCGGCATAGCAGTACCGGCAGCGCAGGTTACAGGCGCTGGTGAGGAGCAGCGTAGCGACCGTGGGCCTCGGCGGTCCTTCAGGCGAGGCGGCGGGCGCGCGCTCGTCATGCGGGCCGATCATGCCGCAATTCCGCAGGAAAGCGGCGATGTCGGGCGCGGCGTCGACGCTTCGCTCGCCGGCCTGGAGTTCGCGGAGAAAGCGCACGAGCGCGGCATTGGCAATCAGCGCCGCGCGGCGCAGCGGCGCGTACACCAGATAGTCGGATTCACTGAGGGGTAGGACAAACAGCTCCGCGGGTAATCGCAATGGTTGCGGAGCGCTGCCACGCACTGCGGTTTCCAATGGCTCCGCGACCGGCGTCATTTTGGCTTCTGCGATGATGCCGCGCCCGTGCGGAATCGCAGCAAGGTGGCCGTCAGCGGGACACCATCCGCGCTGACGAAAGATTGCCCTCCCGACCAGCGCAACGGGAACACGTAGTCTCGTGCCGGTTCGAGCGTGACCGGGATGGTGAGCACCGTGCCGGTCTGGTCGAAGCGCCCACCGTTGAGTTTAGAGTCCTTGAACGGGCCGACCTTGTTCATCGGCATGCTGAAACGAACGACGATGGTCTTCACGCCGGGGTCGACGCCGCCCGCGCCGTCCTGGATGCTGGTCGAGACCACTTTCGGCTGGAGGCGATCTGTCAGCTCGCGCATTCTGGGCGCGACACGGTTGAAGTATTCAGTCACGCGCGGCAGAAACGAATCGAATGTCGGGTACTGCTCGCGGCTGGTGCGGTAGGTTTCCAGGAGGTTCACAAGGCCCGACATCCAGAAAAACGATCGCGAGTTCTCCTGGCGGATCACGACGCGGGCGGCCTGCGGCCCGTCATGTTCCCTCACGTATTCAATGGTGGCGGCGCGCGACAGCGATTCATTCAGCACCGTCCGCCAGTTACCGTAAGACTGCCGCTGCATGGCCGGGGCTACCGATTCATAGATCTGGCGGACCGCCTTCTCCATCTGCGCCGTGGCCTTGATGGGCACGCTGGCGTACACGTGGGTAAGTTCGTGGACCATGGTGACGCGCCAGGCGGAGTCGAACACGGGCAGTCCTTCGGGGTCCACCTTGGAAACGCCCGGGATGGCGTAGATCTCTTGCGCCGCGGGGCCGTCGATCAGGTGCACCGCGTAGCTCGAAGCGCCGTTCGCCAAGCCTTCTCTGCGAGGAACGCTTGCAGGCGGGCGTTAGTCGAGTCGAACAGGGGTTGCTGCGATTTCAGGAAGCCCTGGAAGTTTGTGTCGGCGGCAAATCGCCGCGCGGCGCCGAGGAACTCGCGAGCTTTGGCGGCGTTCCAATTCTGAAACAGGTGGACACCCTGGCGGTCGAACGGGACCAGTTCGTCAAGGGATTCGGCGTCGCGCACGTAGACCGCGAGTTTCATGGGGGCGTCAAAGCCGACGCCCAGGGAGCGCGCCAATCGGACAGCGTCGTGATCGCGGTATGGCGCGAAGTAGCTGTCAATGGCCTTGTCGTATGCCGGAATGCTGCACTGGTGATACTCCTTGTTCCCGGCCAGGCGGAACAGAATGCTCATGAGTTCGATGCGGGAGTCGGTACCGGAACGCCAGTCTTGTGCCCTGGCGGCGAAGGCGGTCCACAGCAGTAACAGGAGGGCCGCCGAGATTCGGCGAGGCATGCCTGTGTCTTTCGATTTCAAAGTACCATCGGGGGAGGAGCGATACAAGCTCCAGTTAGGTTGCGGGAAAACTCTTTTGAGCCATCTCTAGTGTCACGCAAGGTCCTGCCCTGTTGGCCGATAGAGTGCAAACGTCTTCCGGAAGCTTGCCCAAAGAGGAAATCGCTCGACCAGCTCACAGGGTCACCGGCCCGGCGGACCTGGCGCGCGGAATGGCTTCCCATATTCGCTCTTAACGCTCCCGGGGAACATAGTTATAGCGTGCAGGGTGGCCGCATTTTGATGCAAACTGTTAGTCACCCTCATGAATGACGTAGCGATTGACCTTGCCAGCGGCGCAGACCGGGAGTGGTGCGCGCAACTCATGGCATCCAGCGAGCCCTGGCTCACCCTGGGCCGCGATTTCGCTTTTTGCCTGGCCAGTTGCCGGCGCTCCGAGTTCCTGGTGCTGATGGCGCGCCGCGCCGGCACGCCTTGCGGCTTCGTGCTGCTGCACCCGGCGGGTGTAGCCGGCTCGCCCTACATCGCCTCCATCGCCACCAGCGCCGCCGAGCGCGGGCAGGGCGTCGGCTCTGCCCTGCTCGACGCCGCTGAACGGTGGCTGCCGGAGGCGCGACACATATTCCTGTGCGTCTCGTCATTCAACACGCAAGCGCGCCGGTTGTATGAGCGCCGCGGTTACGCGAAGGTCGGTGAGTTCCCGGATTACGTCATCACCGGCGCCTCCGAGATTCTGATGCACAAACGCTTGGTGCAGCCGTGATGCGTCCGTGGCGGCTGGTGGCGCTGCTCTCCGCGACCGCCACCGCGAGCTACCTCTGTCGCGTGAACGTCTCGGTGGCAGGGGTGCTCATGATGCGCGAACTGGGGCTCTCCCAACAGGCTATGGGCCGGGTATTCAGCGCATTCCTGGTAGGCTACGCGCTGTGCCAGATTCCGGGTGGGATGCTGGCCGACCGTTTCGGCGCGCCGCGCGTGCTCGGTTGGGCGGCCCTGGCATGGGTGGCGGCGACGGGTTGGCTGGCAGGCGCAGGGGCTAGCATGGTCGCGCTGCTGGGCGCGCGCTGCGCCCTGGGCGTGGCCGAGGCGCCGACCTTCCCCGCGGCGGCGCAAGCCATTTCCCGCGCGCTGCCGGTGGACAAGCGCGGCCGCGCCAACGGCATGGTGGTCGCGGCCATCGGCCTGGGCTCAGCGATTGCGCCGCCGCTAGTTTCGTTTTTGATGGTGCGCTGGGGATGGCGCGCGGCGCTGATGGTCTCTTCCCTGCCCGCGCTGGCCGTGGGTTGCGTGTGGATGTCGATTCGTCAACCGGCGGTCTTGCCGGCCGAGGCTGCTGGCGAGGGCCACCGCTCCGCCGCGCCATCGGGCCGGCCGCAGTCCCGCAGTTTTGTTCTGCTCACGCTCAGCTACTCGCTGCAAGGCTATGTCGGCTACATCTTCGTGTTCTGGTTTTATCTCTACCTGGTGGACGTGCGCCATTTCGACCTGTTGCGCGGCGCGCTGTTCGGCAGCCTGCCGTGGCTGCTCTCCATCGTCTCGATTCCGCTTGGCGGCTGGCTGTTCGACCGCACGCCCTGGGACCGGCGGGTAATTCCGATCGCCGGCCTCGCGGGTTCGGGACTGTTCATCGTCGTCGGCGCCCATACCCAGCACGCGTATTTGGCGGCGATGTGCCTGGCGGTCGCCACGGCGCTGGTTCTCAGCGTCGAGGGGCCGTTCTGGGCGACCATGACGGCTGTGGCGGGAGCGCGAAGCGGCACTGGCGGCGGCGTAATGAACATGGGCAGCAACATCGGCGGCCTGATCTCTCCCGCGCTGACTCCGGTGCTGGCAGCCTCCATCGGATGGGAGGCGGCTCTGATGGTATCGGCGGCTCTGGCGATCGTGGCGGCGGTGCTCTGGTGCTGGATTCGTCCCCCGGCGCCGCGGCACGAGACGAATAGCCACAGGTCAACCGATTGAGGAGGGCTGCCCGAGCCAGTCCCGAATAGCAATCGTAGTAGTGGCTTTCTTTATGGATTCTTCATGGCTTCCCTGATGCCCGGGCCATTTCAAACCGCGGCTATGATCCATCCTTGCAACTGCCCTGGTCGCGGGCTCTCTCATCGAACTGGACGGTCGCAGGGATGCTATCGGTGTATTGGCCGACCGAGCAGGAGCGCATGCCCGGGTACCCGGGTTGCCGACCATCCGGACATGATCTTGCCAATCCATTTCCAACTGCGCTGTTATTGGCAATTGGTGCGATGATGAGGAATAAGGCGTTCATGCTGAGAAGTTTGCGGCCATTTCCGAAGTTGACGCCTCGGCCCGTCTTCAGCTTTTGGAAAATGCAGTTGGTACTGCTAGGCATCGCGGTGGCTGCCTGGGGAATGTTCTGGCTGCTGCGGGGGAACGCCGACCCGACCCCGGTGCTTCTCTTCACATTCATCGTCGGGAATTGTGCTTCGCTGGCGGTGGTTCACGCCACACCGGTCATCAAAGCGCTGAAGTCCCCCTGGGACTGGTTCGCATATCTGGCTGTTCTTCTCCCGGTCGCTGTGGTGGCGAGTTTGGTCGCATCGGTGACAACACGGATCGTCGCTGGCCAGGCCGAGCATCTGTTTCAGGTTGATTGGTTCGATATCCGGACCGGCACGTTTTTCGCGCTGGTCATCGGAATTGCTCTGTCCATTTCGGGGAAGGCGCGGGCGCGGCTTGAAGAGCGGAATCGTGAGTTGGAAAACCAGGTCACGGTGGGGCAAATCAAGCTGCAGGCCCATGAAGCCGAGCTGAAGACGGCGCATGAGATTCAGGTTCATCTTTTGCCGCATGAGCTGCCGCAGATGAAGCCATTCCAGATTGCGTGCGCGTGGGAGCCAGCTCGGTCGGTGGGCGGCGACTACTTTGACGTGCTCACGCTGGGGCCGGATCGGTTGGGGATCTGCATTGCGGATGTCTCGGGCAAAGGGATCACAGCGGCGCTGTTGATGGCGAATCTTCAAGCAGCGGTAAGGGCCTTCGCGCCGGGCAGCACCGGACCGGGAACGCTGTGCAGCAAGCTGAACGAAGTGCTGTGCGGCAGCATTGCGCCAGGCAAGTTCGTCACCCTCTTCTATGGAGTGATCGACAGTGAGCGGCTCATTCTGCATTTTGAGAACGCCGGGCACTCTTCGCCCATTGTGCTGCGGGGAGACGAGGCGACGATTCTCACCGAAGGCGGCACGGTGCTGGGGCTGTTCCCGAAGTCCGCGTACGAGGACCGGCAGTTCGCGTTGCGC
>JBEKYE010000313.1:0-6210 GCA_049511275.1 Bryobacteraceae bacterium
CACGCTCGAAGGGCCGGCCATGACGATCACGCGCGGCCCGCCGATTTCCAAATCGCGAATCTTGACCACCGTGCCGCCCGGACGGAAGCTGCGGCTGGCCAGTTTATATACCGAGACGATGCGGTGGGCTTCCTTGACGCCTTCCATCACCTCGAAGACCGCCAGGTCGAACTCTTCCTTGCCGCCCACTCCGCCGAGGACCGTGTGGATCACGCCGGTGGAACGGTGGACGTCGAAGCCCGTTTCCACCATGAGGTTGATGACGGCATCGATCTGCTCCTCGGTGGCTCCCTGCTGCATGACGACAAACATCTATTTCTCTCCCTCGGATACCATGCGCATGCGCTGGATCTTACGCATCTCGTCGATGATGCGCTCGAAGATGCCGCGCAACGCCTCGTGGGTCATCGGCCCCTGGTTGGATTGCGCGACGTTGGCGAAAACCTGGTCCTCGCGCTTGGGCTCGTAGATGGGCAGCCCGGCCTGGCGCTTCACGCAGCCGATATCCTCCACCACGCGCGTTCGCTGGTTCAACAACTCCACAATGTGGCGATCCACGTCGTCGATCAGGACGCGGAGCTCTTCCAGCCGGTCGCGGGCTTCCTCCGGGGTCATGCGTGCGCTCCGAACCCGCGCTTCAATTCGCGGACAAACGATTCGAGCTGGATTTCGAGCGAAGCATTGTCGGCGTTCCGCTCGATGAGGCGGACAATGGCGCTGCCCACCACCACGGCCTCCACCTGGCGCCCAAGTTCGGCCACGTGTTCGGGCTTGGAAATTCCGAAGCCCACGGCCAGCGGCAGGTTGGTGACGGCGCGCATGGCTTCCACCAGCGGCGTGACGGTGGCCGAAAGCGATTCGCGCTCGCCGGTGACGCCGGTGCGCGAGACCAGGTAGACGAATCCCGTGGAGTATTGCGCCACCAGCTTCAGGCGCCGCTGGGTGCTGGTGGGAGCCGCCAGGAAGACCGTGTCCAGGCCATGGCGGTGCATGGCGGCGACGTAGCCGCCGGCTTCTTCCACGGAGGCGTCGGTGAGCAGGCAGCCATCGATCCCCGCGGCGGCGGCGTCGCGCGCCAGATCCTCCAGGCCGTAACGCACCACCGGGTTGAGATAAGTGAAGAGCAGCAGCGGCACTTCCGAGGCCGCGCGGATCTCCGCGGCCACTTCCAGCACGCGCCGCAACGTGGTGCCGGCCTTGAGCGCGCGCTCGCCGGCGGCCTGGATCACGGGGCCGTCGGCGATGGGATCGGAAAACGGGACGCCCAGCTCGATGAGGTCGGCCCCGCCGCGCACCAGGGCTTCGACCAGCGCCGGTGTGCGGTCGGGCGACGGGTCGCCTACGGTCAGGTAAGCGATCAACCCTTTGCGGCGCCGGATTGCGAGTGTTTCGAAGAGATGGCCGATACGGGTCATGACTGGTCGAGTTCGGGAAAGTTTTCGCGGTAGATGTCGATGTCCTTGTCGCCGCGCCCGGAGACGTTCACCAGCAGCACTTTCCCCTGTGCGGCGGGCGCGCGGCGCACGGCTTCGGCCACGGCATGCGCCGATTCGAGCGCCGGAATGATTCCTTCGGTCCGCGAGAGCAGCCGCGCCGCCCAGAGCGCTTCGGTGTCGGAAACGGCCGTGTATGCGGCGCGGTTCTGATCGTGCAGCCACGCGTGCTCCGGCCCGATCATGGCATAATCCAGGCCCGCCGAAACCGAGTGCGTGAGGGCGATCTGCCCGTCATCGTCCTGCAGCACGTAACTGTAAGCGCCTTGCAGCACGCCCGGCGCTCCGCCGCGGTAGCGGGCCGCATGCTCGCCGATCGCGGAGCCGCGGCCGCCGGCTTCCACACCCACCAGTTCGACCGCCTGGTCGTTCAGGAACGCGTGGAAGATGCCGATGGCGTTCGATCCGCCGCCCACGCAGGCGAAGATGGTGTCAGGCAGGCGGCCTTCCCCTTCCAGGATCTGGCGGCGCGCCTCTTCGCCGATGACCTTGTGAAAATCGCGCACCATCATGGGGTAGGGATGCGCGCCCAACACCGAGCCCAGCAGGTAATGCGTGTCGCCGACATTGGTGACCCAGTCCCGCATGGCCTCGCTGATGGCGTCTTTCAGGGTTCGGCTGCCGCTCGAGACGGCCACCACCCGGGCGCCCAGCATGCGCATGCGGAAGACGTTGAGCCGCTGGCGGCGCATGTCTTCTTCGCCCATGTACACCACGCAATCGAAACCCAGCAGCGCGCAAACCGTCGCGGTGGCCACGCCATGCTGTCCGGCGCCCGTTTCGGCAATGATGCGGCGCTTTCCCATGCGGCGCGCCAGCAGCGCCTGCCCCAGGCAGTTATTGATCTTGTGCGCGCCGGTGTGCAGCAGGTCTTCGCGCTTGAGCCAGATGCGCGCGCCCAGTTGTTCGCTCAAGCGGCGGGCGAAGTAGAGCGGCGTGGGACGGCCGGCGTATGTGCTGAGCAGCTCGCCGAGCTCGCGTTGAAAAGCCGGGTCGTCGCGCGCCGCCAGATAGGCGGTTTCCAGCTCCTCGATGGGAGCCATCAACACTTCCGGAACGTAGCGGCCGCCATAGGGCCCGAAATGGCCGGTAGGATCGGGTTGGGGAGTCATGCGTGGAGCGCCGCCCTGGCCGCTTGCAGGAATGCGTTCATTTTCCGGTGATCCTTCTTACCCGGAGCGCTCTCGATGCGCGAACAGGCATCCACGCCCCACGGATGTGCCAGTGCGATGGCCTGGGCCACGTTGGAAGCGTCCAGGCCGCCCGCCACCACGATGGGCTTGCCGATGCCCGCGGCGAGCCGCCAGTCGAAACTTTTGCCGGAGCCGCCGTAGAGTTCGGCGGCGGGGCCGTCCAGCAGCAGCGCTTCGGCGGGGCAGGTTCGATAAGGCGCGAAATCCACATCGCCGGTGACGCGCACGGCTTTCCACACGGCCAGCGCGGCGGGGTACCCGGCAGGCTGCTCGTGGCCGTGCAACTGGGCCACGTCGAGGCGGGCGATGCGCGCGATTCGCTCGACGTGCCCGGGCGGTTCATCGACGAACACGCCCACGCGCCGCACGCCGGCTGAAGTGGAAATCTCCGCGGCGCGATCCGGCGCGATATATCGCGGGCTGCGCGGGTAAAAGTTGAAGCCCAGCGCGGTGGCGCCGCCTTCCATCGCGGCCGTGGCGTCCGTCTGGTTGGTGATGCCGCAGATCTTGAGGATCATGCGCCCACCAATGCGCCAAGCGCCGCCGCCGGGTCGCCGGATTTCATGAGGTGCTCACCCACCAGGAACGCGGTGTAACCGGCGGCGCGCAGCGTCGCGATGTCGCGCGCATGGTGGATGCCGCTTTCGCTGACGCGCACCGCGCCTTCCGGCATGTGCTCCGCCAGCCGCAGCGAGGTTTCGAGCGTGACTTCGAAAGTGGCCAGATCGCGGTTGTTGACCCCGATCATGTCGGCGCCGGCCGCGATGGCGGTTTCGAGCTCGCGCCGGTTGTGTACTTCCACCAGCGAGCGGAGCGCGTAGCGCGCCGCCAGTTCGCGGAAGTCGCGGATCTCGCGCTGGGTGAGGATGGCCGCGATCAGCAGAATCGCGTCGGCGCCATGGGCCGCGGCTTCCACCACGTGCGAGGCTGCAATCGTAAAATCCTTGCGCAGCACCGGCAACCGGACGGCGCCCCGTGCGGCTTGCAGGTCCGCCAGGCTGCCTTGAAAAAAGCTTTCGTCGGTGAGCACGGAAAGCGCCGCCGCGCCACCCTGCTGGTATTGGCGGGCGATGCCGGCGGGATCGAAATCCGCGCAAAGCAGCCCCTTGCTGGGCGACGCCTTCTTCACTTCGGCGATAATCGCGGGCGTGCGGGCACAGAGCGCAGCGCGGAAATCGCGGCGCGTGGCGCGGCGCAAATCAGCCTCGCGCTCCCAGCGGTCGAGATGCTGAGCGCAGTGCGCCAGTTCCTCGCGTTTCTTAGCGACAATACGGGCCAGGATGTCTGGAATCGTGTCGATCAAGGGTGATTCTTTATCCTATCAAGGATGACGGTGCTTGAGAGAAGGGAACCTGCAACGCGGAGGCGCGGAGACACGGAGGAGGTTTGAAAACGAGAATCAAAACGGGGGAGCCGGAAGGTCCTTCAGCAGCCTCTTACGGCTGGCCAGCGGCGAGCTGCACACCCTTGCGCAAGAGCGCGCCCGCATAGCTGCCGGCCAGCCCCAGCGCAATCACTACGCCCGTCACCAGCAGCAGCCCGCCGGTGTGTGAGAGATCCGGTTTTGCGGTTCCGAAGTTGCGCTGCCATAGATCCGCGGCCGGCGCCCATGGTCCCACCAGCAAGGCCCACTGCCAGGCGTGCCGCGGCCGCCAGCATCCCAGCACAAACGTGAACAGCAGGATGAAGAACACCTCCACGCCGGTATCGTCGGTGTGCAACTCGAAGCTTGCCAGGAACAGTCCAACCGCCAGGCAGAACAGGTAGGCCGCAATCGCGCTGAGCTTCATGGCTTTGAGTATACGAAAAGTAATTTGCAATGTAAAGTACAAAATGCACAGCCACCCCGATGCGAGCCGCGACCGTGAGGGAGCGTTGCCAGTCCCGCGAATATTTCCTCAAGGTCGGGCAACACGCGGCTACTGGTCGGGCGCGGTGTACCCGGTGCGCCAGTGGGCCTGCAGCGGAGGCAGTCCGCGCGGCGGCACCACTTTCACCTGGATGTGATGGTATTTCCCGTCGTGTGCCTGGCTGGTGGGAGAAAAGGCCAGGATGTAGCGGTTGCGCAGCTCGATGCCGATTCGTTTGGCGATATCGGGCAGGTCGGCCGGATCCGCCACGAACATGCGCCCGCCGGTGGATTCCGCAATGTGCGAGAGTAACTCCGGGCCGCCGGCCTCTTCCAGCGTGTTGCCGCCGCCGAACACGCCGATGGCATAGATCAGCACGTCGCTTTCCACGATCAGCTTTTTCACTTCCGTCACCGAGTAGCGGCTGTTATTATCGCCGCCGTCGGTAATCAGCAGCAGCGTCTTCTTGTTCTTCGCGGACTTCCGCATCTGCTGCAGCGCCAGGTATATGGCGTCCAGCAGGGCCGTGGAGCCTTTGGAGCGCGAAAAGGTGAGCTCCTCTTCAATTCTTCCGTAATCCCGCGTAAGCGGCACCACCAGTCGCGGCTGGCTGTCGAACTCCACCAGGAAGAATTCATCCTCCGGATCGGAGATCTTGAAAAACACCGTCGCGGCCATGCGCGAGCGCTGGAGCTTCTCGCCCATGCTGCCGCTGGTATCGAAGACCAGCCCGGCCGCGATCGGCTCGTCGTCCATGGCGAACTGCGCGATGGTCTGCTCCACCTTGTCGTCGTAGACGCGGAAGTTCTCTTTCTCCAGGCCCGATACCGGACGGTTGAGCGGATCGTTCACCGTGACGGGAATCAGCACCAGGCGCGTCTCCACCCGGATATTGGGGGTCCGCTGCCCCTCTTCCTTGGGCTCGGGCTTCTTGGGCCGCGGCGTGATGGTCACCTGCGCGCGAACCAGCAGCCCCATCAAGCCGAGCGCCAGGGACGCCAGCAGCATTCCACGCAAGCCACGCACGCTTAGCATTGTACTCCGGTGGCAGGGCAGACGATCGTCTTCCGTCGTCGGTCACCCGGCCGCCGCCACAATCCTCTCAAGCTGTCCCAAGTGATTCAAGTCATGCCCGGCCATGGTTTCAATCACCGTCTGGAACGTCATCTCCCCGCGCTCCGGATGGCTCAGCCGCTTCGACCACGCGCTCGCCGGCACCGATTCCACCAGCCGCACATTCCACTTGCGCAGCGCGGCAAATACCGCGCACGCCTGGCGCGCGTCGTAAGCGCCGTAGTTGCGGGCCCAACCGTCCTGGTCGAACGGCTGGATCACGTAGTGATCTTCGGCCAACGCCTGGCGAAGCCGGAAGGCGAAAGCGATCTCGCAATCGGCCAGATGGCAAAGAATCTGACGGGCGCTCCACTTTCCCGGAGCCAAGGAGCGTTCCACTCCCTCGTCGCCAAGCGCCTCCAGAATGGCCCTCAATCGTTCGGATGTCTCCGCAATTACCGGCAGCGGCTGGCGGCCGCCTAAGAAAGAAGCGTAAGGGTTCATGGCCAACTCTACCTCAGTACAGGATTTCTTACATACTGTATCGTATTCCACGAAGACCGCTCCCTCACGGTCGCGGCTCGGACCTTGCAGCGCCTGGGCTGCGAGCGGGCGCCGGCA
>JBEKYE010000314.1:0-6357 GCA_049511275.1 Bryobacteraceae bacterium
GCCGGTCGGCGCTGAGCGACAAATCCCGCACTGCCAGGCGGACGCCGTTGGGGTTGCGCAGCGTCATCATCACCGACAGCAGCACAAGCTGGCGCCGGGATTCCAGGCTCAGCCGCTCCGCCAGTGCCCAGTCCAGAACCACCAGCTCGCGGTTGGTCTCGTCGTACAGCAGGTTTCCGGCATGCGGGTCGGCGTGGAAGATGGCTTCCCGCTCACGGGAGAAGAACGGAACAGCCACCAGGGCTTCGATCAGTTGGTCGGCGATCCGGGCGCGGCGGATGGGCGAGCGGGGGAAAGCCTCGGTCACTTTCACGCCCGCCTCCGCGCTCATGGCCGTGATGTCGCTGGTGGACAGCGGCTCAATCAGGCGGGGAACGCGAATTCCGATGCTGGCGCGGTACATCTTGACGGCTTCGAGCAGGGTGGCCTGCTCGCGCGGGAAATCCAGCTCGTGCTGCAGCAGCAGCAGCACCTCGGTGAGCATCTCTTTCACATCGTGGATGGCGAATCCATAGCCGCGCTCAGGCGACGTGAGGAATTCTCCCAGGTCCTGGAGCAACGTCATGTCCTCGCCGAAGCACTCCGGCACGTAGGGCTTGAGGACTTTAAACACCCCCTGTTCGCGCTCCCGTCCGGGGTAATTCCAGGTGAACCGGATGACCGCGCTGACGCTGGCTTCCGATAGGATGGCGGGTTCCAGTTCGACCGCGTAGTCGGTCAGCCGCTTCCCCAATCTGGCTTCGATCAGGCCCCGGATCTCTTCCGGCGTCACGTCCGACATTCCGTTTTCCAACTCGGAGAGGGCGCTGCGCAGTTTCGGCGCCAGGCGGCGGTTGCGCGCCAGCACCTGCCCCACCTTCTGCAACCCGGGCATCTTATTGACCAGGCGCAGCAGGCGCTGCTCCGGCGCCGTATCCGCGGAAAGTTCGAATTGCTCGACCACCTTGGTGGCCAGCCGCCGGTCCGAGAGGCGCTCGAAGAGGAACTGAAAGGCGTCGCGGACCAGGGGACGCCATCGCCGGGCCGAATCGGGGACCAGGATTTCCACCGGAACCAGGCGCCCGATCCATTTCCCGATTTCGCCCCGCCAGTACGGGCCGCGCCGGCTTTTGAGAGCGGCTTCCACCGTGGAGATGCGGCCGGCCGGGTCGCCACCGGCAAACATGCTTGCCCATAAGGCGAGCGGCCCCGGATCGATTCCGGCCAGGAACGATAGTCCCATCGCAGTCCTCCTCTCGCCAAGCCGCTTCCTTATGGCCGCGGCGCTGATCGGGTCTTTCCGCGGCCCCGAGGCTTTTGCTGCCGCTGCTCCAGTTCCGCCACGCGCCGCCGCAGTTGCTCCAGTTCATCCTCCGCCTTCGGGTCCGCTGAAGGGGTGAGCAGGCTTTTCACCAGGTTGAGCGGCGAAAGCGCGGCCGAGCGTACGTCCTTCAGCCGGTTTTGTACCGTATCCTGTACTTTTTCGTAGGTATCGAAGGCGGATTTCAGATACCACATGATGAATTCCTGGCCGGCCCGGTCCGACGCCATGATTAACTGGCGCAGTAGTTCGAGCGGCAACCCGGTAGGCGCATCCTTGGCGTCTTCCACGATGATCTGGGTCAGCACCACACGCGTGATATCCTCCCCGGTCTTGGCGTCAACCACTTGAATCTCTTCACCTTGCCGGATGAGCGCGGCCAGATCGTTCAGGTTTACGTAAGCTCTGGCGGAGGTGTTGTAAAGGCGGCGGTTGGGGTATTTCCTGATCAGCACGGTAGCCTGTTCCTACAGCCGAACCCTTTGCTGCGTTGCGTTCAATCAACTTCATATTGACACAAAACAGCCTTTAGGTCTATATTAGAGCTGTATGCTGCATTGCAGCAAAAAGGAGTAATCATCATGCCAGAGAAAACTGTTCCGGCTCGGGAGCCTTCCCCCATATCCATGTTGGCGGGATGGCTGCGGCAGGGAACTGAAAGCTTCTTCGCCTCTCAACGGATCCTGATGGATCTGGTGATGCGGCAAAACGCCCGCACGTTCAGTGCCTTCCAGGAGCGACTGGTTGAGGCGCGCAACGTGGCGGGCACAGCGCTGACCGAAATGGCCGGCGAGGGCATTTCGAACTTCATCGCCGCACAGCGCGTGCTGTTGAACCTGGCGCAGCGCGAGAACGAAATCCTTACAACCGCGGTGCACGAACGGGCCGGCGGATGGGCCCCCGCTGCCGCCGTGACGGATCTGTTCAGCCGCGGTGTCGATACGGTCATCGGCATGCAACAGCATTTCCTCACCATGGCGGCGCGGCAGACCGATGAGTGGATCGATTCCGCCAAGAGCGGCGAGCCGTTTGAAGGCATCCACCTGACCGCCCTGGCGCGCGAGAGCATGGAAACCTTCGTGCGCAGCCAGAAGAAGTTCCTGGACGTGTTGGCGGAGGAAACCGCCCATGCCACCGGCAAGGCGACCAACGGCAAGGCCCACGCCGCTGCCAGAAAAACCGAATTGACCGAGCTGGCAAGGCAGAGCGCCGAGGCCTACATCGATGCCCAGAAGAAACTGCTCGACGTGGCCACCCAGCAACTCAAGGTGAACGCCAAGACCGCCCGCGAAGCCATCGCCGCCATGAACCCGCTCCCCGTGGAAACCCTGGGCGAATTGGCCCGGCATACGGCCGCGGGCTTCGTCGAGTCCCAGGAGGCCTTGCTGAACCTGATGGTCAAGCCCCCGCACCAGGCGTCCAAAGCGCACGCGGCGCCCGTGCATCCGAAACCGGGCCGGAAGCGCCCCGTGTCCGCGCGGCGCAAGGCCGTTGTCGAGACAGCGTGAGGCTGCCGCCGGCTCCCGGAAGGCGGAGGGGCGCAAGAGTCGACCCCCTCCGCCTGAAATAAAGCGCCTCCAAACCATAGCCTGCTAGGGTACACTAATCCGGATGGGCTCCCGTCGCTCCAGCACCAGCAAGCCCTCCGAGGTCCGCAAGCCCCACGAAGCTCTGTCTTTGCCCATCTGGAACGAGTTGCTGGTGGGGATCGAAATGGTCTACCTGCGCCTGTCCCCCGTGTACTGGGGTTTCGGTATACCCCCGGGAGACGGCTCGGCGGTAGTCGTCATTCCGGGTTTCCTGCTGACGGATCTGTATTTGACGGAGTTCCGCGCCTGGATCAACCGCATCGGGTACAAGGCCTACTTCTCGGGAATCGGCCTGAATGCCGAGTGCCCTAATCTGCTGATCCAGTACAAACTGAAAGAAACCATACAGAAGGCCTATAAGGAAACCGGCAGAAAGATCCACCTGGTGGGGCACAGCCTGGGCGGCGTCATCGCCCGCGCGGCGGCATCCCAGATGCCCGACCGCATCGCTTCGGTAATTACCATGGGGTCGCCGTTCCGGGGCGTTTCGCTGCACCATTCGGTGCTCCGCGCCGCCCAGTTGGTGCGCGGGCAGATCCTGGAACGCCACGGCAAGGGTGTATTGCCGGCGTGCTACACGGCCGGATGCACCTGCAACTTTCTGGAATCCCTGTTGGTCAGGCTGCCGAAATCCGTGATGCAGACCGCCATCTACACCAAGTCCGATGGAATCGTAGACTGGCACGTCTGCCGGACCGGCCATCCCGGCGTCGATTTCGAAGTCTCGGCAACCCACATCGGCCTGGCGTTCAACCCGATTGTCTTCGACGTGGTGGCCCACCGCCTGGCGGGCAGGAGCCCGAGCCAGGGGCTCCGCCCTTGAGATCCTCTCGCGATATCCGATCTGAGTGATTCACACGAATCGGCGCCGGGTGCTGGCCGGTCCAGTACTCCAAACAACAAAGCCCGGCGAAAAGGCCTTGACCAAGGACTTCTTTCAGACGTAACCTGAATGAGACAATCAGGTTTTGAGCTCCGATATAAAAATTCCGGGCTGATTCGTAACGGGAGCAAGAATACAGATCCCGGTTAATCTGTGGCTCAAATCCTCGGAGGACTGAAATGGCAAAACTTCGCTTCGTACTTTTGTTCACTGCTGCAATCGCCTCCGCCAGTGCGGGGACAATCCTGGACGACTTCAACCGCCCCAACGCGGCCACCCTGGGGCCGAACTGGACCCAACAGGCTGGCACCGATCAGATCCTGAATGACCAGGCAACCGCGATCAGCAACGTGTCTTTGGCCACTTTCAACGGCGCGTCTTCCACCAGCGCCTTTGTCAGTGTCTACGATAACGGGACAGGCTTGCAGTACATCGCCCTGGACTTGGATTTCACGGATACCGGCGACAACTTCTTTATCAAGGTGCAGAATAACGGGGACGGTTCCGCATTTGACTACTACGGCTTTTATTATGGGAATAATGGAGGCGGCCTGTTTGCGGCACTTTCTCAAACGTTTACGTCGGCGCTTATGTGGGCCACTTTTTCCGGGACCAGCGCGACCCTCTACATCGACCCTACCTTCACCGGCGTTGCCCAGCAGACCTATACGTACACTTTTGCCTCAGATCCCGGCGGGACCGCAATCGGCTTGGGCTTCTATGGCGCGGCGGCTGCCGATGACTTCGGCGAGGGCACGCCCAACAGCGCCACTCCCGAGCCGGGCACCTTCTGGCTCTTGAGTTCGGTGCTGGCGGCGGCCGGATTGTTCGGAAAGTTCCGGCGGTGAATCTGGTTCCTCTTTCCGCTTTCGCGCAACGTCTCCGGCCACGGGCCCCCGGCTTCTGACTCCTGACTTCTCACTTCTCAACATCGACAAGGTCGACGTTGACGCTGCAGGCGCCTAATCCAACACCCGAATGCGCCGCAGCAACTTCAGCAGGCGCGTCATCCAGCGCGCGTGCACGGCTGCATCCATCCAACGCGGCGTCCCCACCGGCATCAGGCGTTGCACGGCCACCGTCTGGGTTTCGGTGAATTTCAAGATGCCTTCCGCCCCGTGCCGGGCGCGCATGCCGGATTCCTTCCGTCCGCCGCAGGGCGCATCCACCGATCCCCAAGCCGCCGCGTAGGACTCGTTCACGTTGACGTTGCCGGCCCGGATCTCTAGCGCCAGCCTGGCGCCGTGAGCGGCATCGCGCGTCCAGATGCTCGCGTTTAAACCGTAGCGGGTGGCATTGGCCCGCTCAACCGCCTCGGCTTCGGTCGAAAACGGATAGACCGACACCACCGGACCGAAGGTCTCCTCGGCGTAGACCTGCATTTGCTCCGTGACGGAAGCCAGGATCGTAGGCTCGTAAAACAGCGGGCCCAGGTCCGGACGGCGGTGGCCGCCGGCCAGCAGCACCGCTCCCTTTTCCACTGCCTCGCGGACATGCTCCTCCACGCGTTGAAGCTGCCGCTCCCCGGTAAGCGACCCCATCTCCATCGAGTAGTCCAGCGAGGCGCCCACCTTGAGCGCGCGCGTGCGCTCGGCTAGGCTCGCGAGGAATCGCTCGGCGATCGACTGGTGTACGTAAATCCGCTCGATGGAGACGCAGACCTGGCCCGCCGACGCGAAGCATCCCCGGATGGCGCCATCCACCGCCCCATCCAGATCCGCATCCGCCAGCACGATCATCGGGTTCTTGCCGCCGAGTTCCAGCGAGCAGCCGATCAAGCGCTCCGCCGCCTGCCGCGCCACCAGCCTGCCGGTGCGCGTGCTGCCCGTGAACATCATGAAATCCACGCGCTCTCCCAGCGCCGGCCCGAGCAGCGGTCCCTCCCCGGTGACAACGCCGAATACGTCCGGCGGAAGACCCGCCTGGCGCAGCAGGTCCACCGCCCAGAGCGCCGTGAAACTGGTTTGCACGTCCGGTTTCAGGACGGCCGCGTTGCCTGCCATCAGCGCCGGCACGGCGTCGGTCACCGCCAGATTGAACGGATAATTCCAGGGAACAATCAGGCCGACCACGCCCACCGGAGATTTGAATTCCCGGGTCAGGGTCAGCAGGGGAAGCGCGCCCTTGCGCCGGCGCGGCCGCAGCAGCCTTTGTGCCCGCCTGGCGTAATAGCGCGTGACGATGGCTGTGTCCAGAATCTCTTCGAACGCGTGCCGCCGCGCCTTGCCGGTTTCCCACTGGATGAGATCCAGTACCTCATCCTGCCGCTCCAGCAGCAGGTCGTGAAACCGCAGGAAGACGCGCGCGCGGTCGGCAAACGTGCGCTTGCTCCACGCCGTTTGCGCAGCCTGCGCCCGTTGCACCGCCAGTTCCAGATCCGCCAGCGTCCCCGCCGGGATGGTGCCGATGGTCGAGCCCGTGTAAGGGGCTCGCACCCCGGGCGCCATGGCCTTGCTGGTTGCCTGCGCGTCAGCCTGTGGACGAATTTCGCTTGAGCTCATCGCAGAGAATGAACCCCGTGAAAGCATAGCATGAGAAGCGCGGAATAACGAGCATGCATCTGGACCGTGGCAGGCTCCCTTCCC
>JBEKYE010000315.1:0-6180 GCA_049511275.1 Bryobacteraceae bacterium
CGCTGCCCAACGGCGAGCGCGGCATCCTGCTCGACGGCGACAACATCTACCTCACCGGCAACGGCCCCTCACCCGAAGGCGATCATCCCTTCCTCGAGCGCTTCAACCTGACCACCCTGAAGAAGGATCGCCTGTTCCAGTGCGATAACGATCACTACGAGGCGGTGGAAGCGCTGCTCGACAACCACGGCGCGAGTTTCTTCACGCGCCGCGAAAGCCCCACCGAGGCGCCCAATTACTATGTGCGGACGGCCGACGGCAAGATGACCGCTTTCACCAACTTCCCCGATCCGGAGCCCATCATGCGCCAGGTCGCGAAGCGGTTGATCACCTACAAGCGGCCCGATGGCGTCGAGATGTCTTTCACACTCTATCTGCCGCCTGGCTACAAAGAGGGCACCAGGCTGCCGACGGTGCTCTGGGCCTATCCGCGCGAGTACGATGATGCGACCGCGGCCGACGCTGTAGCCGTCACCGGTTCCCGCATGCGCTTCACCGAAATCGGCGGCTATTCCGAGGTGTTTTTCGCGCTGGATGGCTACGCCGTGCTGGACAACGCATCCATGCCGATTGTGGGCTCCCGCGCCACGGTCAACGACACCTTTGTGGAACAGGTGGTGATGGACGCCAAGGCGGCCATCGACAAGGCCGTCGAGATCGGCGTCACCGATCCGGCGCGCGTCGGCGTGGGCGGCCATAGCTATGGCGCCTTCATGACCGACACCTTGCTGGCGCACTGCGACTATTTCAAGGCGGGTGTCGCCGAAAGCGGGGCGCCC
Organism: Bryobacteraceae bacterium; assembly: GCA_049511275.1. GTDB lineage: Bacteria > Acidobacteriota > Terriglobia > Bryobacterales > Bryobacteraceae > PALSA-129. The sequence goes on from JBEKYE010000315.1 coordinate 780, forward strand.
AACCGCACCCTCACGCCGTTCGGTTTCCAGAACGAACGCCGCACGCTGTGGCAGGCGCCCGATCTCTACATCAAGATGTCGCCCTTCATGTACGCCGACAAGATTAAGGCGCCCCTTCTGTTCATCCACGGCGAAGCGGACGATAACAGCGGCACCTTTCCGATTCAATCCGAGCGCATGTATGAAGCCGTTCGCGGCAACGGCGGCACCACGCGGCTGGTGTTCCTGCCGTTCGAAGCCCACGGCTATCGCGGCAAGGAGACCATTGAGCACGTCAACTGGGAGAAGCTCACCTGGTTCGACAAGTACGTGAAGAACGCCGGCGCGACGGCGACCTCCAAGTAACGCCGACAACCGGTAGTCCCAAGGAGGAACCGGCCGGGTGTACCTACCCGGCCCGTGGAGTTGATAACCACTTCGGGTTGCTCGCCGGCAGAGCCCGTCTCCGCCTGACTTGACAATCGGCAGAAAATCGGGCGGCTGCGTACACGGCACCAACGGGCCGGGCGTCCGGAGCTTGCGGTTCGGGCATTCGCGTGGTAGTCTTCGAATCAAAAATAACCAGAGTGAACCGCCAGAAGGGCGGCCAGCCCCCTTCACAGTGCGATTCGCCACCCTGAATTCCCAGTGACTTCCCTGTGAGCCATCTCCAAATTCCCTTGTGTGGCCACCCCTGGGGGTTGCTTAATTAAAGATGCGTCTTTGTGATAAATGTAAGAACCGTGGGAGACCCGATCATGTCACGTCTTCAGAAGACTCTACCGTTTTGGGCAATGCTTTGCCTGTGCTCCGTGGGCCAGCCGCAGACCGTGCAAGCCCCCGATATCACCAAACACCCCACCCTCTATGTGGTGCCTTACGCGCACCTCGATACGCAATGGCGTTGGGAGTTCCCGCAGACCATCAGCGAATACCTGCTCAAGACCATGCGGGTGAATTTCGATCTGATCGAAAAGTACCCGCACTACGTCTTCAACTGGACCGGCTCCAACCGCTACCGCCTCATGAAAGAATACTTCCCGCGCGACTACGAGAAGGTCAGGCAATACGTCGCCGCCGGCCGCTGGTATCCCGCCGGCTCGTCCGTGGAAGAGGGCGACGTCAATATGCCCAGTGCGGAAGCCATCATTCGCCAGGTGCTGTACGGCAATACCTATTTCCGCAAGGAATTCGGCAAAGCCAGCGCCGAATACATGCTGCCGGATTGCTTCGGCTTCCCGGCCTCGCTGCCCAGCCTGCTGGCGCACGCCGGCGTCAAAGGCTTTTCCACTCAGAAGCTCTCGTCCGGCTGGCAGCCGGCGCCCAAAGTCGGCGGCCCCGATTCGCCCGAGCAGACGCCCATGGGCATCCCGTTCAACGTGGGAATCTGGGAAGGCCCGGACGGCCAGACGATCCTCGCGGCTCTCAACCCCGGCGGCTACGGGAGCAACATCGCGACCGACCTCAGCAAAGAGCCCGCTCCCGGCGGCGGGCGCGGCGGCGAAGACAACTGGGTGAAGCGCGTCCAACTCGATGGCGATGTCACCGGCGTCTACGCCGACTATAAGTACGTCGGAACCGGCGACACCGGCGGCGCCGCCCAGGAATACACCGCGCGGATGCTCGAGGCCATGGTCACCAAGAGCGAAACCGTTCTGCCGGTGGGTGGCCGCGGCGGCGGCGGACGGCCGGGCGCCAATACCACGCCAACTCCTCCACCCGGACCGCCCGTGAGAGTGGGCGACGGGCCGCTCACCGTCATCCCGGCGGCGGCCGATCAGATGTTCCTCGATATCAAACCCGACATGATGACGCGCATGCCGCGTGTGATAGGCGACCTCGAACTGATCAACCACTCCGCCGGATCGCTGACCTCGGAGGCGTATCACAAGCGATGGAACCGCAAGAACGAACTGCTCGCCGCCGCGGCCGAAGAGGCTTCCGTCGCCGCCTCCTGGTTGGGTGGCCGGCCCTATCCCCAGTCCCGCCTCAATAACGCCTGGACGCAGGTGCTGGCCGGCCACTTCCACGATTCCGCCGCCGGCACCGCGACTCCCCGCTCGTACGAGTTCATCTGGAATGACGACGTCATCGCCATGAACCAGTTCTCCGGCGTTCTCACCAATGCCACTGAATCGGTGGCTTCGGTGCTCGACACGCAGGCCAAAGGCACGCCCATGGTGGTCTTCAACCCGCTCAACGTCGCGCGCGAAGACGTTGTGGAGGCCAACCTGCCGCTTCCCGCAGGCACAAACTTTGTCCGCGTCACCGGACCCGACGGCCAGCCGGTGCCCGCCCAGTACGAGAACGGCAAAGTACTTTTCCTAGCCAAGGTCCCTTCGGCCGGTTACTCGGTTTATGACGTTGAGCCCGCCACCGAGGCTGGCCCGTCCACCTTAAAGGCCACGGTGCGCCAGGGCGGCGGACGCGGCGGGCGCGGAGGCGCTGCCGACGCCACGCCCACTTCGATCGAGAACCAACGCTACCGCGTCACCCTCGACAACAATGGCGACGTCTCGAGCATCTTCGATAAGTCCATCGACCGCGAACTGCTCTCCGCCCCCATGCGCCTGGCCATCTCCAACGACCATCCATCGCAGTGGCCCGCCTGGAACATGGATTTCGACCAGGAACAGGCGCCGCCCCGCGTATACGTGCGCGGCGGGCAGGCCCGCATCAAGGAAAACGGACCGGCGCGCGTCACGTTGGAAGTAACCCGCGCCAACACCGAGGGCTCGCACTTCGTTCAGACCGTCAGCCTTTCCGCCGGCGGCGCGGGAAACCGCGTGGAGTTCGGCGAAGTGATCGACTGGAAGACGCTCTACGCCAACCTCAAGGCCACCTTCCCACTTAGCGCCACCAACGAAGACGCCACTTACAACTGGGGCCTCGGCACCGTCCGCCGCTCCACTGCCAGCGAGCGCCAGTTCGAAGTCGCCTCTCACCAGTGGATCGATCTCACCGACCGCTCCAACACTTTCGGCGCCACCATCCTCACCGATTGTAAGAACGGCTCCGACAAGCCCAACAACAACACCATCCGACTTACGCTGGTGCGCACGCCCGGCGTCGACACCAGTTACACCGACCAGGCCAACCAGGACTGGGGCCATCACGAATTCACGTTCGGCATCGCCGGCCACTCCGGCACGTGGCACGATGGCGACACCGATTGGCAGGCCTACCGCCTCAACCAGCCGCTGATCGCGTTCCAGGCCGGCAAACACGCCGGCGCGCTCGGCAAGAGCTTTTCTTTGATTTCCATCAGCAACCCGCGCATCCAGGTGATGGCTCTGAAAAAGGCCGAATCAAGCGACGAAGTGATCCTGCGCATGGTGGAAATGGATGGCCGCCCGCAGGAGCGCGTGGTGGTGAAATTTGCCGGACCGATTACCGCGGCCCGCGAACTCAACGGCCAGGAACTGCCCCTGCCGGGCAATCCGACCCTATCCAACGGCACGCTGGTTACTAACTTCACGGCCTATCAGCCGCATACATTCGCCTTGAAGCTAGGTGCGCCGGCCGCCAAAGCCGCGGCTGTAACATCCAAACCGGTGACTCTAACCTACGACCGGGCAGTTTCGAGCAACGACGACACCAAGACCGTGGGCGGCTTCGATTCCAAAGGCAACGCCATGCCCGCCGAAATGCTTCCCACGAAGCTGAGCTTCAACGGCGTTGATTTCAACCTTGCGCCAGCCGGGACGGGCAAGAGCAATGCGGTCACTGTTCAGGGACAAACCATCGCGCTGCCCGCGGGTCAGTTCAACCGCGTCTACGTGCTGGCGGCTGCCGCCGAAGGCGATCAAAAGACCACTTTCCAAGTGGGCGACCAGCCCGTCGATCTCACCATTGAAAACTGGGGTGGATTTATAGGCCAGTGGGACACCCGCGTATGGAATCTGCCGCAGCGCGATTGGGCCAGTTCCGCCAACCATGCCGTATGGCCCATGGCATCTTCACCGGCCAACGGCGGTGGCGGGCGCAGCGAGCCACGCTATCCCGACGATTTTCTAGGTATGACTCCCGGCTTTATCAAGCCTGCCGACCTGGCGTGGTACTGCACGCACCACCACACCGCCGACGGATTGAACGAGCCGTACCAGTATTCGTACTTATTCGCCTACGGCATCGACTTACCGGCCGGCGCTAAGACGATCACTTTGCCGACTAATGACAAGATCCGGGTGCTGGCCATATCGGTAGCCGACGAAGGGCCGCTGTTGAAGCCGGCGCAACCGCTGTACGACACGCTGGGACGTACGGAACCCGGGCCCATGGTGGCGGCGGCAAGACAATAGGGTGCGGGGAAGTTAGAGGTTAGAAGGCAGCGCCGCGCAGGTGTGATTCCCCAAAACGCCGACCAGAATGTCGGCGTTGCAGGCTGGAAGCCTGCTCAGCGTCGACACAAGTGTCGACGCGGCACCGATTGACAATCGGTGCGCAGGATACCATCCTGCCCCACCAAACACCGGCGGCGAGACCGCCGGCGCTACCAGTTGGTCTTAACGAAGCTCGAGAATGTAGAGACTCCAATTGCAGGCTGGAAGCCTGCTCCATTGGGAGTCAAGGAACTGGGTCGTGCGCGTGCACAACTGTGATAAGGGTTTGCAGGCGGAAGCGGCTGCTCCACTGCGACGAGCTTCTAACTTCTAACTTCCCCATCACGGCTCGACCCGAAAGCCGTCGCGTTGCTCCACCGCGGCCTCAACCTCTTCCACGCCGCGCACGTCCGCCCATCGCGGCCCGCGATGCAACAGGCCCGCCAGTTCGGCGATGGCGTCAGGGTTGCCGGCGGCGTACACTTCCACGCGCCCGTCGTCCAGGTTGCGCGAATAACCGCTCAGCCCCAGTCCCACCGCCGCGCGTTGCGCGAAGTAGCGAAAGCCAACGCCCTGCACACGGCCTCTGACGAACCACTTGCGCGCGATGTGTGGTTTCCCCGGCGGCCCCGGGGAAGAACCTAGAGTCTTCGGCGGGTGGTGTTGTGCCATTCGGGCTCCGCTCCCTTACGGTCGAGCGACAAGTCGCGGCTCGCTGTGCGCGTGTGGCTCGCTGTGCGGGTGTGGTTGTGAATCATCAGTTTTCTCGCGAAGATATCATGCGGCCGAAGAGCCTTACAGCCCCGGCGGACGCCGCTTGTGCCAGTCGGTGCGGGCTTGGAACCCGGCTCCCACCGAGAGCAGCAGGTTCTCCGAATACGGAGCGCCCACCACCTGCAGCGCCACCGGCAGATTATCCGCGAAGCCACACGGCAGCACGACGGCCGGCAGCCCCGCCAGGTTGCCCGCCGGGATCAGTCCGGCGAGGCCCTGCGGCGTGCCGGCCGGCGGCGGCGGCGCGCCCCTGTCGATTGGCTCATCGATTTTGGTTGCGCCTCCCGCACGGCCCGGCGCCACCAGCGCGTCCACCTGCGCAAAGA
>JBEKYE010000316.1:0-6092 GCA_049511275.1 Bryobacteraceae bacterium
TTCGTGGAACAGAACTCTGCCTCACCTGCGATTATCACCCGGCCGCAATTCGTGCACCGATGGGCCTTCTTGGAAGCCGGGGTCAAGGTTACTTGCAGATGAGCCTTCTTGATATGACTCTTGATGTTTTTCACTGAAACCCACACGCCACAATGAGGACATTGGGTCTTAGCGCGGCGCGGGCGCTTCCGGGATCGCCCAGCAGTGCGGGCTGTCGATGTCGCAAAGTCTTTGTGTGTATTCGGAATTGGTAACGCAAGTGGGTTACTCGCATCTGGAATTGGGCTGCGGCCACCGTCCAAAACGTCAGCAGCAACCCGCTGTAGCAGTCGTGGCCTGGTCGGACCCAGCGCGATGTACTCCTGGGCCAGTTCGAGAGAACCCGTCAACACATCCATAAACCTATCCGCCTGCCCGTAACGGTCCAGACTCCGGGTTGAACCATCGACGAACTTCACATTCAGAATGTTCGGGGATGACTCCAAAACAGTCCCCAGCCCATACAATTGGTGGTCGATAGGCGCTCCCTCTTTTAGTCGCCAACGGTTTGCGGGCAATGACAGCGTCCGAAGAGCTTCGATTTGTTCGCGGGGCACCTCGCCGGTGAACAAAGCTGGTTCATACGCACATGCTTGGAGGCCCCCGCCGCCAACAAAAGCAACTTCGAAGAACCACCGTCCCCGCTTGAGGACCTTCCCAAAGCCGCCACTCTGTGTGTGGTACACAATCTCGCCAACTCGAAACGCCCCTAATGGTCCGCTTATGCCGCGAACTCGGGCGGTCCCCCCCTTCACTGGATTCGCCCTCTTGATCCTGTGCGCTGTCCACTGATGCCAGGAAAGTCGTTCCCCTTGGACGGTCTGCCTGCAAATCAGGCAGCAGCAAAGCGGATGCGCAGATGAAGAAGCCTTTCGCGAGCTGACGGCCTGGGCTATCCGCAGGTGCCGAGAGATCCGGCGCCCCTCGACCGCCGGGACTGTTGGATTCACTGTGGGCTTGCCGCTGATAGTCCCGGTACCGCAGCAAAAGCAGCAGTCAGGATTCATCCCGTTGCAACGACAAGACGGCATAGCAGTTATTGCAGCCGGGTCCAATTGTAACTCGAATCCCTACAAGGCGGGCAAGAGCGGCGACAGGTTGGACTGCGTGACTTCCTGGGCGAAACAGCGGCGGCCTGGTTGTCCCCGTTTTGCCGATCTGCCGCCCGTCTTACGCCGATTCCAGCGACACCGCTTCTTCCACGTCCGCGAACTTTACCATCAACTGCGACCCGTATTCGTAACCCTTGTCGAACGCCTGCAGGTTCAGTTTCTGGAACGCCGGCGGCACCGAATCCGCCACCGCCTTCCGCAAATCGTCGGCTTCCAGCAGGCCGGTCACCGCGCCGAAAAACCCCACCATCACGATGTTCAGCACCATCTTGCGGCCCAGCTCTTCGGCCAGCCGCGTCGCCGGCACGCCATATAGCCTCACGCCGCGAGGAGCCTCATCCACGTGCACCAGGTCCTGCTCGGTAATCAGGATGCCGCCCGGCTTCAACTGCGGCCCGAACTTGGCGTAAGCCTCCTGCGACATCACCACCAGGACGTCCGCCCGCGCGACGTAGGGGTAGAGGATCGGCTCGCTCGAGAGAATCACTTGCGCGCTCGACGATCCACCACGCGCTTCCGGGCCGAAGCTCTGCGTCATGCAGGCGTAGCCGCCATGAAAGATGGCTTCGGCTTTGCCGATCACCGCGGCCGCCAGAATCACGCCCTGGCCGCCGAACCCCGCAATTCGAATTTCACTTAACATTCGCTGCACATGACCTCCGGCTCGGCATAACGATCTCCCAGAGTTTCGTGCATCTGGGAGCTCAGCATTTCGAAATAACCCGGGCGGTCGCGGTCCACGAATTTGCCGACCACAATCTCGCCCGCCTTGGTCAGCGCGCACTCGCTGGTGGGCGCCCCGTTGCGTGTCTTGCTCATCTGTTTGTAAAACTTCATGGTGTCCAGGCCGTCGCCCATCTTGTTCTTCCGCTGGTAGAGTGTCGGGCAGGGAGAAATCACCTCGATGAAGCAGAAGCCCTTCTTCTTCATGACCTCTTCCATCGACCGCGCCAGTTGCTTCACGTGGTACGTGGTCCAGCGCGCCACGTAGGCTGCGCCCGCCGCCTCGGCCAACTGCACCAGGTTGAAGGAGGGTTCGAAAACTCCGTAAGGAGAAGTCGCGCTGATCACGTGGGACGGCGTCGCCGGCCCAGTCTGGCCCCCCGTCATGGCGTAAGTGAGGTTGTTGACGCAAATCACCTTCAAGTCCATATTGCGCCGCGCCGCGTGGATGAAGTGGTTGCCGCCGATGGCGAACAGATCTCCATCGCCCGAGTACACCACCACCTGCAACTCCGGGTTGGCCAGCTTCAGCCCCGTGGCGAACGGAATGGCGCGCCCGTGCGTGGTGTGGAAAGAATCCAGCCGCGCGTAACCCGCCACCCGCCCCGTGCACCCGATGCCCGAAACCACCGCCACCTTGTCCAGATCCGCCTTGGAATCGAGCAGCGCCCGCGTGAAGCAATTCACCGTCGTGCCGATCCCGCAACCCGGGCACCAGATGTGCGGCATCCGGTCCATCCGCAGAAACGGCTCTACCGGGTTTCGCTCCTCCGGCGGCATCTCGTACGGAATCTCAAGAGTCGGTTCGTTCATCGGGCTGCCTCCACAATGGCGTTCAGAATTACTTCGGGATTGTGCACCGTTCCGCCGGCGTGCGTCACCGGAATCACCTTGGCCCGGCCCGCCACCACCCGCGCCACTTCATGCACCATCTGGCCCAGGTTCAGCTCCGGCACCACGAAGGCCTTCACCCGTCCGGCCAACGCGTCTAGAGCCTGGTCCGGGAACGGCCACGCCGAAATGAGGCGGAACTTGCCCGCCTTGATCCCCTGCGCCCGCGCCAGTTGTATGGCGCGCTGCGCCACCCGCGAGGTGATTCCGTAGGAAACCACCACCACGCGAGCGTCTTCCAGGTCTTCCGTCTCAAAAAGCGCGCGGTCGCCCGAAAACGGCTTCAGCTTGTCGACCAGCCGCCTTACCGAGCGGTCCTGCGTCTCCACGTTCATGCTCGGATAGCCCCGTTCGTCGTGCGTCAGGCCGGTCATGTGGAAGCGGTACCCCGTGCCCGCCCGCACCATGTCCGGAACCATGTCCTCGCGCGGCTCATACAACCGGAACTCTTCGGGCGGCAGCTTAGTGTAGCGCCGCGGAGTAATCTCCAACTGGCCGGCTTCCGGAATCACCACCTTCTCCGTCATGTGCCCGACGCATTCATCCAGCATCATCAGCACCGGAACGCGGAATTCTTCCGAGATGTTGAAGCCCGTGATCGTCAGGTCGAAGCATTCCTGCGGAGAGTTCGGGCACAACGCCACAATCCCATAGTCGCCGTGCGACCCCCACCTAGCCTGCATCATGTCGGCCTGCGCCGGCAGCGTCGGCAACCCCGTCGACGGTCCGCCGCGCTGCACGTTCACGAACACGCACGGCGTCTCCGTCATGGCCGCGTACCCGATATGCTCCATCATCAGCGAGAACCCCGGGCCGGAAGTCACCGTAAACGCCTTGGCGCCGCCCCAAACCGCCCCCTGGATCGCAATCGAGGCCGCCAGTTCGTCTTCCATCTGAATAAACACCCCGCCCACCGTCGGGATGCGCTGGGCGAACCGTTCCACCACTTCGGGGGCGGGGGTAATGGGGTAACCTGCGCTAAATCGCGCACCTGCCGCGAGGGTTCCCTCACAACAGGCATGGTCACCGTCGAGAAAATGAACGCCGGTCAGGACGCCCTTAGCGTCAGCTTGCATGTCTTTTTGCTCCAAAAATCGCGAAGTCCGGGCAATACATTCCGCACAGATCGCAACCGCTGCACTTCTCCGCGGCCACAACGTGGGGCGGATGGTATCCCTTGGAATTGAATGCCGATGAAAGCGCGAGCACGTGTGTAGGGCAAAACTCCACACAGAATCCGCAACCCTTACACCGCTCGACGGTAATAGCGACAGAGCCTTTGGCCATCAGAAAGAACCCTCCACTTGGTGTGTCGGGCCCTATCCCTGCACGCCACATGCCAACTGGAGATAAGCAGTCCTGAAACTCTGGTTCATTATGTGGTACGGCCGCAATCAAGTCCAGCTATACCTAGCGATTACCTGGAGTCCGGGCGGACGTCTTACCAGCCGGGCTACTGGTCGGCGCGCTTCGGTTTCTCGAAGGGTGTCTTCAGATACTTGGCGGCTTCGGCTTGCGCGCCCTGCGTGTCATCCTTGGTGCGGATGGCGAGATTGTACTCGTTGACGGCGCGCTCGCGTGCGCCGCTGATGTCGTAGATCTTGCCCATATTGATGTGGGCCCAAACTTCGGTCCACTTGGGCTCTAAATCGCCGTTGAGGCACTCACGAAATTCGTTCAGGGAACTCTGCCAACTGGCTTGCAGGAAGTAAATCTCAGCAATGCGATAGTGCGCCAGAGAGCTGTTGCGGGTGGTTTCGAGGGCCCTGGAATATTCCTTGATGGCGTCGCCGAATTCGCTGAGCTCGGCGTACTGCTCGCCCTTGCGGATGGCCACCGCGACACGCACTTGAGGCGCGTAACGCAGGACATGGTTGTTGGGATCGATGATCACGTTCTTGGGTTTGCCGAAGGTATCGACGGTGAACTCGGAGGAGGTGCCGATGACTTCCACGCGGGCCTCCTCGGGATTGCCTTCGGTTTCGATGCGCAGGTCGACGGGCATGCGGAAGGTGTCGAGATCCTGGGTGACCTTGCCCATGACGCGGAAGCCTTTTTCGCGGCGGAAGATGGTGTACTCGAGTTTGAACTCGGGCGCGCCGCTGGATTCGATCCACTGGGTGAAGAAGTAGCCGAGGTCCTTGCCGGAGACGCTCTCCGCCACCTTCCGGAAATCGTCGGTGTTGGAGGGTTTCCATCCATCCTGTTCGACGTAGGCCTTGAGGGTCTGGAAAAACTTCTCGTCGCCGATCACATAGCGCAACATGCTCATCACGGCGGCGCCCTTGGCCCCGGTAAGCGCCCAGAGTTCCGGCGAGTAATCTTCCAGGCGTCCGGATTGAATGATGGGAATAGTGTCGACGGTGAGCGAATCCACCATCACGTCCTTGAGCTGCGATTCCATGGCGCCGGCGCCGTTCAGATGCTCCGCCCAGAGCAATTCCGAATACGCGGCCAGGCCGTTGGTGAGCCACAGGTGGTTGCGTGTAGTGGGAGAAATGGTCTCCTCCCACCACTGCCGCGACACCTGATTGGCGAGCAGTTTCTGGTTGGGCTGGGAGCCGATGCCGCCGGGCGAAAGAAAGATCATGCCGGGCGCGGCGTAACCATTGGGCGCCCCGGGTTCGGTTTCGACGACGGCCATGTTGGCGTAAGGCGGGAGGCCGAACAGGCCGGTGAAATAAGACATCAGCGTGCCGATGGCCTGGCCTTCGGCCTGCGCCGCGGCGGCTTCGGGACCGCGGAAATACAGGCTGGTGGTGACGCCCTCGGACTGCGCCTTGGTGGGTAGCTCCTTCACCACGGCGATGCTGCCGGGAAAAGACGCCCGGGTGTATTTGATGTCGTAGATGTTTTTATCGCCATCCAGGCGATGGGAATCCAGGCCGCTGCCTAAGACCGAGTAGCCCATGGGGACGGTGATGTGCATGTCGGCCGCGAAACGGTCGGTGGTGTAGCCGTTCACGGGGAACCAGCGGGCCGGGTACATGAGGTAGGCGAAATCGGGATGGATGGCGGCGAACTTGATGCCGAACACGGGCGATTCTTCGTTGCCGGTGAGGCGGCCGTCGTAGTAGAACACGAGCGTGACGGCCTTGCCGGCGGCGAGGGGTTGCTCGAAGCTCAAGCGCAAGGTGGAATCCTGCTGGTTGCGGGAAGTGGGAATCTGCTTGCCGTCTTCACCCACCACGCGCGACACGTTGAGCGCGTTGTTCAGTTCGAAGGTGGCCGAGGTGACGCCGTCGCCCAAGGGCAGGAAACGCACGCTGGTTTTGGCCGCCAGCGTGGAAGTGTTGGGCGTGACTTCCGCCTCGATGGAGTATTGCT
>JBEKYE010000317.1:0-6070 GCA_049511275.1 Bryobacteraceae bacterium
GGATCGGAAGAAAGAGCTCCTGCTTTTGGGGCTCGATCGGCCTGGCGTCCGGTGACGTTGAAAGGGAGCCGCCCGACGCGCCTGCCTTATCCTGCTTGGGCATTTTGGTCATAAGAACACCCTATTTTATCACGTAAGATTTATAACAAAATTAGAATATTAGGTACGGGCTGAAGTTTGATTTCAAGGACTGCGAGAGGACGGAGAAGACGGTCGTCATGCGGCGGGCGAACCGCGGGCATTTCTGCGAAGAGATTTTCTCGACGCTGATGGGGGAAGACGTGGAGAGCAGAAGGAAGTTTATCGAGGATAATGCGCTGGACGTGAAGAATCTGGACGTTTAAGGGCTTGCGCGGGGCGGGCTTAGTTCCCGGTTGTGACGGTCGGGCCTTCCTGGCGTGACCGGATCGTCCCACTGCTGAACATCCGCACAAATTGTGGGCAGACCCCCTGGTCTGCGGCCGACGCCCTCGTCGGCCTGCTGGCGTTTGTATGATGCTGATTTCGTAGTTCCGGCTGCGGGACGAGGGCGTCCCGCGCAGACCCGGGGGTCTGCCCCACCGAACACCGGCGGCAAGACAAGACCGCCGGCGTTACCGGCGAGGGCCTATTCCGATTCCGCTTTTTTCCGATATGTAAGAAGTGAGATTGCTACCTCAGAGGCGAGACGTGCGTCAGGAAAGCGGTTTTCCTCCCGCTGTCGATCGGGTGGATGGCGGCGCCGGGCCCAAGGTTCCCTTGCCCTCCGGCCGGCAGGCGGACATCGAGCGGGCCGGGCTGGCCGCGGCCGTCGAGCAATCCGCGGATGCCGTCGTCATCACCGATACCTCCGGCGAAATTCAGTATGTGAATCCGGCGTTTACGGCGATGACCGGATACAGCCGCGAGGAAGCGGCCGGACAAAACCCGCGGCTCCTCAAATCGGGCCGCCACTGCCCGGAGTTCTACAAAGAGCTCTGGGATACCATCGCGAGCGGGCGAGCCTGGCACGGCGAAGTGACCAACCAGAGGAAAGACGGAACCTTTTACTCGGAGGAGATGAGGATCACCCCCGTGCTGGACCGCTGTGGCGAAATCGTCGGCTACATGGCCATCAAGCGGGAAGTGAGGGAACGCCGGGCAGCCGAGGACGGGAAACGACTTCCGGCTTCGATTGCGGAGTGCCCGGACGAGGCCGTGGTCGCCAACACGCCCGCCGGAATCTTCCCGACTACTCTTCGGAAGAAGCCAATGGGCACGACGTGTCCATGTTGGGAGCGGAAACAAGCCGAAGAGTCAAGTGCCTTGCTGGCCTCGATCGTCGAGTTTTCGGACGAGGCCGTTGGCAGTGTAACGCTGGATGGGACGATCACCAGGTGGAACAAGAGCGCCGAAGCTCTGTTCGGGTATACGGCCGATGAGATCATCGGAAAGAACGCTTCCGTTCTGGTACCGCCGGGTTGCCGTGACGAAGGGAGCCATACTCTCGCCAAGGCCGGAAACGGCGCCGGCAGAAGCTGCGAAGCCGTCCGGCTGAGCAAGGACGGCCGCCGGATCGATGTTACCGTCACGGTCTCGCCTATCAGGGATTCCGACGGTGAGATCGTCGGATCTACCGTTATCGCACATGACATCGGCGAGCGCCGGCGCGCCGCGCAGAAGCTGCGGGACAGCGAGGAGCGATTCCGGAGTGCCTTCGAGAACGCTCCGTTCGGCATGGCCTTGACCGCAACCGATGGGCGCTTCGTGCAGGTGAATGCGACGTTTTGCCGGATGCTGGGATACTCCGAACGGGAACTTCTGGCCCTAGGCTGGCCGGAACTGACCCACCCCGACGATCTAGAGGCGGGCAGGGGGACGCTCGAGCGGCTGCTCGGCGCTCCGTCGGCCTGCGTGGAGATGGAAAAACGGTACCTTCACCGGTCTGGAAGCGTCGTCTGGGTCCGCGTCAGGCTCTTGTTGGTGCGGGATGGGGCCGGCAGCCCGTTGTATTTCGTGGCCCATGTGGAAGATATCTCGGAACGGAGACGGGCGGAGGAGGCACTGCGGGAGAGTGAGGAGCGCTTCCGGGTGATGGCCGACGGCTGCCCGGCCTTTATGTGGGTGACCGACGCTGAAGGCGGAGTCCGGTTTGTCAACCGGACGTACCAGGAGTTTTTCGGTATGACTATTGAAGAGGTGGAGGGGGGCATGTGGCGGACGCTGCTTCACCCGGACGACGCACCGAATTACCTGGCGACACGGCAGCGCGCGGTCGAAGAGCGTGCGCCGTTCAGGGCCGAAGCGCGTGTCCGGCGCGCCGGTGGCGAATGGCGTTGGATCGCCACGTATGCGGAGCCGCGCTTTTCGCCGGGCGGTGAGTTCCTGGGGCACGTCGTCCTGAGTCCCGACATCACCGAGCGCAAGCAAGCGGAGGAAGCCTTGCAGAGCAGCGAAGAGAAGTTTCGCCAGTTGGCGGAACACATTCGCAAAGTCTTCTGGATGATGACCCCGGCAACCGCCAAGGTGCTCTATGTCAGCCCCGCCTACGAACAGGTTTGGGGCCGGACCTGCGAAAGCCTCTACCAGAACCCGCTGTCCTGGTTGGAGGCGGTCCACCCCGATGACCTGGACCAGGCCCGCTTGTTGTTTGCGAGGGAAATACAGGGAGAGCCCGTCGAAAAGGAATACCGCATACGAACACCCGACGGGCAGGAGAAATGGATCCGGGACCGGGCTTTTCCGGTTCACGACCAGGCCGGCCAACTGATTCGCGTCGCCGGGCTCGCGGAGGATATTACCGAACAGAAGCACTACGAGGAGGAACTGGTTCGCGCGCGAGAGGCCGCGGAAGCCGCCAACCGGGCGAAGAGCTGTTTTCTGGCCAATATGAGCCACGAAATCCGCACGCCCATGAACGGCGTCATCGGCATGCTTCAGTTGCTGTTGGATACAGACCTCACCGCGGAGCAACGCGACTACGCGCGCGTGATTGAGACCAGCGGGCGGACGCTGCTGGCTCTCATCGACGACATTCTGGACCTATCCAAGATCGAGGCGCGGAAGATTACGCTGGAGCAGGTGGACTTCGACCCGCACCGCATTGTAGAGGAGGCTGTCCGGACTTTGCAGGCCCAGGCGAACGCCAAGGGACTGGCATTTGGCTGGAGGGCGACGCCGGAAACACCGTCGCTTCTGCGTGGCGATCCGAACCGCCTGCGCCAGGTTTTGATCAACCTGGCCGCTAATGCCATCAAGTTCACCGAACGGGGTGAAGTGGCGGTTCGGGTGGGGTTCGAGAGCCAGGACAACGGCAAGGCAACGCTTGGCTTTTCGATCACCGACACCGGTATCGGGATTCGGCCGGACCAGGCCTCGGCGTTGTTCGCGCCGTTTGTTCAGGCCGATGCATCCTTGACGCGCAGATATGGCGGTACCGGCCTGGGGCTAGCCATCTCCAAGCAACTGGTTGAGATGATGGGCGGGAGGATTGGTTTGAACAGCAGGGAGGGCGAAGGCTCCACATTCTGGTTCACGGTGGTTTTCGACAGGCCGGTTGAGCCGTCCCTGGCGTCTACGCCGGGGTCCGCGCGGACGGGGCGCCGGCAACCCGCCAACGGACGCTCGATGGTGCCGTCTGGAGCGGGCCGTCCGCGGCGCGAGGCTCGAATCCTGGTGACAGAGGATAATCCGATCAACCGTCTGGTGCTCCGGGCGCAACTGGAGAAGCTTGGGTACCAGGCCCGCGCGGTCGCCAATGGTGTCGAAGCCGTTGCAGCGGTGCAGCAGGAGAAATACGATTTGGTCTTGATGGATTGCCAGATGCCGCAGATGGACGGCTTCGAAGCTACGCGCCGCATTCGCGAGTTGGGCAGTCCATACGCTCCGATCGTCGCCGTCACGGCCAGTGCCATGTCCGGCGATCGGGAGCGATGCATCCACGAAGGGATGAACGATTATCTCTCGAAGCCGGTGGAACTGGGCCCGCTGGCGGAAGTGCTGGAGAGATGGCTTCCCGAGTTCGCTTCCCGGCACACTTAGCCGGCAAGGGCTTCGCCCTTGAAATCCCTGCGGGATTTGGAAGTCAGAAGCCAACGGCCGGCTCACTTCGCTACTGGGGGAGCTGAACTGGATGAAGGCGGCACGGAACCGCGAGCGTCAAATACACAGGATCCCGGCCTTGCGCACGTCTTCGAGGACGCGCTCCATGTCGGATCGGGTGGTGCGGTAATTCACCACGCAGCCACGCAGGGCGAAGCGGCCATGCACCTTCGCGTTCGAAAGATACGTGCTGCCGGCGCGCTGCAACTCCACCAGCAAGCGCTCGTTAAGCGAGTCCAGATCGCCGGTGAAATTCTCGGGTTTGTAGCGGAAGCAGAAAACCGAGAGACATACGGGCGCCAGCATTTCAAAATCGTCACTGACGTTCACCAAGCCTTGGAAGTATTGCGCGCAGGCGATGTTCTCTTCGATGGCCTGGCTGAGCCGCTCCACACCGGCGTACTTGATGAGGAGCCAGAGGTCCAGGGCGCGGAAAGGACGGGTGAGCTCGGGGCCGTAATCCCAAAACGCGAAGGCCTCGTCGCGTTCCAGGCCAATGACGCGGGCGTATTCGGCGCCGTGCTGGAAGGCGGCGCGCGCGGCGGCGGGGTCTTTATAGAGCACACAGCCGCAGCCCACGGGGAGGTAGAGCCACTTGTGGGGATCGAGGGTCACGGAATCGGCTTCGGCGATATGCTCGAAGAGGTGCCAGGCGGAGGGCGCCAGCGCGCCGAAGCCTCCATAGGCGGCGTCGACGTGCAGCCAGAGGTTGTAGCGGCGGGCGACCTCGGCGATCGGGCCCAGGGGGTCGAATGCGCCGGTGGCAGTGGTCCCGGCGCTGGCCACCACGCAGAATGGCAGATGGCCGCTGGCGAGATCGGCTTCGATTAGGCGCTCCAGCGAGCCAACCTCCATCCGTAATTCGTGGTCGGTCTCGACGGAGCGGACGTTGGATTCGCCGATGCCGAGCATACCGGCGGCTTTGGCGATGGAGAAATGGCCTTCTTCGGAGACGTAGAGGCACATGCGGCGGCCGGCCGCGGCCATGCCTTCGCGGACGACATTGACGGGCGCTTTGCGGCTGCGGGCGGCGGCGAGAGCGGCGAAGTTGGCCATGGAGCCGCCGCTGGTGAGCAACCCGGCGGCCTCGGCCGGATAGTGGAGCATTTCCTTCAGCCAATCGATGGTCAAATGCTCCAGGTCCGTGCCGGTTGGGGCCGACCGCCAGCAGGTAGCGTTGATGTTGAGAGCAGCCGCCAACATGCTGCCGATGGCGGTGATGGGGGTTCCGGGCGAAGAGACATAGCCGAAGAATCGAGGGTGCGCGTTGTGGCGGGCATATTCGCAGATCACATCGCGGAGGGTGCGGAGCAGTTCGTCGAAATCGGCGCCCTGCGGGGGCAGGCGCTCGTCGATTTTTTGGCGAATCTCCCGGGAGGTGGTGGGCACCAGCACCGGCCGCCCGGCCAGAGTTTCATAGTAGGCGGCCAGAAAATCGACCGCCTGGCCGGCAATGCGCCGGAATTCGTCCGCCGGGATGGCCAGCTTGTCGGACATATGGTCTGGAAGGTTTAGGGTATCAACATTTCCCATACACGCTTTGGCGGCGGGAGCAGTTGTATCTAGTGGGAAGGATAAAAACTCTGGCACTGCTCGAGATGGCCGCCGCGGTGGAAAACTCCGACAACCGGGCGCGCACCATAGCGGCCGCGAATGCGGGCGAACTGGCGGCCTTCGAGAGCCTGATGCGCCAACACGAGCGCCTGGTTCTGGTGACGGCGGTGCGATTGCTGGGCAAGCTGGAAGATGCGCAGGACGCGTCCCAGGAAGTTTTCCTGCGGCTGTACCGCAACCTGGGCAAGATCGACGCGGTCGAGAACGTACCCGGGTGGCTGTATCGGATCACGGTGAATGTGTGCCACGACATGACGCGCAAGCGGCCGGCGTCGGTGGCGATGGAGACACTGCCGGAACTGGCGGCCAGCGGCGCCGACCCGCAGCAAAGCGCCACGCAGCGGGAGCGGCGGCGCGCCCTGCAAATGAGCCTGCGATTCCTTTCCGAAAAAGAGCG
>JBEKYE010000318.1:0-6064 GCA_049511275.1 Bryobacteraceae bacterium
GCTCGACGGCGCCAAATCGGCGGGCGGCTGCCTGTCTGCGGCGAAAACTTTGAAGAGCCCGAGCGGTACTCCCTATCCCAACAACCAGATCCCGGTGTCCACCTTCGACCAGGCCGGGCTGAAACTGGCGTCCACTTATATCCCGATCTCCACCAGCCCTTGCGGGCTGTCCACCTTTGGCTACCTGGCCAATAACCCCGACGATCAATGGATTGGGCGCGTGGATTACATCGTCAGTTCCAAACAAACCTTTTACGCACGCTACTTTCTGTACGATTACCTGGCGGAGGTGCTTTTCGACGGCCATAACGCTCTGACCACCGGCACCTCGGGCAACAAAGACCGCGCGGAAACCATGACCATTGGCGATACCTACTCCCTTAGCCCCACGGCGGTCAACGCTCTCCACATGACCTTCGACCGGCGCCGGGACGACCGCGCCGATGCGCCCAATCTGTTCAGCCCCGATACTCTGGGTTCCAATATGTACGTTGCCATTCCGAACTACACGCAGCTCAGCGTGTCCGGTTACTCGGGCGGCGGCTTCAACGTCGGCTGCGGCACCTGCGCTCCCGCCGACTTCAACGTCAACACCTATCAGTTGGCCGACGATTTCACTCTTATCCGCGGCAAGCACCAGATCATGTTCGGCTTCGATGGCCGCAAAGACCAGTTCAACTCCGTCAACAATCAACAGTCCAACGGCCAGTTCACCTTCAACGGCACCTTCACCGGCGACGGCCTGGCGGACCTGCTGACCGGCCAGTACTCCGGCTTGACCGACGGCAACGTGATTTCCGACTACATGCGCCAGACAGTCATCGCCGCCTATGTACAGGATTCCTTCCATGCGTCGTCGCGGGTCACCATCAACTACGGCGTCCGCTGGGAGCCATCCGTGCCGTCCTACGATAAATACGGGCGAGGCAACCAATTCAGTTGGCCGTTGTTCCTGCAGAATTGGCACAGCACCGAATATCCCACCGCCCCGGCCGGCCTGGTCTTCTCCAAGGACTCTCAGGATTGCTGCGGCGACGCCTTCACGCAGTCGCACTGGGCCACCTTCTCGCCCAGGCTCGGCCTGGTATGGGACCCCAAGGGCGACGCCAAGCAGACCATCCGCGCTTCCTTCGCCATCATGCACGACACCACCGAGCTGTTCTACCCCGAGCGCTGGACCACCAACGCTCCCTACGTCTCTTCGGTAACGGTGGTTAGCGGAGCGGCTGGCGGCACGTTCTCCAGTCCGTTCCAAAACTACACGCTGAACGGCGTCAAGGGCGACCCGTTCCCCGGGAACCTTCTTTTCCCAACCCAGGGCGTCTACGTCAGCATACCGCCCAGCATGAAAGTGCAATACATGATGAATTACAACCTCAGTTACCAGCGCCAGCTCAAGAATGACTTGCTGGTGACGGTCAACTACCTGGGCAACCTCACGCGGCACATCTGGGGCTCGACCGATGTCAACTATTCCATGTACACCGGCTCCACGACGACCTCCACGGCAGCCAATGCCAACTCCCGCCGCCTCACCTACCTGACAAACCCCGCCACCGGCCAGTATTACGCCGACATCCAACAGAGCGACGACGGCGGCAACTCCGAGTACAACGGCCTCCTGGCCTCGCTCAACAAACGCTTTGCCCACCATTTTACGGTTTTGAGCAACTACACGTTGAGCCACTGCATCAGCTCCTGGGATTTCGCCGGAGAACTGGCGGGCGTGATTTACCAGAATCCGCTCAACCGGGCAACCGGCGAACGCGGCAATTGCGGTTACGACCACCGCCAGGTCTTCAACACCTCGATAGTGGCCGTCAGCCCCGGGATCGGCACCGGCGCCCTCAATCTCATCACTTCCGGATGGTCGCTGGCGCCGTCGGGCAGCCTGTGGACCGGCAACCCCATCCAGCTCAGCGATGGCGGCAAGGACATTTCGCTCAGCGGCCAGCTCCTCGACAGACCGAACGTGGTCTCGCCGAGCACGGTTTACCCGGCCACGAGGACGCTGGGCGATTGGTTCAATTCGTCGGCCTTCGCAGTCCAGCCGGCGGGGACCTTTGGCAACCTCGGACGGAATGCGGTCTATGGCCCCGGCGCCATCAATTGGGATATGGCCCTCAGCCGCCAGTTCCGGTTTAAGGAGCGGTGGAGACTTGACTTCAAAGCCGAGTTCTTCAACATCATGAACCACGCCAACTGGGGCAACCCGACCACCAGCAACACCAGCTCCACGTTTGGTGAGATCACCGGGTTCGGCGGACCGCGCAATATCCAGTTTTCGACGAAGCTTCTCTTCTAGTTCCTTATCTAGTACCCTCCCCATTGGGGGCCAGGCGAAGCCTGGCCCCCATTTTTTATCAGCTTCCCCCCTGCAACCCCGGCCCGCCCGCAACCGTCTGTTAGACTGAAAGTTATAATCCCCCCATGCATGTGCGAGTGCTGTTTTTCGGGATGCTCAAGGAACTGGTGGGCCGCCCGTCCGACGAAGCCGATTTTCCGCCGGGAGCCGATCTGCGCTCCGTCTTCGAATGCTATGCCACCCGCTATCCGCGCATGCGGGAATTGGCCGGCAGCATTGTAGTCGCCCGGAACCACGAGTTTGCGGAGATCTCCACGCCCCTGGCCGAAGGCGATGAAGTGGCCCTCCTGCCGCCCGTCTCGGGCGGCGCCGGCGCTTCTTCCCAGATCGCCGAAGCCGGCCATTACTTCGCTTTGACCCGCCATGCCATCGACACCCGCGCCCTGGCGGCCCGTCTGCTCACGGGCGCCGAGGGAGCGCTCGTCACCTTCGAAGGCACGGTCCGCAACCACACCAGCGGCCGCGCCACGCTGTGCCTGGACTACGAGTGCTATGAGCCCATGGCTCTCAAGATGATGGCGCGGATCGGACTCGATCTCGCCAGCTCGCGCGAGATCGAGCGCGTCGCCATGGTGCACCGCCTCGGCCGCATGCTCATCGGCGATACCAGCGTCGCCATCCTGGTGACCGCCGCGCACCGGCGCCCGGCGTTCGCGGCGGCGCTCGAAGCCATCGACCAGCTCAAGAAGCGCGTCCCCATCTGGAAGAAGGAGCACTTCCTCGACGGAGAAGTCTGGGTGGGAGGAGAGTGGGACCAAAATGTTCCGGTGGCCGGCTAGGGCTTGTCAGGAAATAACCGATTCAGCGGCCCGGGTTGTTTCGAAGCGAGCCCTGAGACACATTGGCGCGGCGATTCTGTGCGCGTTGGCGCTCACCGCCCAGACCACCGTCTTCAAGACCAAAGTGCAACTGGTCCACGTGATCGCGACGGTGAAGAACGCGGATGGCCAACCCGTGGGCGCGCTGGAGAAATCCGATTTCACCATCTCCGACAACGGCGTGCGCCAGGAGATCGCTTTCTTTCAGCGCACCACCGAGCAGGCGCTCTCCATCGTGCTGCTGATCGATACCAGCGGCTCCACGGCCAAGGACTTGAAGTACGAGACGGATTCCGCCGCCAAGTTCCTTCACGCGCTGCTCTCGGAGGGCAACCCGCAGGATGCCGTGGCGCTCTACAGCTTCAACTACGAGGTGCGCGAGGAGCACGGCTTCACCCGCAATTACGCGGCGCTCGAAAACCGTCTCAAGCTGCTCCACGGCGAGGCCGGCACTTCGCTCTACGACGCCATTCATCTGGCCGCGCGCTCTCTCGAACCGCGCGAAGGCCGCAAGGTGATCGTGGTCATCACCGACGGCGGCAACACCACCAGCAGCGTGGATATCCAGACCGCCCTGAAGGCAGCCCAGTTCGCCGACGCCGTCATCTATCCGGTGGTGGTGATCCCGATCACCAACGAGGCGGGCCGCAACACCGGCGGCGAACACTCCCTCATCTTCATGGCCCAGCGCACCGGCGGGCGAACATTTTTTCCCGACCCCGGCAAGCTCGACCGGGCCTTCGCCGACATCATCACCGAGTTGCGCACGCAATACCTTCTCAGCTTTTATCCGCAAGGCGTGCCGCTCACCAAGGACCCGTATCATAAACTGCAAGTGGCCACCACCTCGCCCGGTTTGCTTGTCTCCACTCGCGACGGCTATTATGGAGATGCGGAAGGCGCCGGATCGGCCGACGCGCGAACTACCGTGAGTCCCAACGGAAGAAAGAAGTGGCCTCAGCAGTGAGCGAATCACAACAAGCCGCAAAATCCGGGCGTGCGCCGGAACATACGTTCGAGGAAGCCAAATACCTCAAACAGTTGATTGAGAACTCCACCCCCATCCGCGTGAAGATGGAGGATGGCGAGGAAGTGGCGGGCACCATCGAGTATTACGACAAGTCCTTCATCCGCCTCACGCGCAAGGGCAAGCCCAATCTCTTCATCTTCAAGCACGACATCAAATACATCCAGGAAGAGGGTTAGCCCCGGGCGAGCGAATGCATCACCTGGAAACCGCCGCCGAGATCGCACGCGAAGCCGGCACGCTGCTTAGCAGCTACTACGAGCGCCGCGTGACCTACGAGACCAAGGGGGAATTCGACCTGGTCACGGAAGCCGACCGCGCCTCCGAAAAGCTGGTGGTGGAACGCTTGCGCTCGCACTTTCCCGCCCACGCCATCGTCGCTGAAGAAGGCGGCGGCTACGAGAGCTCATCCGACTATCGCTGGTTCGTCGATCCCCTGGACGGCACCACCAATTTCGCCCACGGCTTTCCCATGTTCTGCGTATCCATCGGCCTGGAACGCGCGGGCGAAGCCGTTGCGGGCGTGGTCTACGATCCCATCCACCAGGAGCTGTTCACCGCCGAACGCGGCTCCGGCGCGTTCCTCAATAACCATCGGGTCCGCGTCTCCGCCACCAAACGCCTGGCCGAAAGCCTGGCCTCCACCGGTTTCCCCAGCCGCAAGCGGCATCACAATATCAACATCTTTTTTTATTACCAGTTGGCCATGGCATCCCATGGCGTGCGGCGCACCGGCTCGGCCGCGCTGGATCTGGCGTACGTCTCCTGCGGCCGCCTGGACTTTTTCTGGGAGTTCGGCTTGAAATCCTGGGATATATCCGCCGGCACTCTGCTGGTCTCGGAAGCCGGCGGGCGCGTCAGCGACATGACCGGCGCGCCCCTCAACGTCACCACTTCCGACCACCTGCTGGCCGGAAATGGCGTGTTTCACGACGAAATTCTGGCAGTGTTCGCCGAGATCTTCCGCGGCCACCAGCGGATTCCGTTACCGCCGCTGACAAGCGCTGACTAAGGGTTCGTCCTTGCGCTTGCGCGTAGAATGGAAGGACACGCCGGCATGAGCATCCGTCCTTCCCCCGTTGACCCTGGCACCCCTCACACCGATTCGCCCGGCACACGCGCGCATCGCCGGCGCTGGCTCTGGGTTTTGGCCGCCGTTCCGGTGGTCGCCGCGCTCACGGCCGCCGGTTCCTGGTGGCACGCACGCGCAGCCAGCGCCCAAATCCGTTCCATCGCGGTGCTTCCCTTCCTCGATATGTCCCACGCGAGCGACCAGGATTGGTTCGGCGACGGCATCACCGACGAAATCATCGATGGCCTGGCGCGCATCCCCGGCCTGCGAGTGGCCGCCCACGCTTCGGCCTTCGAGTTCAAGAACCAGGCTCGCGATCTCCACCGCATCGGCGGACAATTGGGTGTCGCCGCGGTGCTCGAAGGCAGCATCCAAAAGGATGGCGGCCGCCTGCGCATCACCGCTCAGCTCCACCGCACCGATGACGGCTTTGCGCTTTGGTCGGCCACCTTCCACCGCCCGGCCAATGACGCGTTTTCCCTCCAGCGGGAAATAACTCGCGCCCTCGCCGGGCGAATCCGCGCCGCCGTCAAGCCGCGCCCGGCGCCGCGTCCGCCTTCGCCCCAGGCCTATGATGCTTACCTGCAAGGCCGCGCTTTGTTCGGCAGAGCCGGCGCCGCTTCCGTCACCCAGGCAGCCGAACGCTTCGCCGAGGCCACGCGTCTGGATTCCGATTTCGCTCTCGCCTGGGCCTGGCAGTCCATTGCCAGCGAGTATCGCGTCGATGACGGCCTGGTCCGCTCCAACGAGGCTATGCCCGCGGCGCGCGACGCCGCCGAACG
>JBEKYE010000319.1:0-5972 GCA_049511275.1 Bryobacteraceae bacterium
CAAGTTCGAGTACAGGATTCCGATGCGCGATGGCGTGCGCTTGTTCGCTTCGGTCTACGTGCCGAAGGACGGGTCACAACCGTATCCCATCATCATGCAGCGGACCCCGTATAACGTCGGGCCATACGGCGCCGACAACTACAAGACGCAGGTCGGCCCGTCCTTTGCCGCGGAGAAAGAGGGCTTCATCTTCGTCTATGAGGATGTGCGCGGCCGTTACATGTCAGAGGGAACGTTTGTTGACGTGCTGCCCCACAAGGCCCATTACGACGGTCCAACAGACACTGATGACAGCACCGACACCTATGACACTGTCGATTGGCTGGTGAAACACATCCCGAACAATAACGGAAGGGTGGGTCTGTGGGGCATCTCCTATCCGGGCTTTTTTGCGGCGCACGGCCTGATCAATTCGCACCCGGCGCTGAAGGCCGTTTCTCCTCAGGCCCCCATGGGCGATGTCGGGAATGGCGATGACGGGTACCACAACGGCGCGTTTCACCTGGCCGCGAATTTCCGTTTCTACTCCGGCTTCATGCCGCGGAAACCGGAACCGGAGCGGCCGCAGCCGGCTGTCCGGTTCGATCCGGGAACCATGGACGCCTACGATTTCTTCCTGCGCATGGGTCCGCTGTCGAATGCCAACGAAAAGTATCTCAAACACGAAAATCCATATTGGGACGACACCATCAAGCACACTTCCTACGACGAATACTGGCAGACGCGGGCGCAGGCGCCGCACATGAAGAATGTGACACCCGCGGTGATGTGGGTGGGCGGCTGGTTCGATGCCGAGGATCTCGCCGGCCCGTTGAAGCTCTTCAATTCCCTGGAGAAAAATGGCGCCACCGCCCCGGATACTCTGGTGATGGGCCCATGGCGTCACGGCGGGTGGGCTCGCGATCGCGGCGATACATTGGGAAATTTGAACTTCCACTCCAATACCGCCGAATATTTCCAGGAGAATATCGAACTCCCGTTCTTTATTCAAAACCTGAAGGGCCAGGGCAACGGGCTGAAAGCCGCCGCCGGTGGCGACGTTCCCAAGGCGTTTCTGTTTGAGACCGGGCGCAACGAGTGGCATCGTTTCAACGCGTGGCCGCCCAAGAACGCCGTCGCTCGCTCGTTGTATTTCGATGCGGACGGGAGACTCTCATGGAGTGCGCCGGCAGAGACCGGTTTCGACGAGTATCTGAGCGATCCCAACAAGCCGGTGCCCTCGACCGGCGAACTCGCCCCCGGCCTGGGAATGCCCGTGGATTACATGACGTTCGACCAACGCTTCGCCGCCACCCGGCCCGACGTGCTGACCTACGAAACCGAGCCGCTCGATCATGACGTGACCATTGCCGGACCCATCACGCCGGTGTTGCGCGTGTCGACTTCGGGCACGGATTCGGACTTCGTCGTGAAGCTGATCGATGTGTACCCGAACGATTATCCCGACCCGAATCCGAATGTCAAAGGCGTGTACATGGGTGGTTATCAGCAACTGGTACGCGGCGAGCCTTTCCGCGGCAAGTTCCGCAACAACCTGTCCAGGCCCGAGCCGTTCACGCCGGGCAAGTTGGAGAAAATCGAATTCTGGATGCCGGATGTATTGCACACGTTTCGCTCCGGTCACCGCATCATGGTGCAAATCCAGAGCTCCTGGTTCCCGCTGGTGGATCGGAATCCGCAGCAATTCCTGGATATTCCCAACGCCCGGCCGGCGGACTTCCAGAAGGCCATGGAGCGTGTGTTTCGCGGAGGACCGGACGGCTCACGGTTGCGCGTCCTTGTGATGGACGAGATGCCCCGGTAACCATTGCAGCCATTAGGTGGGGCGGTCCCCCTGGACCGCAGCGGACGCCCTCGTCCGCCTGTCAGGCGCCTCGCGCCTCGTTGTGCGGATCGCCCGCCGCCTGCTCCACTCGCAGCCCGCTCCAACCCTCCGCCAGCACGATGGAATTCGCCGGGTTGCGCGGGTCGAACTTCACCGCCACCGACGCAACCGACGAGTAATCGCCCGGCACCCGCTCCGCTAACGCCGAAACATCCTGCGAAGCCGTGTATTCCACGCCGCGCACCGCATAGGTATAGAAGAGAACGTCTTCGCGAATCTCAACCAGCACGGCATCGCCCATCTTGCCGTGCGCCGCCAGTGCGTCGCGCCTGCGCCGCTCGCGTTCTTCCGGTGTGACGCGCGAATCCCGCCACCATCGGTATCCCAGAATCGCCAGCAGGACCGTCAGAATCCCGGCCAGCGCAAGCGTGACAGCCTGCGCCGTGCCGTAGGACCACCCCAGAGGAAACCGCATCGCCGCAAGCCTTACCGGGCCGGCGCCTCCGGAAACGCCTTGGCGTAGTCTTTCAGGAACTGATCCAGTCCCTTATCGGTAAGCGGGTGGTTGAAGAGCATGTCGAGCACCTTGAAGGGCATCGTCCCGATGTGCGCCCCTGCCAGCGACGCATCCACCACGTGCAGCGGCGACCGCAGCGACGCCGCCAGCACCTGCGTCTTAAAGCCGTAGTTTTCGTAAATCTGTAGAATCTGGCCAACCAGGTCCATCCCCGTCCACCCGATGTCGTCCAGCCGCCCCACAAACGGGCTGATGATGTAGGCGCCCGCCTTGGCCGCCAGCAGCGCCTGCCCCGGCGAAAAGCACAGCGTCACGTTCACGCGGATGCCCTCCGACGACAGCGCCTTGGTCGCCTGGATGCCGTCGCGCGTCAGCGGGCACTTCACCACGATGTTCTTGTGGATCTTGGCCAGTTCTTTGCCATCCTTGATCATCGCGGAGGCTTCCGTCGACACCACTTCCGCGCTGATATCGCCATCGACGATGTCGCAAATCAATCGCACCTGTTCGGCGATCGGCCGTCCTTCCTTCGCGATCAGCGTGGGATTCGTGGTCACGCCGTCGACGATGCCCCAGCTCGCGCCCTTCTTCAGTTCATCCAGGTTTGCGGTGTCGAGAAAGATTTTCAAGGATTGGCCCCCGGTCCCAAGTTTAGCAAAGTCGCGCGGGCCCGCCTTCACCGCCCAAATTGCCCTCTCAGGCTCGTCTACAATATAAGCAACGTGCCTGGGAAAACCTTCTACCTCGAAACTTTCGGCTGCCAGATGAATGCCCACGATTCCGAAAAGGTCGTCGGCACGCTGATGGCCCAGGGCTACTCCCAGGTGGAGACACCCGAGGAAGCCCACCTGGTGCTCTACAACACCTGCAGCATCCGCGACAAGGCCGAACAAAAGGTTTTCAACCGCCTGCAAAACTTCAAACGTGAAGCCGGCAAGGGCAAGATCTTCGGCGTGCTCGGCTGCGTGGCGCAGCAGGAAGGCGAAAAAATTTTCGAGCGCGCCCCGCACGTCAGCCTGGTGGCCGGGTCCGCCAGTTACACCCGCCTCGGTGAGATGCTGGTGCAACTGGAAGCCGGCGACCGCCATGTCACCGGCCTCAGCCTCGATACCGACGAGACTTTCGACACGCCCTTCACCCGCCGCGACAATCCGCACCGCGCCTACATCACCATCATCGAGGGCTGCGACAAATCCTGCGCCTATTGCGTGGTGCCGTTCACCCGCGGGCCGGAGCGCAGCCGCACCGCCGAGAGCGTGATGGGGGAAGCGCGCCGCCTCGCCGCACAGGGCTATACCGAAATCCAGTTGCTCGGTCAGAACGTCAACAGCTACCGCGATCCATCCCCCGCCGGCTGGGATTTCGCCGCCCTGCTCGCCCGCGTCGCCGAAATCCCCGGCATCCGCCGCGTTCGCTACACCACCTCGCATCCGCGCGATTTCGTCCGCTCCATCGTGGACGCCATGGACTCCAACCCCGTCATCTGCGACCACGTCCACCTGCCCGTCCAATCCGGCTCTTCCAAAGTGCTGGCCGCCATGGACCGCCTCTACACCCGCGACGACTACATGCGCCGCATCGAGTGGATCCGGAACGCCAGACGCCCCTACTCGCTGACCACCGACATCATCGTGGGCTTCCCCGGCGAGACTGAGGAGGATTTCGACCAGACCCTGCGCCTCCTCGACGAAGTCCGCTACGATTCCCTCTTCAGCTTCAAATATTCTCCGCGGCCCAACACCGCCGCCCTGCGGATGGGCGACAAAATTCCCGAGGAAGAGAAGCAGCGCCGCCTCGTCATTGTGCAGGAAAAACAGCGCGCCATCCAGATCCGCCACAACGCCGAATCCATCGGCGCCGTGCGCGAGGTGCTCGTCGAGGGCCGCCATCAGGCTCTGGGCCAGTGGATCGGCCGCACCTCCGACAATCGCACGCTGAATTTCACCCACCCCGATTCCCATGACGGTTCCCTGCTGGGAACCTATTTGCCGGTCCGTGTCACCCGCGCCGGCCCCAACTCGTTGGTGGGCGAAAGCGTAACTGTGGTGTAATGTAGGCGGGAGGGCATCATGGAAGTCGAAATGAAAATTCGCGGTCTCATGATCGATCCCGTTACCAACATGCCGATCGTCATCCTCAAGGACATGAGCGGCAACTCCGTCCTGCCGATCTGGGTGGGCGCGTATGAAGCCAACGCCATCGCCCTCGAGATCGAAAAAGTTTCCACCCCCCGGCCCATGACCCACGACCTGATCAAGACCCTGCTGGTGGGCCTCAACGCCAATCTCCAGAAAGTCGTGGTGAGCGAGCTCCGGGACGATACTTTTTACGCGGTCATCTGGCTCGACCGCGATGGCGATCTGATCAGCGTCGATTCGCGCCCCAGCGACGCGCTGGCGCTGGCCCTGCGGCTCGATTGCCCCATCTACGTGGAGGAGAGCGTCCTCAAATCCTCCAAGCAGGCCGCCGCCGTGACCGACAAGGTCAACAACGAAGAACTGCGGCGCTGGCTGGAGGGCCTCAACGACGAGGACCTCGGCCGCTACAAAATGTGAGCCCCGAAATCGCCGCGCGTCTCGCGGACCTCGACATTCAACTGGCTGCGCAAGCCAGGGATTATTGCCTGTTCGTGCGCGGAAATTGCCTGGCGCTGGCGCAATCCGCCGGAGAAAGCTTCACCTCCATCGGCGCTTCCGGCATGATGACCGAAAACGGAATTGCCTACCTGGTCTGGCGCGAAGGCTGCCCCGTCCTGGCCGCACACGGAGGCCGGGAACAACCAGCCACGCCCGAGGACTTGGACACCGTCCGCCGCTTTTCCGAAGATTTGAAGTCGACCCTGGGATTGGCACAATGAATATAGCCGATGAACACGAACTGGAGGGCGGACCCCCTGGTCCGCGGCCGACGCCCCCGTCGGCCTGCTGGCGTTTGCATGAGGTTAATATCGCTGATGCGACCGCGGGACGGGGGCGTCCCGCGCGGATCAGGGGGTCCGCCCTCCAACTTACGTCCGAACCCTGCTGTCGCGAAAACTAAGCCCCGAATCGCATGACCATCGACCAACAACTCACCTACCTCCGCAAAGGCATGGCGGAGATCATCCGCGAAGAAGACCTCCGCGAGCGACTCATCGCCGCCGAAAAGATCAAGCGCCCGCTGCGCATCAAGGCCGGCTTCGACCCCACCGCGCCCGATCTGCACCTCGGCCACACCGTCCTGCTCCGCAAGATGAAGCACTTTCAGGATCTCGGCCACACCGTCATCTTCCTGATCGGCGACATGACCGCCATGATCGGCGACCCCTCCGGCCGCAATGTCACCCGTCCCCCCATGACCCGCGAGGCCATCGATCAGAACTCCGAAACCTACAAGTCCCAGGTCTTCAAAATCCTCGATCCGCAAAAGACCGAAGTCCGCTTCAACAGCCATTGGCTGGAGCCGCTCAAGTACATGGACATGATCAAGCTCTTCTCCAAGTACACCGTGGCGCGCATCCTGGAGCGCGACGATTTCGCCAAGCGCTACAAGGAAGGCGTCCCCATTTCGCTGCACGAGCTGATGTACCCGCTCGCCCAGGCCTACGATTCCGTCGCCCTCGAATGCGACGTCGAAATGGGCGGCACCGAT
>JBEKYE010000320.1:0-5952 GCA_049511275.1 Bryobacteraceae bacterium
CTGTCGGGTTGCCTGACCTTTTGCGGAGGAGTGGACATTGACCAGATACCTGTTGGTGCTGATTGGAGGAGGCACGGGCTCGCTGGTGAGGTTCGTGGCCGGGTCCGCCATCATGACGCGTTTCGGCGGACGGTTTCCTCTGGGCACGCTGCTCATCAATGTAAGTGGATCGTTTCTCATCGGCCTCCTGATGACGTTGCTGACGGAGCGCCTGAATCTGGATGCGGGCTGGCGCTTCCTGCTGATCGTCGGATTCCTGGGCGGCTATACCACCTTCTCCAGTTTCGAATGGGAAACCTTCGCTTCGGTCCGCGACGGCGCGCATTGGGCCGGAATGCTCAACGTCGTGTTGAGCGTCTGCCTGGGCTATCTGGCGGTTTGGTTGGGCGCCATGTTGGCCCGCCGCTAATCGCGGCAACGCTCGATCGGGAACCCGCCGTAGTATCCTGAGCAGAGGAGATTCATGCATGTCCTGTGGCAGCGGTGGCCCCGACAATATCCAAAACACGATCCGGCCCGGCGCGCGCAAGGTCTTTTGCGCCAAATTCCAGCGCGAAATGGAGGGCCTGGACGAAATCCCCTTTGAGGGTCACCCGCTGGGCCAGAAGATCTACGACAACATCTCCAAAGAGGCCTGGAAAATGTGGGTGGAGCACATGAAGATGCTCATGAACGAATACCGCCTCAACCTTGGCACCCAGCAAGCGCAGGAATTCCTCATCCAGCAGATGGACAGCTATTTCTTCGGCGAAGGGGCAGCCCTGCCGCCGGATTTCGTTCCCCCCAGGACTAAGGCCTGAACGTCTCCAAAGCAGTCGCGATGTGAAACCGCAGTTCCGCGTGCGACCGCCGCAACGACTCTTCCACCGCGGCCGGCGAGCCGCCGCGGGCAAACAAAAATCCCAGGTAGCTGGCGCCCTCGGGCAACGGCACCAACCGCTGCCCGGCCGCCGCGGTAATGATCACGTCTTCGATTCCCTCCACCGCCCGAGCCCGCTCGGCGCCTTCCACGCTTTCGTAGATCCCGCCCCTGGGAATCGGAATCATCATGACTCCCGAAGCGCCGCTCGCCGGACGCGCGCCCGAAACATCCTCTCCCACCGCGTGGCGCAGAATGAGTTCTTCGAGCGGCATGCCGCCCTCGAACCGCAAAGTCCGCGCGCACAGCCCGCCAATGGGGCGGGCGTGCATCTCCAGCATCCACGCGCCTTCCCGGTTGTGGCGCAACTCGGCGTGCACGGGACCGTGGCGCAGGCCCAGCGCTAGCGCCGCCCGGGCCGCCGTCTCGACGAGCGAGCGCTGCGCCTCGGAACTTTCCCGCGATGGCGTCACATAAATGCTTTCTTCGAAGAACGGCCCTTCCAGCGCATCGGGCTTGTCGAAAATCGCCAGCGCCTGGAACCGGCCCGCCGTGACCAGGCCCTCCACCGCGAACTCGCGTCCGGGGATATAGCGTTCCACCTGAACGTGCCGCTCGCCAATCTTGGCGATTCGCCGGAAGGCCGCAACAAATTCCGCTTCATCATTGGCGCGGATCACGCCGCGGCTTCCGGAAAGCCCCAGCGGTTTGAGCACGCACGGGTACTCCGCGCGCTTTGCCGCCGCCGCCGGGTCGTCATCCAGCGCCGCGCGCCAGAACCACGGCGTCCGCAGGCCGGCCGCCTGGTATAGCTGCCGCGCCAGGTACTTATCGTGGCAGGCGCGCGCCGCGGCGGCCGGATGGAACGGGATGCCCAGCATCTCCGCGGTCTCCGCCGCCGCCACCGCCGGCCGGTCGCCCACGGCCGCCACGCCGTCGCATTCCAGGCCCCGCAGCGCGTCGAGCGACCCCATCATGCGGTGGTCGAACTTCACCGCCAGCGCGCCGTCGCCCCACGCGTCGCCCAGGCGATCGCAATGATCGGTCGCCAGCGTGAGTTCCAGGTCCAGGCGCTTCGCGGCATCCGCGAACTCGCGGATCTGGTAGCCGGTGGTGGCGGCGAAAAGAAGAAGGCGCTTGGGCACTGCTTCCATTCTCGCGCGTTGCTATCGTAGTGTATGTGAAAGCTCTGGTGAAGAGCCGCCGCGAGCCGGGCCTCTGGCTCGAAGACGTGAACGTGCCCAAAATCGGGATCAACGATGTGCTGATCCAGGTGCTGCGGACCGGGATCTGCGGCACGGACGTCCACATTTATAAATGGGACGACTGGTCGCAGCAGACCATTCCGGTGCCGATGACCATCGGCCATGAGTTCGTCGGGAAGATTGTCGAGGTGGGCTCCAACGTCTCCGATTCCTTCCCCGGTGATATCGTGAGCGGCGAAGGCCATGTGGTCTGCGGACGATGCCGCAACTGCTTCGCCGGACGCCGCCACCTGTGCGCCCATACCAGCGGAGTGGGCGTCAACCGCCCGGGCGCCTTCGCCGAATACATCGCGCTGCCCATGGCCAACATCTGGCACCACCACGCTGGCGTTCCGCTGGATGTCGCGGCCATCTTCGATCCCTTCGGCAACGCCGTCCATACCGCGCTCTCTTTCCCGGTGCTGGGCGAAGACGTCCTCATCACCGGCGCTGGCCCCATCGGCATCATGGCGGCGGGCGTGGCCGTGCATGCCGGCGCGCGCTACACCGTCATCACCGACGTCAATCCCTACCGCCTCGAACTGGCCCGCAAGATGGGCGTGACCCGCGCCGTGGATGTCCGCGACACCGGGTTGCCGCAAGTGCAGAAAGAACTCGGCATGACCGAAGGCTTCGACGTGGGCCTGGAGATGTCCGGCAGCCCGGCCGCCTTCCGCGACATGCTGGCCAATATGTGCCACGGCGCCAAGATCGCCATGCTCGGCATTCCTTCCGAGGAGATGTCCATCGACTGGCGCACGGTGATCTTCAACATGCTCACCATCAAGGGCATCTACGGCCGCGAAATGTACGAGACCTGGTACAAGATGAGCGTGATGCTCGAGTCCGGACTGGACATCACTCCGGTGATCACGCACCGTTTTCATTACACGGAATATGAGAAGGGGTTCGCCGCCATGATCTCCGGCGATTCCGGCAAAGTGGTTTTGAGCTGGGAGTAGGAACGTGGGGCAGGCGCTTTCGCCTGCCAACTCCGCGGGCCATCTCAGGCCGGCTAGATCCGGGTTGGCCGTTTCTCAGCCCGACCCCGTGGGGTTCGCCGGAGGCAGCGCCAGCGCACGTAAGACCCCGGACCTGAGCGGCGGTAGATCGTCGACGACAGTGTTCCACACCGTTTCGACATCCACCCTGTCGTAGCGATGTCGGAGCCAGTTACCGATGCCGCGGATATTATGCCACGGCAAACCAGGGCACAGACGTTCCGCATCCTCTCCCAGCCGCATGGCAGCCTCGCTGACCAACAGAAGCTTGCGCTCGACTGCGGCAACCGTTTTCGGATCTTCCCGGAACGCTTCGAAATCCATGCCGCGTGCGAACTGGACGATCATGTCGATGCTGTCGAGAATATCTCGCAGGGAAAGCGTCGGCTCCCTAAAAGGCAAGGACGGCCTCGCGGGAGGCCTTGGCGGCAACCGGTTCCTTCAGCCCTTTTGCC
Organism: Bryobacteraceae bacterium; assembly: GCA_049511275.1. Classification (GTDB taxonomy): domain Bacteria; phylum Acidobacteriota; class Terriglobia; order Bryobacterales; family Bryobacteraceae; genus PALSA-129. Next base: position 3,560 of record JBEKYE010000320.1, read on the forward strand.
GGGGAAAGATCGACGCGCACACCCAGCATAGCCGCGAGTTGGTTTTCAATGGCTACCATGTCCAGAAGCGACAGGCGCCGTCCGGGAGCGAACTCGGCTATGACATCCACATCCGATACCTCGCGGATAGCCGTCCCCCGCGCGTAAGAGCCATGCAGGAACAGATGCTCGATTCCGGCGGCTTTCAGCTCGCTTTCATGTTCCCGCAGTTTGGCTATGATTGTGGACTTGTCCATGCCGCGATCCTGCTTTCTATTCTCCCGCATCTCAACCGCCCCTTCATTCCATCGGCGGAAGTGCCTCCATATCGCTTGCGGTCTTGCAGTTCTTGCGGGCAGGCCGCAAGGTAGGCCCTTGCTTCCTCCTCGAAACCTTCCCAGAACAGGGTGTGCTCCAGTTTGTCGAGAGCGCGGTAATCCACTTCCTGCCGGCTCGCCGCCTTTAGCAGGACCGCCAACTCTCCCACACGTTTTCTGGTCGAGGAAGAAACCCGAATGGAGCTGCCGGATTGGCGCCGCATGTCCGTAATCCTACCGCATGCGCGTGAGGCATGCACACTGATGCACTGCCCCATACCGCGTCAACGCTTCGCCTATTCCCCCAGTTCGTAATGACGCAGAATTTCGCCCCACAACCCCTGGGCCACGAGCAGCAGTTCCACCACTTCCCGGATGGCTCCCTCCCCGCCCGCCGCCCCGGTAACGTGGTGCGCCACCTTCTTCACCTCGGGCCGCGCATTCGCCGTCGCAATCGCCAGGCCCACGCGCCGCATGATCACCACGTCGGTCAGATCGTCGCCCACGTAGGCCACTTCACTGTGATCGATCTTGGCGTCCGCCAGGATCTCTTCCAGGATCGGCACCTTTTCGATGTGCCCCTGATAGACATACGCCATCTTGCACTGACGCGCCCGCTCCGCCGTGGCCGGCGAAACCCGCCCGCTGATGACCCCGGTCTTGATGCCCTTCCAATTCAACCATTGCAGCCCGATGCCGTCCTGTGAATCGAAGCCCTTGCTCTCCACCATGTGCCCGTCGGGTCCCGGCACGTTGTACAGCTTGCCGTTGGTAAGGACGCCATCCACGTCCATGAGCAGCATCTTGATTTTGGCCGCGCGCCGCGGGATGTCCGGATTCATGCTTATACCGTGTAGGTGCTGGATGAAACGTTGCCGCCCTTGCCGGTCCAGTTGGTATGGGAGAATTTGCCGCGCGGCTGGTCCACGCGCTCGTAGGTATGCGCCCCGAAGTAATCGCGCTGGGCCTGCAGCAGGTTGGCCGGCAGCCGCGCGCTGCGGTAACCGTCGTAGAACGCCAGCGCGGTAGTAAAGGACGGCGCCGGCACGCCCGCGGCCACCGCCTGCGCCACCACCCGCCGCCAGGAAGGCTGGCAGCGGTCGATCAACTGGTGGAAGTACGGATCGAGCAGCAGGTTGGTGAGTGTCCCATCGCGGTCGAAGGCTTCCTTTATCTTGCCGAGGAAGGCCGACCGGATAATGCACCCCGCGCGCCACACCAGCGCGATGCCGCCGTAATTGAGATTCCAGTGGTATTCCTTGGCGGCCTCGCGCAGCAGCATGAAACCCTGCGCGTAAGAGACCAGCTTGGAGGCCAGCAGCGCCTGGCGAATATCCTCGACGAAAGCCTTGCGGTCGCCCGTGAACTGGAATTTCGGCCCCGTGAGGATCTTGGATGCCGCCACGCGATCCTCTTTCAGCGCGCTCAGGCAGCGCGCGTAGACCGCTTCGCCGATCAGCGTCACCGGCATGCCCAGGTCCAGCGAACTTTCGCTGGTCCACTTGCCCGTGCCCTTCTGTCCGGCCGTGTCGAGGATCTTGTCCACCACGTAGTCGCCCTTTTCGTCCTTGTAAGCCAGGATGTCGCGGGTGATTTCGATCAGGTAACTGTCCAGTTCTCCCTTGTTCCATTCGTTGAATACGTCGTGCATCTCCTGGTTGCTCATGCCCAGCCCCTCTTTGAGCAGTTGGTAAGCCTCGCAGATGGTTTGCATGTCGCCGTACTCGATGCCGTTATGGACCATCTTGACGTAGTGGCCCGCCCCGTCCTCGCCCATCCAGTCGCAGCAGGGCTCCCCGTCCGGCGTTCTCGCGCAGATCGCCTGAAAAATTCCTTTCACCAGCGGCCAGGCTTTCGCGCTGCCCCCGGGCATCAGGGACGGGCCGAAGCGCGCGCCTTCCTCGCCGCCCGAAACCCCCGTGCCCACATACAGCAGGCCTTTGCTCTCCAGGTACTTCGTGCGCCGGATGGTATCCGGAAAATGCGAGTTGCCGCCATCGATGATCACGTCGCCCGGCTCCATGTGCGGTAAAAGGTGCTCGATGAATTCATCCACCGCGGCCCCGGCCTTCACCATCAGCATGACCTTGCGGGGCC
>JBEKYE010000321.1:0-10804 GCA_049511275.1 Bryobacteraceae bacterium
AGCGGAAGCTGCTGGCCGCTCTGTTCGAGCCAAGCGGCGACATGGCGCACGCCGTGCGGGTTGGACAACTGAACGGTGACCGGAGTGGAGAGCCCGATGACTTTCACGGGAACCACGGACACGGCCGTGTGCGTGGACATGAGAAACAGCGCGGTAATCGCGATGGCTATGAGGACGACGAGAGCGACGGTGGCTTTCACTTCTTCACCCAGGAATCGAGCCACTCGATGACCGTCTTATACCAGAGCAAACTGTTTTGCGGCTTGAGCACCCAGTGGCCTTCATCGGGAAAGAGGAGAAGCTTGGACTTGACGTTCTGCAATTGCAGCGCGGTGAAGAGCTCCAGGCCCTGGGTATAAGGCACGCGGAAATCCTGCTCGCCGTGGACCACCAGGGTGGGCGTGTGAAACTCCTTGACGTAAGTGCTGGGCGACCACCTGGTGTAATCTTCGGGCTTGTCCCAAGGCGTGCCGCCGTATTCCCAGAGCGGGAACCAAAGCTCTTCGGTCGCGCCGAACTCGCTGGGGAGATCGTAGACGCCGTCGTGGGTGACGAGGGCTTTGAAGCGCTGCGTGTGGCCGAGGATCCAATCGATCATATAGCCGCCGTAGGAAGCGCCGGCGGCGACCATCTGGCTGGCGTCGGCATAAGGGATCTCGGCGGCGACGTGATCGGTGACGCCCATGATGTCGTCGAAGGGCTTGCCGCCCCAATCGCCGTTGATCTCGTCGATGAACTTCTGGCCGTAGCCAGTGGAACCGCGGGGATTGGGCATAACCACCAGGTAACCGGCAGCGGCGAAGACTTGCGCGTTCCAGCGGAAACTCCAGGAGTGGCCCCAGAAGCCCTGCGGGCCGCCGTGGATGAGCACCAGCACGGGATACTTGTGGCCCTCCTGAAAGCCGTAGGGCTTGACCACGAAGCTCTGGATGGGCGTGCCATCCTGCGCGGCGACGGTGAATTCTTCGAGCGGCGTGAGCTGATGGGAGTTGAGGACGGCGTCATTGAGATGGGTGAGCGGCGCGGGCGTGCCACCGGCGGAAGATGCGACGCGGAAGATCTCGGTGGGGGCGATGCCGCTCTGCTCGGTGTAGACCATGGTCTTGCCGTCGCGCGTGAGCTGGATGTCGTCGAGTTCGCTATCGCCGCTTATGGGCTGGCGCACGGCGCCGCCGGTGACGGGAATCAACTGGATGGCCTGGCGGCCGCGATTGGTGGAGGTGAAGAAGAGGCGGGTGGAATCGTTGGACCAGGCAAAGCTGTTGACCCAGCGGTCCAGGGATTCGGTGAGGTTGGTCAATTTGCCGGTGGAGCGCTCGAGGACCAGGAGGCGCCAGCGATCGCTCTCATATCCGGCGCGGAACTGCGCGCGCCAGGCGATGTACTTGCCGTCGGGCGAATAGCGGGGGCTGGAATCGGCGCCAGCCGTGGTGGTGATTTTGCGCGCATCGCCGCCCTTGATGGAGACGGCGTAGAGATCGGCATTGGTGCTGGTGGCGGGGACGGGGTCGGCATTCATGGAGAAGCAGACTTCCTGGCCGTCGGGAGAGACGTCGTAATCGTCGGGACCGCCGAGCGAGAAAGGCGGGACGTCGTGCGGGCCGGGAGTGAGATCCCTGGGCGCGCCGCCCGAGACGGGAATCACCAGGAGGTGACTGCGGCGATTGCCCTGCCAGGCGGTCCAATGGCGGTAGAGCAGATCGGTGTAGATGCGCGCCCGGACCTTGCTCGACTGGTCGGCCTGCAAGTTTTTCTTATTGCAGGCATCGTCGGCGCCGCATTCGGGATAGACGTCGGAGGTGAAGACCAGGTTCCTGCCGTCGCCCGCAAAGGTGATGCCATCGGCTTCGGTGGAGAGGGTGGTCACCTGCCTGGCGTTGCCGCCATCGGGGTCCATGATCCAGATCTGCGAGGAGCCGGAGCGGTCGGAGACGTAGGCGAGGTGCTTGGAATCGGGGGACCAGCGGGCCCGCTGATTGATTTCGCCATCGTGCGAGATCTGGCGGGGCGTGCCGCCCTCGATGGGGACGATCCAGATCTGCTGCGGCTTGCGGTTGGCGGCGACGTCGACGGATTGGACGGTGAAAGTGACCCACTTGCCGTCGGGGGAGATCTGCGGATCGCCGATCCGTTTGAGCTCCATGAGGGCGTTGACATCGAAAGGCCGCTTTTGAGCGAAAGCGATCGCGCTGAAAGCGAGCAGGTAGAGCAGGCGGCGCAACATACATGACGATTGTAACGCCGGAGTGCGGGAGGGACCGGGTTTGCGGCGCCGCACCTGCCTGATCTATACTAAATGCTTGAGCTAAAATGCCGAAACGCACCTTTCAACCGAATAATCGTCACCGTGCGAAGACGCACGGATTTCGCAGCCGCATGGAGACCAAGAATGGTCGCGCGGTGCTTGCGCGCCGCCGGGCCCGAGGCCGGAAAAAACTCACCGTCAGTTCCGAGAGGTAGTGCTCCATCTCTGGTTTTCCGAAACGTGTCCGCCTCCTGCGATCGAAAGATTTCCGAAGAATCTATGACGAGGGCACCCGGTTCGCCGGGCCTCTGTTCGCGGCCTTCTGCCTGCGCGAGCCGCAGGCGGCCGGGCCGCACATCGGGTTCACGACGCCACGCGGCCTGGGCAAGGCGGTGGTGCGGAACCGCATCAAGCGGCGCGTCCGAGAGGCCGTGCGCTGCCACCTCGATCGGTTGAACCCACAGTGGTCGATTGTCATCAATCCACGTCGCAAAGCGCTCGATGCCCCGCTCCAGGATCTCAAGCGGGAAGTGGAGCGTCTCTTTCTGCGCTGCAATGGATCTTAACGCTGGCTCTCAGCGTATACAAAGTTTGGGTATCTCCCCTTCTGCCGTCGGCCTGCCGGTACCGGCCGACCTGTTCGGAGTACATGCGGGAAGCCATCGTTCGGCACGGCGTACGAAGGGGCATCTGGATGGGATTGCGGCGCCTGGGGCGCTGCCGTCCGTTTCACCACGGCGGTTTCGACCCCGTGCCGTGACGGTGCGTAGGAATGGTGTAAATGGCGGAAACTGGAAACGGCGGTAGGCAAAGCTCGGGGCAAGGGACCAAAGAACTGTCGATGGAGACGCGGCTTTTGCTGGCGTTTCTGCTGATGGGCGCGGTGATGTTTCTGACGCCCTATTTCTTTCCCTCCGCCACCCCGCCCGCGAAGAAGACGACGGCTGCGACGACTCAAACGGCGCAGGGCACTCCGACGGCAGCGGCGCCCGCCGAAACGGCGGCGCCCACGCAAATCGTGCACGAAGCCGAAAGTGCGCCGACCGCGCCGGTGACCCAGGCGAAGGTCGAGCCCAGTTTTTCCATCGATACCAACCTCTTCCACGTGACCTTCAGCAACCAGGGCGGCAATGTGCGGAGCTGGGTGATGAAGAAGTACACGGCGGAAGGTAAACCGCTCGACCTGGTGAATCCCAACGCCGCGGTGGACGATCCTTTTCCTTTCTCCATCTACCTGCCCGACGACAAAGCTCTGGACAAGAAGCTGAACTGGTCTTACTACTCGCAGACCCCGGAGGACGATGGGCTGGGCGTAACCTACGAGTTTTCCGACGGCCACAACACCGCCCGCAAGACCTTCCGCTTCCAGAAGAACAGCTACCTGGCGCAGATCTCGTCCGAGCTGACGACGGACGGCAAGCCGGTGGCGCACATGCTGGAGTGGCGCTGCGGATTCGGCGATCTGACGGTGCCCACGGCGGCCTCCGCCGAGAAGACGCTGTACTACGATCTGGCCAACAACAAGCTGGTGGAGCGCACCGCCAGCAACGCCAAGAACGGTCCCCTCACCGACAGCGGCCACTTCTCTTTCGCCGGCCTGGAGGACGCCTACTTCACGGCGGTGGCGCTGCCGGAAGGCGAGGCCAACGTGCAGCAGGTGACGTTCGCCGACACCATGACCGTGCAGGCGACCGGAAAGCCGGTGACGTACATTGGGGGGGCGGTTTCCTCGGGCGGGGTGAACCATTTCGAGATGTTCGTGGGGCCCAAGGATTACGACCTGCTGAAGCGCGTGAACCCCAAGCTGGAGCAGTTGATCAACTTCGGCTGGCTGTCGATCCTGGCCAAGCCGCTGTTCCTGATTGTCAACTGGTCCAACGATCACGTGGTTCACAATTTCGGGTGGGCCATCGTGCTGGTGACTATCGTCATCAACTTCATGCTTTTCCCGGTGAAGCTTTCCAACATGAAGTCCATGCGGAAGATGCAGGCGCTGAAGCCGCAGATCGACGCCATCAACGCCAAGTACAAGGGCATCAAGATTTCCGATCCGAAAAAGGGCGACCAGAACCAGGAAGTGATGGCGTTATACAAGAAATACGGAGTCAATCCCATGGGGAGTTGCATCCCCATGCTGTTGCAGATTCCGTTCTTCTTCGCGTTCTATCAAGTCTTAAAGGTGTCGGTGGAAATGCGCGGCGCGACGTGGCTTTGGGTGACCGATCTTTCACAACCCGAACACCTGGCCATCCGCATTCTGCCGGTGGTTATGATCGTCAGCCAGTTCGTGATGCAGAAGATGACGCCGCAGCCCAGCGGCGATCCCAATCAGCAGAAGATGATGATGTTCATGCCGCTGATCTTCGGCTTCATGTTCTACCAATTTCCGAGCGGCCTGGTGTTATACTACTTGACCAGCAACCTGGTCAGCGTGGGCCAGCAGTGGTTCTTCAACCATACCGAGTCGGCGCAAGAGGCCGCGCGCAGCGTGGAGCCGCCGCCCAAGAAAAAGAACGGCAGGAAATAGCCAGTGACTGATCGAAAGTATTCCGTAGCCACCATCGGTTCCCGCATCGACGGTTTTTTGCGGCCCACTCTCCAGAACGCCGGTTTCAAAGCCAATTACGAGATTCAGGACGTGGAATCGTCGGGCGACGATTTCGAAACGCCCGACGTGGTGGTAAAGTTCACCGGGCCGGATGTCGACCTGATTCTGGCCAACCGCGCCGAGCTTTTGCTGGCGCTCGAACACGTCACCATGGAAATGCTGGACATGCCCTCCGAGGACCATTCGCGCATTTCCTTCGACGCCAACGATTACCGCCTGCTGCGCATTGAGGAACTGCGGCTCAGCGCGCTGACCGCGGCCGAAAAAGTGAAGCGCACGGGCGCGCCTTTCCGCTTCAATCCCATGAACAGCCGCGAGCGGCGCGTGATTCATCTGGCGTTGCGCGGCGACACGGCGGTGCGCAGTGAAAGCGCCGGGTCGGGGCCGCAGCGGCAAGTGGTGGTTTATCCCGCCGGCATGGCCAGCCTGCCGGAGCTGCCGTATACTCCCGCGCCGCGCCATTCCGGTCCGCCGCGCGGGGATCGCGGAGGTCCGCCGCGCGGGGACCGTGACCGCGGCGGGCGCGATCGCGACCGGGGAGGCCGTCCTCCACGTCGCCGGCCGTAATGAGACTGAAACTGTGGGGCAGCGCCCCCGGTATGCGCGGGTCCCCATGGACCGGCTCTGGAGCCGAAGCATTGCGCTCCTGTTGCGCACAAGAAGCCGGCCGGGGGCCGGCTGCGGACCAGGGGGTCCGCCCCACATGCCGCTTTGCAACTGAACGACACCATCGTCGCCATTTCGACTCCGCCCGGCAGGGGTGGCCTGGGGGTTGTGCGTCTCTCGGGCCGCGACGCGCGGCGGATCGCGAGCGAGGTTTTGCGCGGCCCTCCCGAACTCCAGCCCTGGCGCGCGCACCTGGCCGAGCTGACCGATTCCCAGGGCCACACGGTGGACCAGGTAGTCGCGACGTTTTTCGAAGCCCCGCGCTCCTACACGGCCGAGGACCTGGTCGAAATCTCCTGCCATGGCTCGCCGGTGGTCTTGCGCCATGCGGTGGAGCGCGGGCTCCAGGCAGGCGCCCGCCTGGCCGAGCCCGGCGAGTTCACGCTGCGCGGTTTCCTGCATGGCCGCCTCGACTTGGCCCAGGCCGGTTGAAGGAGCAGTTACTGGAACTGATTGCGCTGCTCGAAGCCGGCATCGATTTCGCCGAAGACGACGTCGGCGTGGCGCCGCCCGCCGAGATCCTGCGCCGGCTGGCGCCGATCCGCGACGGCATCAACCGCCTTGCCGAGAGTTTTCAATATGGCGCGGTGGTGCGGTCGGGACTGACGCTGGCCATCGTCGGCCGGCCCAACGTCGGCAAGAGCAGCTTGTTCAACCGGCTGCTGGAGCAGGACCGCGCCATCGTTACCGACATCCCCGGCACCACGCGGGACCTGGTCTCGGAGACTGCCTCCATCGCCGGCATCCCGGTGAAGCTGGTGGATACCGCCGGCATCCGCGATTCGGCGGAAACGGTGGAGAGCCTGGGGATCGAACGCAGCTATCAGGCCATGGCCGATGCCGATCTGACCCTGGTGGTGCTCGACCTTTCGCGTCCGCTGGATGCGCAGGATGAAGCTCTGATGGCGCGCGCCCAGACGCAGGGCCGCCACCTGGTGGCCGGCAATAAATGCGACCTGGGCGGCTGTGGGGCAGACCCCCTGGTCTGCACGGGTCCCCCTGGACCCGCTCTGGATTGGGAGGATCAAATTCTTGCAGCGCCCGAAAAGCCGGCCGGGGGGCCGGCTGCAGACCAGGGGGTCTGCCCCACGGTAGGCGCCGCTGCCGGTTGTGTGGCCGTCTCCGCGCTGACTGGCGAAGGCATCCCGCGCCTGCGCGAGCTGATCCTGGAATCGATCGCTCCGCAGGGCGCCCTGGAGCAGGAGACCGGCTTCATCACCAGCCTGCGGCACGAACAGTTGCTGCGCGAATCGGCGGCGTACCTGGAAAAAGCGCGCGGCGCCGTGGAAGCGGCCATTCCGCACGAAATGCTGCTGCTGGACCTTTACGCGGCGCTGCGGCCCATCGACGCCATCACCGGGGCCACCACGGCGGACGATATTTTGAACCGCATTTTTGCCACGTTCTGTATCGGGAAGTGAGCGGCCTCGCGGGGCCAGGAGTCAGGAGTCAGAATACGCGCGAAGCGACTCCATCATTCCGGCTTCTGACTTCTTCTTACTTCTTTCTCCGGAAGAACTTTTCCTGCACGTCGGGCCAGAATTCCGACATCAGGTTGCCGACAACGCCGCCAAACAGGCTGGTGTGGATGCGGCCGAGCATCACCGAGCCGCGAACGCTCGCGGCCGGATAGTAGAGGTTTGACGCTCCGATCCCCATCAACGTGCCGACGATGTTCGGCGCGTTGAAGGCGGCCTTGCCCGAATCCTGGCGCGCCACCACTAAGCGTGTCACGGAATAGAAGATGCGCGGCAGGAACTTGGATTGCGGCCCGCGGCGGAAGTAACGCGGGTCCTGGTGCAGCAAGTTGGCCATCACGCCGGCGCTGAAGAAATTCTGCGTAGCGCCATCGGCGATGGCCGCGCCGAAGCGCTTGCCATAAGCCGGCCAGCCTTCGCCATATTTCGGCGTCTGGTTGCCCGCCTGGGAGAAGGCCGCGGTCATCGCCGCGCTGGCGATGTTGAAAGGATCCGCCGTCTCCTTCTCCGCCAGAAGCCACTTCTCTCCCGGGGTCAAGGGAGCTACATAGCGGGTGGTGTCGCGGACGGTTTGGTAATCGGGCATCACACCCAGGATGCGAGCTTCGTTTAGCGGGCTGAGGGCAGGGGAGACAGGGGGCGCAGGGAGGGCCAGCGGCGCAATGGCCGGCATCTCCGCCCCAGAATCCAGCACTTGCGCCAACCCGGGAATCACAATTCCCAGGATCAGAGCTGTGAACCAACCCAGATTCATTAGCCCAGGAGACGGCGGATGTTGCGGGCCGGTTACCCTATAGCTCATAAGGGCTACTATTGTGGTGTGGAAAGGAACATTTGAGCCACCATTGCCGTATGGGTGGACTGAAGGAGATTCCATGGACTCCAAATGGTTGGTTGTGGCCGCCGGAGCGCTGCTCCTGAGCAGTTGCGTGATCCAGGTGAATACCGGACCGACGCGGCACGAATTTCGCGAGTTCGCTCGCGAGGGCGTGGAGCGCCTGCGCGTGGAACTGCGCATGGGCGCCGGAGAACTCAAGGTCCGCGGCGGAGCGGAGAAACTGGCGCGCGCCGATTTCACGTACAACGTGGATGCCTGGAAGCCGGAAGTACGCTACCACGGCTCGACCGGAAGCGGCGATCTCACCATCGAACAGCCCGGCAAGAATCATTCGACCATCGGCGACACCACCTACCGCTGGGACCTGCAACTGGCCAACGACGTGCCCATCGATCTGATTGCCAATTTCGGCGCCGGTGAATCGCAGATGGATCTGGGTTCCCTGGACCTGCGCCGCGTCGAAGTGCAGATGGGGGTGGGCGAACTGCACATGGACCTGCGCGGGAAACCGAAGCACGATTACGATGTGCGCATCCGCGGCGGCGTCGGGGAAGCGACGATTCATCTGCCGCACGATGTGGGCGTGTATGCCTCCGGCCGCGGCGGCATCGGCGAGATTCACACGGAAGGCCTGCGCCGCCAGGGCGACCACTGGGTGAATGACGCCTACGACGACGCAAAAGTTCGCATCCACGTGGATGTGGAAGGCGGAATTGGCGAGATCAGGCTGATCTCGGACTAACGAGAAAACCGATTATTCAACGCGGAGGCGCGGAGACACGGAGAAGAAAGAAGCAGAACTCGCTCCCTGACGGTCGCGGCTCGGTGGGGGAGTTTAGCGGCAGAGGTTGTTGGCAATGGTATTGGCGGAAGCTTGTACGCCGGGCGCAAAACCAATACACCGGCTGGGCATCCGGTATCCGGTGACTTCATTGTCTTCGATGACATTGCCGCGCGCGGGCTCCGGCCACAGAATCCCGCGGCCCAGGTAGATGCCTGTTTCGAGCGCCTCGGGTTCGCCTTGCGGGTAATAACAGCCGAACTCCGCGGCCTGCTCGTTGCAGTGCGCCAGATTCACGTTCAGCAGACGGTTGTGCGCGATGGTATGGCCCGTGCCGAACAGGAAAATGCCGGTATATTTCACGCCGTCGAGCAGATTGCCGATGACGCGGATGCGGTTGGAACGCGTGTGCGGATTGCTGTCGTTGAATAGAATCCCGATGTTTCCGTAAGGGTAGAGCCGCGCGTCGGGAGTGTTGACGCAGGTGTTTTCCAGAACGTCGCCGTCGTGAAAGCCATCGAGGTCGATACACTTGCCGTCGATTTCAGTGAAGTGGTTGCGGGTGTAAGAGGTAAAATCGACATCGCCGGCCGTGTCGATGGCTACCGGGTAGGCCTGGCTTTCGATATCAACCTCTTCAGCCGGGTAGCCGATGCGAGTGCCTTGGTTGTCTTCGACGCGGATGCGGGTGGCGTGGCCCACCTGAATGGCGTCGCGAGCGACGGTATTGAAGCTGTTGAAAGCGATCCAACCGTCCCGATTGCGCGGAGATGTGAAAAGCGAGTGGGTCCAAACGGCGTTGCCGCGGATGTCCTGGAAGAGACTGCGAGTGACGCGGAACCGGGTGGTGCCCTCCTCCAGCAGAATGCCGCCGGTGGAGTTGTTGCGGCCGAGGGGGTTGCGCGAGCCGCTGGCGGCGACCGAGACCTGGTCGATGTGGACATCGCGCGCGCGGCTCACCAGCACGGCGAAGCCGGCGATATTACGGAAGGCGACGTGCTCAATGCGCAGCCCGGAAACGCCGGCGGCCAGCACGCCGCTGGAACGCGTGAATTCGGAGAAGGGCTTGTCGGAAGGCGGCAGGCCGGCGCGGCGTTCGAGCGCGCCGCGGTTGCCGTCGATGGTGAAGCCGCGCAGCGTCACGCCGGCTCCGCGCACCACCAGGAGCGCGCGGCCCTCGAAATCGGCGGCTGCGTGCAAGACCGTGCCGGCGGAGGCTCCGCGCACTTCCACGCCGTCGGAAACGGTCCACTCGTGGTGGAGTTCGACGACGCCGGAGGGAAGCGCGATGACGCGCGGCCCCGGCCCGGGCAACAGCAAGACAAAAGCCGCCGCCAGGATTGCCAGTGTAACGAGGAGCCTCACACCACCTCGATGGTAACGGGCTGAAACGCGCGCTTGCCCAGCGCGATGCGCAATTCGTGCGGGCCTGGAACGGTACCGGAGGGCATCCGAAAGTTGAACTCGTAGCAGCGGCCCAGCGGGTTGGAGCAGAAAGAATCGGTTTCCAGCACGTCCCGGCCGTCCACGGTGGCGTGGAAAACATGCGGGTCGACTACTTCGAGCAGCGTCACCTTTATCGACCCGGAAGCCGTGCGATGGTCGAGCAACAGGTTTACGCCGTCGGTGACGGTGATGAGGCGCGGCACCGAAGGACCGGGCGGGATGATGCGCACCCAGGCGGTGGGGCAGACGGATTGTCCGAGCCAGGTGACGTCCACCGGCACCATGCCGGTGCGGATGCCGGCGGGGAGCCAGACGTTGACCTGCTGGGCGCTGCCGTTGCCCGGCACCCCGATGTATTCGGGGCGGCCGGGAATTCCGTCCACGGTAACGGCCATGTGGTTGAGGTCGCATTCATCCGGCAGGCGCTCGATCCACAGCGAGAGGGCGGCCATGGGGCCGGACGACGGCGCCACGGCTTCGCTGGTGAGGGCATTGCTGACGTTGCGAATGGCCGCGGCGCTTTCGATGCGCCGTCCGGCGAGCGACTCAATCCAACCGGCCGGACGCTTGCGGAGGGTGACCCACATGTATTGCGTGTTGATCATCTCGAGCGCCAGGAGCTGGAAATCGTTCCGCAGAGTGAATTGCGTGATCTCCCGGGGCGTAATGCGCACGCCGCTCCAGGTGTCGTACTGCCTGGCGGTGGGCGGCAGCCCGTTGATCTGGCAGCGCAGGATGCCGC
>JBEKYE010000322.1:0-5923 GCA_049511275.1 Bryobacteraceae bacterium
CTGCTGCCGTCGCCGGATGCCGGACCGGAGGCCCTGTACGCGCGGAGCGTGCTTCTGGAGGAAATCGACGCGGCTTTAGAAGAGCTTCCCGAAGAACAGCGCGAGGTGTTCCTGGCGCATGAAATGTACGGCCGGAGCTTCAAGCAGCTTGCCGAAGAGACAGGGCTGAGCATCAACACCCTTCTGTCGCGCAAGCGTTACGCGATTCTTCACCTGCGACGCCGCCTGCAAGCCATCTACGAAGAGTTTACGGGTTCATGAGAGGACTGGAAACATGAAATCACAATGGGTGGAAAGAAGAGTGGAAAGAGGAGTAAAGATCGCGATGATGGGGGTCGTGGCCGTCGCGGTCTTCGGATTCGTGGTGATGAGCCTGTGGAATTGGCTTGCGCCGGCGGTGTTCGGACTAGGCTCGATCACCTTTTGGCAGGCGCTCGGCGTCCTGATCCTGAGCAAGATCCTGTTCGGAGGATTTCGCGGCAGGCCAGGCTACGGCGGACACTGGAGACGCCGGATGAGCGCCCGCTGGCAGCAGATGACTCCCGAGGAACGCGAACAATTCTGCCAGGGTATGTTCCGCCACTGCGGTCGCTCCGACGCGGCAGGGGAGGGATCGAGTGATCCCCGCCACGCATGAAGACACCGCGGGCCCAGTCATCAACATCCCACTACCAATTCACTTCAGCTCGCGTTTTCCAAGCGCAGCCGCCTTATGCGCCCTCCCAGCGTGAACAAAGCCGCAGTGGCCACCAGCGGCAACAGGCCGGCGACCCACAGGATGGGGTTGTAGGTATGCCAGCGATCGACCACGAAGCCGGTGGCCTGGATCGACAGCATCGCGCCGATGCCCGCCGCCACGCCGCCCATTCCGGTGACGCTGCCCACCGCCTGCTCGGGGAAATAATCGCTGGGCAGGGTCTGCACGTTATTGATCCAGGCTTGGAATCCAAGCAGCACCACGGCGATAAAGGCCAGGGCGGCGGCGGCGCTCGAGGCGCGCGCGGCCAGCATGCCCGTGCACATCGACAGCATGCCGCCGAGGATGACGGCCTTGCGCGCGCGGTCGACGCTCCATCCGCGCGCGATGAGAAAGCCGGAGAGCCAGCCGCCGCCCAGGCTGCCGGCGTCCGCCGCGACAAACGGCAGCCAGGCGAACATGCCGATCTGTTGCAGGCTGAAGCCGTGGGTCTTATAGAGGTAGAGCGGCAGCCACGTGATATACAGCCACCAGACCGGATCGGCGAAGAAGCGCGCGACGGCGATGGCCCAGGCTTCGCGCCGCCGGAGGAGGGTTGCCAGCGGAACAGGTTTTTGCGGCTCCGTGGGTCGGCCCTCCCGGATGAGCGCGTATTCTTCGGGCGTGAGCCGGGGGTGCCGCTCGGGGACCTCGTAAAGGCTCAGCCATAGGGCCAGCCAGACGAAGCCCGCGGCGCCCAGCACCAGGAACGTCGCCTGCCAGCCGAATCGCAGTTGCATCCACACGATCAGCGGAGTCGCTACCACCGAACCGATGGACGTCCCGCTGTTAAAAATACCCATGCCGAGCGCGCGCTGGCGGACCGGGAACCATTGCGCGATCACTTTGGCGGCGCCGGGCCAGTTGCCCGCCTCGCCCAGCCCCAGCACGAAGCGGAAGCAATCCAGGCTGAACAGCCCGCGGGCGAAGACGTGGGCCATCGACGCCAGCGACCAGATGGTGACGGATACGGTGAAGCCGCGCCTGGTGCCGATGCGGTCGTAGAGCTTGCCCGATAAGCCCTGGCTGATGGTGTAAGCGATCAGAAATGAATTGGCGACGCCGGCGAACTGCGTGGCCGTCAGGTGGAGCTCGGTGGTGATCACCGGCGCCAGGACTGAAATCGTGAGCCGGTTGACGAAGTTGATGATGGTCGCGAGAAAGATCAGTCCGGCGATCCACCAGCGCAGGCCCGGAATGCCGGCCCTACCGGTTGGCAGCAAACGTGACCTCCACGGTCTTGATCTCGTAGGGACCGGTGGGAATCACCAGCTCGCGGCCGGACGCCGCGATGACGACCCGCTGTCCGCGCTTCTCCATCAGGTTGGTTTCCACGGCAGTGGCAGCGGTGCGAGGCAGATGCAGGTGCACCTCGGCCGGCCGGCCTTCAAATTCGTAGAAGCGAAAGATCAACCCGTCGTCGTCCTCGGCCTTCTTCATGACAGTCAGGATCACGTTGGCGGAATCGATCCGCGAGAAGCCCTGCCTGGCTTTCCAGGGCCCGGCGTGAGACTGCGCGATTACCGGGATCAAGGGATAATTCAGCTCGTAGCCCTGGCGCATGGTGTTGCCCGCTTTCCAATCGCCCGGGTGCGGGTAGAGGGAATACGTGAATTCGTGGAATCCCTGGTCGGCGATCTGGTTGTCGGGAGCGGGCATCTGCGGCGAGCGCAGCAGCGAGAGGCGAATCACGTTGTCCTTGGCATCGTATCCGTACTTGCTCGCGTTCAGCAGGCTGAGGCCCTGCGCGGCATTGGAAAGGTCGCCCCAGCGCAAGGCGGGGACCTCGAACATTCCCTGCTCCTCGGGGGTGTTGCGCGTGGTGGGACGCTCGATCGAGCCGTAGGGAATCTCGAAGGTGGCCTTGTCGCTGTGCACGTTCACGGGGAATCCGGCTTTCAGGAGGACGTGCTGTTCGTGCCAATCCACCTGGGTGTTCACGTCGATGCGGGGCACGCCGGAATAGACGGTGATGTCCTGCTGGATGGTGGAATCCGGTCCTTCCTTGCGCGTGGGCGCATGGAACGTGTGCTGGATTCGCACCACCGCGCGTTCGGGACCGCTCTCGATCACGGCGACCGAGCGCGGCTGCTTCAGATCCCAAACGTCTTCGTCGAAGCGGATCTCCCAGGCGTCCTGGGTGCGCGGCACGTCCTTGAAGGTCTGCAGAAGGTTGCCGCAACCTCCCGGAGCCACGGCTTCCTGGCCATTGGCTTTATTGACCAGGCTCGAGACGCAGCCGGTGCGCGAATCGATTTTGAGGCGGAAAAACTCGTTTTCGATATTGACGCCATCGATCTTGAGAGCCGATGCCGGTGGACGAGGACTGGCTACCGGCGCGAGGTGGATCACCTCGTAGCCCAGCGCCGGCACGGACTTCACCATGACATCGAGCGTGAGCGTGCGGGCCGCCGCGTGGTTTGCCACCACCTGCGAGAGCAGCGGCTGGCCGGCGGAATCGCGAGCTTCCAGATGCTGGCCGGCGGGAGGCTCAACGGTCTCGATCTCCACCGAAGCGGTCCGATCCCAGGAGAGCGGATTGTACACGACGACCGGGATGCCCTCGCCGCGGGTGTCGATCAGGCCGTTGAGAGAATCCAAAGCGCCGTCCAGGATCTTCCGGCTGCGCAGCGAGGCATCGGTAAGGTTGCGGTCGGCATCCGCATAATTGACGCCGATGCCCGAGCCGGGCATGATGTCGTGGAAGTGATCGAACAGCACGCGTTTCCAGATGTCTTCGAAGTCGGTGTTGGAGTACGGCCGATTCACCGTGAGAAAAGAAAGCGCCGCAAACTTCTCGGCGTTTTGCAACAGCTCTTCGTTCTGGCGGATGAGCTTCTTGGTTTCGGATTGCGTAGTGTAGCAGCCGCGGTGATAGGCCAGGTAGAGCTCATTGTTCCACACCGGCGGCTTCAGGCTGCCCGCGTCGATGGCCTTTTCCGCGTCGTCGAAGAAGGCGCGGGCCGTCGAGAATTGGATCTTCGGAAACACCACCGAGGGGTCTTTGAGGCGGACGCCTTCGTCCACCATCTGGCGCGTGGGACCGCCGCCATGGTCGCCCACGCCGTAGAGATGCATGATCTCGGGAAAGCCGGTGTTGGGGACGTAATCGGCAATGTCCTGCGACAGGCTGGCCGCGCTGATGCCGCCGCTATAGCCGTGCGGGAAATAGGTGAGGACGCGGCTGCCATCGGGCGATTGCCACCAGAAAAGCTTGTACGGAAAAGTGAACGTCTCGCGCCACGAGGATTCCTGCGCGTTCCACGACATCTTTTGCGTCACGAACGTGTCGAAGCCGGACTTCTTGTAGATTTGCGGGAGCTGCCAGGTGTAGCCGAACGAATCGGGATTCCAGCCGATGTTGACGTCCACGTTGAAATAGCGCTGGAACCAGCGTTTGCCGACCAGCAACTGGCGGACCAGGCCTTCGCCATCGGGCATATTCAGGTCGGGCTCGATCCACATGCCGCCCACCAGCTCCCAGCGGCCTTCCTTGACGCGCTGTTGGATCTCGCGGAAGATGGCGGGATACTTTTCCTGCATCCAGGCGAAATCCTGCACGCTGGATTGCGCGTAGGTGAAATCGGGGTACTCCTTCATGAGCTGCAAGGCGGTGGTGAAAGTGTCTTTAACCACCTCGACGGTTTCGGTCCAGGGCCATAGCCAGGCCATGTCGATGTGCGAATTGCCGACCACCCGAACGGTGAACTGCTTCATCCAGTCATTGATGGGCCGGAGGGCGCGGGCGGCGGCGTCGAGCGAGTGCGTGAAGGCCGGCTGGTCGCCGCGGTCGAGGGCGGCGAAGTCGATGGCCTTGACGGCATCGTCGAGCTGCTGCCGATGCTCCGCCTGGCCGCCGGGGAAACCGCTGAGCACGTTTTGCGCGGCGAGGATTTCGTTGCGCAGCACGCCGGGGTCGGGCTGGCCGGGGTAATCCACCAGCAACTGCGCGCCCTGAAAGCGCCCGCTCTCCGCGTGGTAGGGGACCTTGACGGCGACCACGACCTTCTGGCCGGGAACGGCTTTTTCGGCGACCAGGATGGGATCGAGCGTGCGGCCATCGCCCTGCGCCACCAGGCCGCCATTGAAGAAGACGCGGCCGTCGTTGGAAAAACGCACCTGTAGCCGGATGCGCGCGCCGCGGATATCGCGCGCCCCCGCGGTCGGGGGGATCTCAACCGTGGCGCGATACCAGGCATCGCCGCCGCCGCTACCGCCCCGTCCTCCGGAGAGGGTTACGGGCCTCCAGGTGGAATCGTCCAGCGCCGGATCTTCGCCGTGGGGCATATCGGCGTGCGAGCGCCACTGCGCCAGCGGCAGAGTGGTCATTGCCTCCAGCCGGCTGAGCGCGGTGGCAAATGGTTCGGAACGCTGGGTGCGGGGCTGCGCCGGCAACGCGGCGGCGGCCAAAAAAACGCAGATGGCTGCTCTGGAAAATGGCATAGCGCGCTCGGGTGGTAACGTGATCCAGTCCGGCTGGCTGAAGCCGCCGGAACCTACAAGGATTGTAACGCCGCACTCCATGATGCGGCCTCTATAATTATGGTTGCGTCTCATGGCGAAGCCCAGCACCAGGCCGTCGAATCCAGAGCGAAAGCCGCGCGCTGCCACTCCCGCCGGGCCGGCGTCATCCCCGCGCCACGCCCTCTGGATATCCGTGTTCCTGTTCCTGGCGACGTTCGCCGTGTACGCGCAGGTGCGCCACTTTGATTTCGTCAATTTCGACGACCCCGAGTACGTCACCTCGAACCCGCACGTGCGCAGCGGCATCGCCCCGGCGAACGTGGCTTGGGCATTCACTTCCGGCGAAGCCGCCAACTGGTTTCCGCTCACGCGCCTTTCGCACATGCTCGATTACCAGATGTTCGGCCTGCGCAGCGGATGGCACCATCTGACCAACGTGCTGCTCCATGCGCTGGCCGTGCTGCTGCTCTTCGCGTTTCTGAATCGCTCCACCGGGCGCCGCTGGCCCAGCGCGTGGGTGGCGCTGATCTTCGCGCTGCACCCGTTACACGTCGAATCGGTTGCCTGGGTGGCGGAGCGGAAAGACGTGCTCAGCGCGTTCTTTTGGTTCCTTGCGCTATGGAGCTATGTCCGCCGGCATTATTGGCTTACGCTGCTGGCCTTCTGCCTGGGACTCATGTCCAAGCCGATGGTCGTGACGCTTCCGTTTGTGCTGTTGTTACT
>JBEKYE010000323.1:0-8165 GCA_049511275.1 Bryobacteraceae bacterium
ACTGCGTCCTGCGCCGCTTCCGCGGCTTCAGCCTGCTCGAAGTCAAAATCGGCACCGGCCGCACCCACCAGATCCGCGTCCACCTCTCCAGCATCGGGCACCCGGTAGCCGGCGATACGCTCTACGGCGCACCCTCCGCCGTCCAGGGCATGCCGCCGCTGGGCCGCTATTTCCTGCACTCTCACCGCATCCGTTTCCGCCTGCCCTCTACCCGCGAAGAGATTTCCATCGAATCCCCGCTTCCGCCCGAGTTGCAATCCTGGATCGCCCAACTGCCCCCCACGCTATAATCGGACCATATGAGCTCCCGCGTGCTCTTGGCCGTTGCCGGAGTGCTGGCCGCCGCCGTCTGGGCCCCGGCGCAGCAGACTCTGCCACCGCCGCCGAAACCGGATCCCGCCCAGCAGGACGACACCACGCGCATTTCCGTCGAGGTCACGCGCGTCAGCATGCTCTTCTCCGTCATCGACAGGAAAGGCCGCTTTGTCACCGATCTCACCAAGGACGATTTCGACGTTCTCGAAAACAAGCATCCGCAAGTCATTCAGGAATTCGCCGCCGAATCCAACCTGCCCCTGCGCCTCGGCATCCTGATCGATACCAGCAACAGCATCCGCGAGCGTTTCCGCTTTGAGCAGGACGCCGCCGCCGAATTTCTCAAAGACGCCATGCGCACCAACAACGACAAGGCCATGGTGGTCAGCTTCGACAGCAACACGGAGGTGGTGGCCGATCTCACCGCCGATACCGATAAGCTCGACTCCGCCATCCGCGGGCTCCACGCCGGCGGCGGCACCACGCTCTACGACGCCATTTATATGGCGTGCCACGACAAACTGTCCCGGGAACAGCCCAGCTACAAGTTCCGCCGCGTGGTCGTGCTGGTCTCCGATGGAGAAGACAACAGCAGTAACTACACCAGAGATCAGGCCCTCGAAATGGCGCTCAAATCCGACGTCGTGATTTTCGCCATCTCCACCAACATGACCCGCGTCGAGTCCGACGGCGACAAGGTCCTCAAGTACTTCACCCAGCAGACCGGCGGCCGCGCCTTTTTCCCCTTTAAGGTGGAAGACCTCGCCCAGTCCTTCGAGATCATCGCCGAAGAGGTGCGCCACCAGTACGCCATCCTCTACCGCCCCGAGCCGCTGGTAGCCGACGGCCTGTTCCACCAGGTGGAGGTGCGCGTCAAAGGCCACAAGGAACTGATCGTTCGCGCCCGCAACGGGTATTACGCGCCTAAGAAGTAGGCCCGGCCCAAAGCGCCAGCACCGGCGCGGCGGCGAGAACTACTCCCTCTGCAAGCCGGTGGTATAGTGTTGCTGTGCGCGACACCGGGTTGCAGGCAAAACTCCTGTCTTCGACATATGAGCGAAGAGAGGGAAAGCTGGTCTTCCGATGGCTCCTGGATCAAACCGGCAATCTGAACCCACCTCTTGTTTCGGACCAGTGCTGCATACGATTCACTCCGCCGCCGGCCGCGATTACGGAATCGGAGATCGCTGATATGTTCGTGGGCATCCTTGGCCCGCACCTCGCTTCCAAGACTGAAGCGCTGGATCTCTCGATTCCGTTCGCGCTGTTGCCTGACCAGGCTGCGTTTTGGGAGCGGTATATCGGCGCATTGGTCCCATCCTGCCGCATTTCCGTTTCTGCTTCCCCGATTTCGACCCGATCACAAGTGAGCGCTACGCCACCGCGCACCGGAAGTCTGGGCTTGTACTTCGGCGGGGGAGTCGAAAGCCTGAGCCTCCTGAGTTTGCTGAGGTATCAAAGCCCATACCTGCTGACCGTTGATGGTCCCCGCTGGATGAACAGTGATTATGACAAATCCTCCATCAAGCTGGAACTGCAACACAAGCTGGCACGGGAGCACAACGTCTCCTTCCTGCGGGTGTGGACAGACGCGCGGCTGTTGTTTAGCGATGGCGATCTGCATGTGAATCGGTATGTCACCGGAACGCTCATGTACTACACTCTTCTGCCTCTGCTCCGGCTGCACTCCGTAAGCCTATGCATATTCGGGGCGGAGATGGAAGGCGCTCAGGATGAGGATGTCTATGACCAGTCGATTCACCCACGGCATATCCACCGTGTTGTGCGGCCTCCCAATCCGCCCATCCTGTCGGCCCTGACGGCCTTCCCAAAGGTTCGCCTGTTATTCGACTTATACGAACGCGCTCCGGAGTTACTGGACTTTCTATATTCCTGCTTCAACAATACGTCCCGAAGATGGTGCGGCGATTGTGGGAAATGCAGGCGGATTTCGAAATTTTGCGAAGTG
The DNA here is from genome assembly GCA_049511275.1 of Bryobacteraceae bacterium. Lineage (GTDB taxonomy): Bacteria > Acidobacteriota > Terriglobia > Bryobacterales > Bryobacteraceae > PALSA-129. The sequence continues at coordinate 2,285 of JBEKYE010000323.1, forward strand.
ATCGGAATACCTAAGCATCGGATCGGCATGCAGGAAGACATTCCGGCAGGCGTGAGGTTCCGCCACGCAACTGAAGAGGAACGGTGAACCGGCAAGACGAACAGTTGCACAAACAGCTCGAAGCCCTCGAACAGCTTCTGAAAGAAGGCGGCCCGGCCGTTTCCCGGCAGGAACTGCTGGCCATGGCTTCGCTGATCTCCGAGGCCCTGAGACGCAGCGAAGCGGATCGTTACACATTACTCCGCCACGACAGGGACCTCGAAATCCGGCTTCAGGCGATTGAGAACAGCCGGTTCTTCCATCTCCTGCGCCTTCCCGGGCGCTTCCTGCTGGATTGGAAAGGACGCTTCGGACAACTTCTTCTGCGCTCGCCGCTGCATCCTCTTTATCTGAAACTGGTGAGACCCGGGGCTGCCGCCGCCCGCTACCGGCTTTGGATGGAACGGGAACCAGCGGTCGCGGAGCGTTCGCTCGACCGTCGCCCCGTCATCAGCATCATCCTGCCCGTGCGCAATCCCAGGCAGGATTGGCTGCAGGCGGCGGTACAGTCGGTCCGGGACCAGACCTACGGCGACTGGCAGTTGTGCGTTTGCGACGATGCCTCGAGCGGGACCTGGGTACAAGAGTATTTCTGCGCCCTGGCCGGCGCCGATCGCCGCATTGTCTTTACCCGCTCCCCGCAACAAATCGGCATCTCGGGAGCCAGCAACCGCGCCGGTGAATCGGCCCAGGGCGAATATGTCGGTTTCCTGGATCAGGACGACCTGCTGGCGCCCGAGGCGCTCTATTGTTTCGCGGAAGCGCTCCAGGACAATCCCGCCGATCTGTTATACAGCGACGAGGATTACCTGACCGGCGACGGGCGCCGTGTACAGCCCGTTTTCAAACCCGCCTTTTCTCCCGATCTGCTTCGTTGCTGCATGTACATGGGTCATTTCTTGGTCGTCCGCAGAGAGAAGCTGCGGGAAATTGGCTGGCTGCGCAGTTCTTATGATGGCGGCCAGGATTACGATCTGGCCCTCCGCGTGACCGAGCGGTCTCCATCCGTCCGGCACATCCCCCGAGTGTTGTACCACTGGCGCCGGCATCCCGGCTCTACGGCTTCCCGGGCCTCGGCGAAACCATTCACCCAGCAGGCTGGGCTGAGGGCTCTTTCCGAGTTGGTGCAAAGGACGGATCGGCGCGCGGTGGTCGAGCCGGGTTCCACTCCCAACACTTACCGCGTCCGGTGGCCTGTGCCGGCGTCCCTGACGGCCAGCATCGTGATCTGCTCGTATAACCCCAGGCTGCTCGCCCGGTGTCTTAAATCCATAAGAAAAAACACCTCCTACGCGAACTTCGAAGTTGTCGTGGTGCAGCATCGAATCGGCAACACGGCGGCCATGGACCGGTTGCTCGACGGCCTGGACTGTCTGCGAATTCCCTATACGGGCGCCTTCCATTTCGCTGCCATGAACAATTTGGCGGCGAAACGCGCCGGCGGTGAAGCCCTGGTTTTTCTCAATGACGATGTGGAACCCCTGGCGCCGGAATGGCTTCGTGAACTGCTGGCACATGCCAACCGGCCGGAGGTTGGGCCCGTCGGCGCCAAACTGCTGTATCCATCCGGAGCCATCCAGCACGCCGGGATGGCGGCCGGAATCATGCAGGGCGCTGGACACCTCCACCGCGATACGTTTGGCGCGGAGCATTGGAACTGGCTGCCATTCACGCGAAATGTCTCCGCGGTCACCGGCGCCTGCCTCGCCGTCCGAAAGGCGGTTTTTGAGGAATTGGGCGGCTTTGACGAGTCGTTTCCGGTCAACTACAACGACGTGGATTTCTGCCTGCGTGCCCGCCAGGCCGGCTACCAGGTGGTTATCGAGCCCGCGGCCGTCCTGCGGCACTATGAGTGCCAATCCAGAAAACCGGGCGTGAGCCTCGAAGAGTGCGACCTCTTCCAACAGCGCTGGGGAAAATGGCTCGAACGCGGTGACCCGTTTTACAGCCCGTGGCTCAACCGCGCCGGCGAAGATGCCAGTTTAGTACTCGAACCCAATTGTGAGGCGAGGCCCCGGTAAGAAGCCTTAGGAAGGAAGCGATCGCTTATGGACAAGTCTCCGGCGTAGTCCAAGTCCGATCAGTCCAAGTCCGGATAGCACCATGAGCCCATCCGATGGTTCAGGCGTCGTGTTGTTATCGCTACCCGTGATCTGAACATCGTCGATGAAGTCGGACCGATCGCCGCCCAAAGGATCATCTGCCTGAAACTCCAATACGCCATCGGTCGCCCCTGCCGCGAACGAGAAGGAGTACGGCGCGAAGGCTAAGTCCGTCGATGGTTGGTTGTCGTACTGAACGAAGCCAATCAGGGTCGGGGTGCCGCAGCCCGCTGGGCACCAGTAAACATTAACATCCAGCCCCCCTCCAAAAAGAAAAGCCCCGGTAGGGCCGTCAGCTTCAGGGCGTTGCGCCGCATCGAAGGAAAGTACGTAAGACTGGCTGGCGACCAGCCCGCCAATGTCCTGACTGATGTCGCCAGGAAACGAATTTTCGTTGTTAGTGTCGTATTGGACAAAAGCGGCCTGAGTGCCGTCCGGGGGTGAACTCAAGCCGAAAGGGTTGGAAATACCAGCATCGGAGGCAATCCCCGAACTTCCGGTAAACGTCCAACCGACGCCAGCGGCGCCATTGAGCACGGACGAATATTCGCAACCATCTTGACCGGTCACACCACACAGCACGCTCGACACGTCCGGGCTCTCGAATGAATAATTCAAGGGTAGAATAGTGCCCGCCCAGCCGCAGCAGACCAGCAGCAACAGAATGCCGGTAATTTTGGGAAAGCGCATACGTTGCTCCACTTACACCGTTTCTTAAATGAGCGTACACCAGAATTCCCGGACAATCCAGTGTTTTAGTACTACGAGTTCAGGGAACGGCCTGCAATTCTCTCAAAGTATTGAATGGTTTGGAGTGCGCACCGGTCCCAACGGTACTGTTCGACACGCTTGCGGCCGGAGACGGAAAGCTTGGCACGCAACCCTGGAGAGGTAAGCAACTTGGCTAGGGCAGCAGCCAGTTCGGCAGTGTTCAATGGATCGATGAGTTCGGCTGCGTCACCTGCAACTTCTGGCAATGCCGAGACGTGCGATGTGATGGTCGCCACGCCGGCGGCCATCGCTTGCACCAGCGGGAGCCCAAAACCTTCGTATAGCGAAGGAAAAGCGAAAACCGTCGCACCGGCGAACAGGCCTGGTACCCATGGTTCCGGCACATACCCTAAGTATCGGACGCCGGGCGGCTTTGACGCGATCCGCTTCAGCAATTCCTCGTTTGCCCATCCCGGAAAGCCTGCGATCACCAGGCTGAATTCTTCTCGGAGCGGCTGGGGCAGGCTGGCATAGGCGTCCAGCAGCCGGCTCAGGTTCTTTCTGGGCTCGATGGTTCCCTCAAAAAAAATGTACTCCCGGGTCAACCCGAACTTTTGCCGGGCTGCCCGTGCACTTTCGGAATCAGCCTGAAAATACGCATCCGCGACGCCGGGATAGATCACTTCGATACGGTCCGGATTCAACCTCATGAACTGTATGGCATCGGCGCGTGTATGGCGGGAGACCGCAATCAGTCCATCCGCCCGGCTGAGGACGTCGGCCGCGAATTGCTTGTCGGCTTTCACATTTGCGGCGGTGTGCATCTCGGGGACTACCCAGCACGTAGCGTCGTGCAGCGTAGCGGTGATGCGGCATTTTTTCGGAGGATAGAGCAGTTTGGTGGCATGGAAGACATCCACCTTGGGGCCGACCCAATCCAAAACCGCGTTGTCCCGGAGGTTCAAAAGGTTCAGGTATGCCAGGCGCGCCAGTGTGGGCAAGGCGCCGCACACGGAATGCTCATGGTCCAGCGGACCCAGCCTCTGCAGAAAAGGGAAAAGCTTCAGTTGGCTGCCGCAGAGATTCCGCAAGCTGAGAATCCAGTGATAAAGATAGCTCTTTATGCCGGCGCTCGGCACAAGCAGGGGCACCGCGTCGATACATACCCTCATGGGGCCGGGACGCATGGTTCGATTCGAAAACACTGCGGTTGTTTATTGTACCGCCCCGCTTGGCGCGGGTGCATGGAACGTGCGGATCGGAAAACGGCTATGCTGGACTATGTTTGTCCGGCTCGTTGCCGCGGAAAATCAAAGACTGCGCAAGATGTTGGCCGAAGAGAAATCATATTTATGCGACTCGTGATGGCGGTGCTGGGGCTGGCGTCGATGGCGTGGGCGCAGGAATTTGACGTGGTCATCTCGAACGGCCGGGTGATGGATCCGGCCAGCGGCCTCGACGCAGTGCGCCACATCGGGATTCGCGGCGATAAAATCGCGGCAGTATCCGCGGAGCCGCTCCATGGGCGAGCCGTGCTGGATGCCAAAGGGCTGGTGGTGGCGCCGGGATTCATTGACTTGCATTCGCACGGCCAGACGCCCGAGAACTACCGCTTCAAGGCCATGGACGGCGTCACCACCGCCCTCGAAATGGAGGTGGGGGTCTCGCCCGTGTCTCCATGGTATGCCGCACGGCAGGGCAAGGCCCTCGTCAACTTCGGCGCCTCATCCGGCCATCTGCCGGCGCGCATGGCGGTGATGCACGACAGCGGCACGCTGCTGCCGCGCGATCAGGCCGCGGAACGCCCGGCCACACCCGAAGAGCAGCGCGAAATCCTCGCCCTGGTGCGTCGCGGGCTGGAAGAGGGCGCGCTCGGTATCGGCCTGGGAATCGCTTATGTGCCGCTGGCGTCGCGCGCCGAGATTCTCGACCTGTTCCGGCTGGCGGCGGAGAAAAACACGGCGCTCTACGTCCACGTGCGGAACGGCGGTCCCGTGGAGCCGGGCGCGCTCGACGCGCTGCAGGAAGTGATTGCCGATGCGGCTGCCACGGGCGCATCCCTGCACGTGGTGCACATTACCAGCATCGGCCTCCGGGAAACGCCGCTGTGCCTGGAGATGATCGAAGGCGCGCGCCGGCGCGGGCTCGACGTTACCACCGAGGCGTATCCATACACGGCTGGCATGACCGATATCGGATCGGCGATTTTCAGCCCGGGCTGGCAGGCGCGGCAGGGTGGCATCACCTTCGGCGACCTGCAATGGGCGGCCACCGGCGAGCGCTTGACCGCCGGCAGCTTCGCGCGCTACCGGCAACAGGGCGGCATGGTGGCGATCCATTCCATCCCCGAGGATATCGTGAAGTTGGCGATGGGTCACCCGCTGGTCGCGATCGCCTCCGACGGCATTCTCCAGGACGGCAAGGGCCACCCCCGCGCGGCCGGCACCTTCACGCGCGTGCTGGGCCGCTATGTGCGCGAGCTGCGCGTGCTCACTCTGATGGAGGCGCTGCGCAAGATGACATCGGCGCCGGCCGATCGCCTTGGCGTCCCAGGCAAAGGGCGCATCCGCGTGGGCGCGGACGCCGACGTCGCGGTGTTCGATGCCGCGCGCGTGATCGACCGCGCCACCTTTGAAAATCCGGCTCAGTATGCCGAAGGGATGGTCTACGTGCTGGTAAATGGCGTGCCGGTGGTGCGCGACGGTTCGCTGGTGCAAGGTGTCGCGCCGGGCCGCGGAGTGCGGCGCTAACTGACGTTCCGTGATGACGAAGACATCAGCGGGCCAGTGTTCCGTGGGGCAGCCAATCCCGGCTGCCGCCGGCTTTTCAGCCGGCGCCTGGCCGCGCGCGAGGATTCTCGCCGGGCCCGCGCTATAATGCGTCGATGCACGGCGCCCATCATGGCAGCCCGCGAATGGACCGGTGCGCTCGGGCTGCTACTCTCTTACCATAAAGGCATGATGCGACCACGATATTGGTTGTTGCTGGCGATGGCAGCCTGCGCCGCGGCTGGCCCGCTGCCGCCATCC
>JBEKYE010000324.1:0-5800 GCA_049511275.1 Bryobacteraceae bacterium
AAGTTCACGCGCACAATGAACTCGAGGATCCGGCCGCCCGGATCGTTGGTGTTCGAGATGTCGGTGTATGCGCTGGTGGTCAGGCCGAAACTACTGCTCGACGGGTTGACGTTAGCTAGATAGAAGTCGGTCAGGTTGAGGCAATTCAGGCAGTTGGCCTGAATCAACAAATTGGCCTTTTCGTGGGCGAAAGTCGTCCGCTTACTCATGCTGACGTCGAAGTGGTTCTGCATCGGGCCGTAGAGGTAGACGCGATAACCGAACTTGCCGGGCGCCAGCTGCGGCGCCACGTAAGGCGCGGTCGTGTTGATGTTGGTCCAGTTGTAGCCGCTGGCTTCAAAGGCCGCCTGGGAGTTGTTGATAAAGGTACTGCCCGCGGGCGTGCCTGTCGGCGATTTCGGCAGATACCAGACTTGACCAATACCGTTCGAGCCGGTGCCCTTGGTAATGGCCATCATGCTTTGCAGTTGCGCCGTGGTCATGTTCTCCAGCACCACGCCCGTGTCGCTACCGTTCATGCCGGTGCGGCTGGCGGTAAGCTGGCTGGGCGTTCCCGTCTGGTTGCGGTCGATGCCGGTGACCTGCCAGCCGCCAAAGACCTTGTTCAAGAGGCTATTGCCGGAAAGGAACGGCTTGCCGGCTCCAAAGGGCAGCTCGTAAATGAAGTTGAGCTTGAAGGCCTGGCGAATGTCGAAGCCCGGAGGCGCCTTATCCAGTGCCAGGTTGCGGAAGGTGGTCGGCTCGGCGTAGACACTGCTGCTGCCAGTAGAGCCATTGGCGAGGGACTTCGACCACACGTAGTTGGCCTGGAATTGCAGCCCGGAGGCCAGACGGCGCCGGTACTCGAACACGCCGGCGTCCCAGAACGAACTGCCCAAATTCGTGACCAGCCAGGCTCCGCTGTTGCCCACCGACGGGTTGACGACGAACAGGTTGGCCGGATAGCCCGCCGAAACCAGGCGTCCCATGTAGGTGGCGTTGTACCAAATCACGTAAAGACCCAAGTCTTCACCGGCTGCGCTTCACGCAGAACGCCCCAAAGCGGCACCAAAACAAGCACGGTGATGTTTTAGCAGTAACACAAGTGCAAATACGTTACAAGATAAAATGACCAAATTATCCTGATTAATTTTATCCGAATGTTGAAGAATAAAACCCTGCCTACTCAGGGGCCCGCCATTTTACAGAAAACTGTTGAAATTTTCAACACCAGGCCCGGATTGCCCCTGTGGCGGGCACTCCTGCCCGCAACCGCCCTTCACCCGGCCCGCGCGCGATTGGTGACCCAGGCGCCGGGCGATTAGGAGATCCAGATGGGAGTGTTCGCCATCCATGGCACACCCAAACCATCGGCGGATCGGTTCCTTCGGCCAGCTCGCAGCCCTCCAGCGCCGCCCGCCACCCCTTGCGCCGCTCCCGTCCGCTGCTATAGCATCGGGACACCGGCCCTTAAAGGAGGCCGCTTTCATGCATCGCCGCAATTTCTTCCAGCTCGCCCTGGGCGCATCCGCCGTCGCCGCCGCTTCCGCCGCGGTCAGTGGCCGCACCCCCGAAGACATCGCCACCGACGAAGACTACTGGTCCGAGATCCGCTCCGCCTTCTCCATCGACCGCAATTTCATCAATCTCAATAACGGCTACGTCAGCCCCTCGCCGCGCACCGTCCAGGACGCCATGCGCCGCTACCTCGATTACAGCGACATGGGCCCCTATCCCACCATGGTCAATGTGCTGTACCGGGAGATTGAAGCCGTCCGCCGCCGCCTCGCCCAATATGCCGGCTGCGACCCCGAGGAAATGGCCATCACCCGCAACGCCTCCGAATCCCTCGAAAACGCCCAGTACGGCATCGACCTCAAACCCGGCGACGAAGTCCTCACCACCAACCAGGACTACCCCCGCATGATCGAAACCTTCAAACAGCGTGAGCGCCGCGATGGCATCGTGCTCAAGATGATTTCCTTCCCCGTCCCCAGCCCCGGCATGGACCTTTTGGTTCGCCTCTTCGAGCAGGCCATCACCTCCAGAACCAGGCTCATCCTCTTTTGCCACATCACCAACCGCACCGGCCAGATCTTCCCCGTCCGGCGCATCTGCGAGATGGCCCACGCCCGCGGCATCCCCGTGATTGTTGATGGCGCTCACGCCATCAGTCACTTCCCGTATAAGATCTCCGACCTCGATTGCGATTACTACGGAGTAAGTCTGCATAAGTGGACTTGCGCACCCATCGGCACCGGCTTTCTCTATGTAAAGAAGTCCCGCATCGCCTCCACCTGGTCGCTGCTGGCTTCCGGCGCCACGCAGAAAGACGACATCCGAAAGTTCGAAGAGATCGGCACGCATCCCGCGGCCAACCTCAACGCCATCTCGGAAGCCCTGGTTTTCAACGACAACATCGGCATCGATCGCAAAGCCGCGCGTCTCCGCTACCTGCGCGACCGCTGGGGCCTCCGTCTGGCGCAGAATCCAAAATGCAGGATCCTGCATAGTCCCGACCCCGCGCAATCCTGCGGCATCGGTTTCCTGGCCTTCAACGGCATCGATCCCGGCAAGATCGGCGCTGCCCTGGTCAACAAATACAGCATCTACACCTCCACCATTGGCCACGAAGAATACACCGGCCTGCGCATCACCCCCAACATCTACACCACCCTGAAAGAGATCGACGTCTTCGCCGACGCCGTCGAACGGGAAGTCAAGATCGCCTGACGCCGGCTACCACTTAGTTTTTAAATTGGAGGGCGGACCCCCTGGTCCGCGCGGGACGCCCTCGTCCCGCAGTCGGATAAGCGACAGCAGGCCGGCGGGGGCGTCGGCCGCGGACCGGGGGTCCTCCACCACTATGCGATCTTGAGCCGCTTGAACACCGGCACTTTGGCAAAGTCCGCCAGGAATGCGAACACCGCTGCCGCCACAAGTATTTCTCCCACACCCAATATCGGCAGAGGAGTCATGCCAATTCCGCAAGTCGACAGCGTTGCAGCGATCATCACATCGGCTACGGACGAACCGATCAGCCACGCGCTTGGACGCGAGGACCCCAGGCGCTGGCGTTCCCGATTCGTATAGGTCGTGGCTTGATTGCCGAACACAATCGCCACGAAGGCCACGCTTCTTAGCGCTTCGATCCCCAGGTCCAGGCGGTACTTGGCGATGGCCAGGATGGCGGTGCAAAACACCAGCTCGGCGATTCCCATAAAGACACCCGCGATCGTCAATGCGCCGATTCGCCAGGCATTCGGCATCGCCGACGGCCGCACGTTGTCCGTCGTCAGGGACATCCCGAGTAAGTCGCCGGTGAGCATGATGATCACCATTAACATGGGAGTCAGGATCGCGTGTCCCGTCATCACCAGGCCTGCCGCCAGGAAGAGCACCTGCACGGTTTTCTTGGTAACCGAGTTCAGCGCATAAGTAAGGATGCGCTGGAACGTCACGCGGCCCTCTTTTACCGAGCTCACAATACCGCCCAGTCCTGGTTTGGTCAGTACGATGCCGGCCGCCGACTTGGCAACGTCGGTCGCCGTCGATACCGCGATTCCCATCTGCGCCTGGCGCAGCGCCGGTGCGTCGTTGGCGCCGTCGCCGCACATGCCGACGGTGTGGCCGCTCTTCTGGAACGACTTGACCAGGTCGTACTTACCCTCGGGAAGGACGCCTGCGAACACCGCGAAATCCTCGGGCCGTATGCCATCCGCGATCGGCCCGGGTGGCGAGACCGCTCCATCCAGACCTACCGCGCGGGCCACCGTGGTTGCCGTCGCCGCAGCATCGCCCGTCACCATTACGGTGCGAACCCCCAACGTGTGCAACTCGGCAATCAGCGCCGCCGAATCCGTTCGGGGCGGATCGCTCAGAGCGATCATTCCCGCCAGCTTCACCGCCTCCGGCGGACCCACAGCCACCGCCAGCACCCGGAAGCCCTGTGCCTCCAGTTGGTCCGCTGTCGTGGACCCGTCGGGCGATGCCTGCGTCACTCCCATTACTGCGGCAAAGGCTCCCTTCACCACACGCACCGTAGCGCCGCTCGCGTCCACCGCCGTCGCCTCCGACATCTTCGTGGCGGAATCGAAAGGCACGAACTTACTCAGTTTCGGCAGATCGGAGGCCACCGCTTGGGAGGCGGCCGTGCGAATGGCTGCGTCTACCGGATCATCCCCGCCATCCGAGCTGGCCAGCGCGGCCATTCCCAGAACGTGGGATTCGTCAAAGCCGGGCATCGCGCGTACCGCCGTCACCTTCAGCTCGTTGCACGTCAACGTGCCCGTCTTGTCCGCGCACAGCACGTCGATGCTGGCCGCTTCATCCACGGCCGAGAGCCGCGTTGGAAGCACGCCCAGATGTGCCAGGGCCCGCGCGCCCAGCGCCGCCGCAAGCGTGAACGTAGCCGGCAGCGCCACTGGAATCGACGCCAGAACCGCCGTCAGCACCAGCGGAACAATCTCGCCGGGCGGCAGCTTGAGAGCGTAGGCATAACCCACCAGCATCGCGATCAGGCCGCCGTTGAATATGGCGAGATTGCGCACCACGCGCAGTACGGCCTTCTGCTGGGAACTCTCCACGTGCGCGGTGCGAACCAACTCCGCGGCGCGTCCAAACTTGGTGCGCGTTCCCGTCGCCGTGACTTCCGCCACCGCTTCGCCCCGCCGCACCAGCGCCCCCGCATATGTTTCGAACCCGGCGCCGGCTTCGATCGGTACGGATTCGCCCGTCAGCATGGACTGGTCCAGCAGCACCGATCCTTCCCTCAGACGCACGTCGGCGGCTACCACGGCGCCGACCGATAGCTTGACGATATCGCCAGGCGCCAGTCCGGCGGCCGGTACCGTCGCCCAGGCATTATCGCGGCGGACCGTCGCGTTCAACGCGAGCTGCGATTTCAGCGCCGCAAGCGTCGCCTGCGCGCGCCCTTCCTGCAAGAACCCCAGAGCTGCGTTGAAGGCCAGCAGAACCGCTATGATCGCAGCCTCGATTTGCTTGCCGAGCGAAACCTCCAGCACGATCGCAGCCTCCAGCATCCATGGAACCGGCGCCCAGAACTTGGCCAGCGCCCTGCGCCAGGGATTGAAGGCCGTGTCGGGCACGGTGTTCGGACCGAACTTCTCCAGCCGGCCGCGGGCTTCGTCGCTGGTTAGGCCCGCCGGGAGCGGGACGTCCTTCACGGAAGACGGTGGAGTCATGGAAGCCGCTTCGAAAACACTTGCATTTTACTTTATACTGGATTCCCAAGGAGGTTGTTCTGTGAACCGTTTCTCCAAGATCTGCTTCGTAGTTGTTGGATTGATGGGGGGAATGTGTGGGTCCGCATATTCTCAGGAGAAGAGCACCATCTGCAGCTTCACTTCCGGTCCGCGTGCCGGCCAGACTCAGGACTACGCACCCATGGCTCCCCTGCCGGTCGGCAGTGCCTGCCAGGACGGGGCGGGCAGCTCCGGCAAAGTCATCGCCGCAAAGCCGGCCGTTTGATGCCGCATGGCCGCTTCGTAGGGAATTCGACCCGGTGCCTTTACACTGCCACAACTACCGTAGCGGGGATTCCGCTTTATACCTTCTGTGCGACATGTAAGCTGAAGCCCGGAACCCCGGGGCGAATCCGCCCGCCAGAGCGAAAGTTCGTCGCCCATGGCGTGAGCCGTGGGAATCGGACGTGAGTGACACGCAGCCCCGGTACGTGGCGAAGCACCCTCGACGCGGCGAGCGAGCCTACCGGATGGCGATGGTCGCATCAGCTCGGGAAGAGGCCCCGCCAATGTTGACAACCAGTGGGACTGCGTTCCCCGTCGGAGCGTTGGCTGGG
>JBEKYE010000325.1:0-5793 GCA_049511275.1 Bryobacteraceae bacterium
TGGGCGAGTGCCGGTACTTCTCCTATCCGCACGGAACCATGCGCGACATCTCGAAGACGGCCTACGAGTTGGTGAAGGCCACGTACCAGTTAGGTTTCAGCACGGTCAACGCCCCCGTCGACAACTTCGCCAATCCGCACCTCATTCCGAGAGTGGGTACCCCGTCCGAGCTGGACCGTTTGCGGGGCGCCATGGCCGCGTGCCGCCGGAGCGGCGGAACCTACCGGAAGTGGGTCGAGCAGATGGTGCTGCAAAGCGGGCGCAACCGCCCGCCAGTCCCGCTCGAACGACGAAGCGCGTAAACCCGGTGGAGAGGCTATAATACAACAGAAGACTGGGCATTTCTTGCATGTGTGGGATAGCCGGATATATACCCCATTACGGAAATAAACCCAACCTCCTGCGCCTGGAAGAGATGTGCAACCGGTTGGTGCACCGCGGCCCGGATGCGGCGGGCTACTTCTGTGACGACCGGGTGGCGCTGGGGCACCGCCGGCTGAGTATCATCGACCTGAGCGGTGGCAGTCAGCCGCTGGGAAATGAAGACGGCCGCATCCAGGTGGTTTTCAACGGCGAGATCTACAACTACCGGGAGTTGCGTAAGGACCTCGAATCTCGGCACCATTTTGTTACCCAGAGCGACACCGAAGTGCTGGTCCACCTGTACGAAGAAGTGGGCGAGCGGCTTCCGGAATACCTGAACGGGATGTTTGCGTTCGCCCTCTGGGACGGGCGGAACAACGAGATGTTCCTGGCCCGCGACCGGTTCGGGAAGAAGCCGCTGTACTATTCGTTCGCCATCCCGGGAATGCGTCTCTGTTTCGCGTCGGAATTGAAAGCGTTAACGGCGCTGCCGCAATTCGACCGGAAGGTAAACGCGCAGAGCGTAGCCGATTTTCTGAGCCTCTCCTACATTCCCGATCCGCAATCCATCTATGAGGATGTTTTCAAATTAGACCCCGGACACTCACTCACCGTGAGCTGGTCGAAGGAGCGGTTGCGGCGGTATTGGGCTCCGGCTTTCTCGATGGAGGCGGCGCATTTCCACGATGCCGTGGAGGAGATCCGCTCGCTGGCGGCGAGCGCGGTGGAAATGCGCCTGATCAGCGATGTCCCCTTAGGGGCGTTCCTCAGCGGCGGCGTGGATTCCAGCGCCATCGTCGCTTTCATGGCGCAACAGGCACCGGAGCGCGTCAAGACGTTTTCCATCGGCTTTACCAGCAAGCGGTTCGATGAGCTGGACTATGCTCACCTGGCGGTCGAGCGCTACCGGACGGATCATCACGAGCAGGTGGTTTCGCCCTCGATCTACGAGATGCTCGATAAACTCGTGGAGCACTACGACGAGCCGTTCGCGGACTCCTCGGCCATCCCCATGCTCTACCTTTCGCGCATGACGCGCCAGCACGTGACCGTGGCGCTGTGCGGCGACGGAGCCGACGAGCTTTTCTGCGGCTACCGGCGCTACTATTTCGGGCTGTTTGAAGCCAGGGTGCGGGAGAAGTTCCCGAAGTGGTTCCGGCAGTCGGTGTTTCGGCTGGGAGCGCGATACTATCCGAAATTCGATTACCTGCCACGCGTCTTCCGGGCTAAGATGCTCCTTACCACGATGTCCCAGGAAATGGGTGACGCGTTTTTCACGTCGATGTCCGCGTTCCGGGATGAAGCCTTGGATGCGGTGCTCTCGCCGGAGCTGCGCAAGGGATTGAACGGGTACTCGCCGCGAGTGGGTTTCCGGAAACGCTTCGAGCAGGTGTCGCACCTTCACCCGCTACAACAAATGCAGGCGGTGGACCTGGCCACCTACCTTCCGGGAGACATCCTGGTGAAGGCCGACCGGGCCACCATGGCGTATTCGCTGGAAGGGCGGTCGCCGTGGCTGGATTACCGCATGGCGGAAGCGGCTTTCCGCCTGCCGCCCGGATTCAAAGTCCACGGGAGCGTGGGAAAGTACATTTTCAAGAAGGCCATGAGCCCGTATGTCGCCCCGCAAGTGATCTCCCGGCCCAAGATGGGCTTTCAGGTGCCCCTGGCCGAATGGTTCCGCACGAGTCTGGTCTCGACGTTCCAATCCCGGGTGATGCGCGAGTCCATGGGACAGTACCTCTCGCTCGGTGAGGTGGATCGCCTGTGGAAGGCGCACCAGTCCGGCCTGCATAACCACGACCGCAAGCTCTGGAGCCTGCTGATGCTGGCCTGTTGGGATGCGCATCATCGGGAGGGCGGGGAGCCGTCCGCTCTGCAGGCGGCCGGCCACGCGGAGGGCAGTTCCTCCGTGGCCTGAACCGGTCGCCTGGCATGGGACAACTGCTGATCATACAGGAGGGCAGAGACGCCCTTGCAGGCCGGGACCTGTTCCGCATGGGGATCCACTACTTTCAGGAACTCGCCGGCCTTACTCCCACGGACGAAATGCGCTGCGGCGGCACGGCCGTGGCCAAGTTCCCCAAGCGCTTCGGCCCGGCGACCGGCATTGTACGGGGGACCGGTCCAAAACGGTGGATTTGCGGTGCGGGGACGTGGTTCTACGAGCAAACCACCGGCTCCGAGGCGCTCGCGCGCTTGTGCGCCACGCCACTTATGCCCGATTCGCAAGATCGGGATCTGGCTGGAATCGACGGACTTTTTGCCATCGCTGTTGGGGATGCGGCCACGCAGGAGTTCTGCCTGATCACCGACCGGCTGGGCAGCTTGCACGTGTATATGGCCACGGTCGATTCGTGCCTGGTAGTCTCCACGTCTTCGATGGTGGTGGCCGCCCTGGCGAAGCCGGCCTGGGACCCGGTGGGATGCCGCGAGTTCCTTTCGACCGGCAGCATTTACGAAAAACGCACGTTGTTCCAAGGCATCGAAAAGCTGCCGCCGGCCAGCGTGTTCCGCTTTCAGGACGGGCGGCTGAAGTCGCAGACGAAATACTGGGATGTGGGCTCCGCGATGTACGACGCCGCTCCGTTTCGGGGCGATGTGCCGGGGCTGGCGGATGCCCTGGAAGAGGTTGTCACTACGGTCGGACGAAATTTCGACCGGCCGGTAATGGATCTGACCGGAGGGTTCGATTCGCGCGCGATTTTGGGCGCGGTGCTACGGTCCGGCCAGAGTTTTGAGACTGTGGTCAATGGGGTGGACGACCTGCCGGACGTGCTGGTGGCCAATCGCATTGCCGCCGAATTCGGGTTGAATCACCGCCAGCAGAAGTCGCACCTGGACACGCCCCGGCCCATCTGGGAAGCGGCCAAGGATGCGCTGGCGTTTACAGACGGCGAATATGAAGTCCTGTTCTACAACCGGGTGCTCGACGTACACAGCCGGCTGGCCGCGGAGTTCGATATCAGCCTGAACGGGTCCAATGGCGAGGTTGCCAAGGGCTATTGGTGGGAACTGCTGTTCCCGTTTATCGGCTGGAAAGGCCACTTCAACGATCGCCGCGTGGCGGCGGGCCGATTCGCGTTTGAGGGCGAGATGCCCGGTTTGCTGGCGCATCGATTCGACGACCATCTGGCGGACCATTTTGCCTGCATTATCCATCGGGCCAACGCCGGCCTGGAGCGGCATCCGAATACGGCCAAGCTGGACAACGTGTACCTCACGCTAAGGATGCAGCGCTGGCAGGGGCGGATTGCCAGCGCCACCAGCCGGGTATGGAGCTGCACTTCGCCATTCATGTGGCGCCGTCCCATGGAGATGGCTTTATCGGCCCCGCCATCCATGCGGGTCCGGCACCGCATGACGCGGCGGCTGATCGAGTACCTCGATCCGAAACTGGCGGCGATTCCGCTGACGCAAGGCTACCCAGCTTTGCCTTTGCGCCCCGGCACCGCGCACCTCTTCTGGCCGTTAGCGCAGGAACTGTCCTTCGCGGCGACCAAGCGTTTGCGCCGTTTCCTCCCGAAGCGCCCGCCGCCGCAGGTAACTGTCAATCCGATCAAGGGGCTTTGGTCGATTGAGGAGATGAGAGAGATGCTCGACCCTAAAACCATGGCCAGCGCCAGCCTGTATAACTCTGGCCCGTTGACAGGTTTGCTGCGTCAATCGCAGGACGACCACTTCGCCGGATCACGGCGTTTCGGCCGGGTTCTGACCATAGAACTCCTGGCGAGGCGGATTCAGGCGGCGAACTGATCCCTCCGCTTTCCCGGCGCTCTCAGGTCTTGACTTTGCTTCGTTTTCCTCCGCGTCTCAGCGTCTCCGCGGTGAATCAACAGTTTCCTGCCTGGATCCTCACTTCAACTGCACCAGCTTGCCGCCCTGGAAGGTGAAGATGGCGTCCATCTTCGCGAGCTCTTGAGGCGCCAGCGGCCCCCCGCGCGCGACATGGATCTGCAGGCTGCGATCGCGGAACCAGAGTTCGGCGACGAACAGCATGTCCCAACTGTGAAACGGGTCGTCCAGAAAGGCCACGCTGCCGCCGCGGCGGACGCGCGGGTTGGCCGCCCGGAATTGCTGAATGACGTCCCAGCTCTCCTGGCCGAGCGCCGCCATGCGAGGTTTGGCCTCGGCATTCTTGCGGTCGAGGTTCAGGCGCCCCCACGCGAAGACGCCGGCCACCACCAGCACGGCAACCAGAGCCGGGCGGCCCAGCGGCCGGAAGAGTGCCTCGCGCTCCAGAACACTGGCGGCGGCAAAGGCCAGATCGGCGAACACGGAGGCGGCGAAGATTGCCCAGCCGACCATCGGAACATAGAGGCATGCCTGGCTCTTGCCGGCCAGGAACTCGACGGGAAGCGGCGTGACCAGCAGAAACCACCAGAGGAAGCGCAATTCCCGCCGGCCGGCGCGGCGCCACGCCAGATAGGCCAGCACGGCCCACAGCAGCAGGATTCCGCCCCATCCGGAGCCCCAGCCGAATAGCAGATCGCCCAGAGACATCCGTTGAAAGGCGCGCACGCGTTGCAGGTTGAAGACCGGTTGATAGCCTGCGGCCTGAATCAGCGGCTCGGCTCCCCAGATTTTGCCGAAGACGTCCACGGCGCAGAGCACGGCCGCCAGGAGCGCGGTCTGCGCCGGTCCGCGCAACCATTCGACCAGCGCGCCGCGTTGCTGCGGAGCCGGCCGGTGGTAAATCCACTCGTAGACCAGCAGCATGACGGGCAGCGTAACGGCCATCTCTTTGGAATTGAGCGCGCACAGAAAGAGGGCCAGAAACACAATCTTGTCGTGCAGGCGGGGCAGACGGCCGGCGCTGCGAATTCGAAGATAATAGACCAGCGCCGCCAGATAGAAGAAACAGCAGAGCGCGTCATAGACGAAGGCCGCGTTGTAATAGAGGTTGCTCAAGCCGGCGTGGTAGCAGGCTGCCAGCGCCGCCAGCGCGGCAGCCAGTTCGCCCGAACCCAGCAGCCGCGCAAAGCGGTGGATGAGGTAGACGTTCGCCAACAGCAACAGGAGCAGCGCGGCTTGATAGGGCAGTGGATTCAAACCGGCGAAGTGCAGGATGGGAACGTAAAACAGGCCGCCCATGGGGCGGTAGTAGCCGCGCCAAGGCAGGAATTGCGATGCCGCCAGCCACCACGGCCCGTCGCGGTAATAGTGGGCCATGTTGCCGATGTCATCAAGCGCAAAGTGGACTCTCAGGCTGTCCCAGTTGAAGAACAGGAACCAGGCGGGCAGAAAGACCGCCAATGCCGCATTGCGCCAGCGAAGCCGTACCACTCGAACATGCTAACATCCGCCGTCCCGGAAACCTGGCCGTGAGAGCGCCGGATTGGTGGGGGGCGGACCCCCTGGTCCGCGCGGGACGCCCTCGTCCCGCCGCCGGTTCAACCATACCAGCATCCTGCAAACGCGAGCGGGCCG
>JBEKYE010000326.1:0-5791 GCA_049511275.1 Bryobacteraceae bacterium
AGTTTCCCGGCATCGAACTGCCGCGGGATGACCTTCACGACTTTCACGGGAGGAGCCTGCGCCGGCGGAGGCGGCGGCGGAGGCGGCGGCGGCGGAGCCACCAGGAAACTGCTCAGCGTGGTTGAGGGAAGCACGTCGGTGTAGATCAAAGGGATAATCACTGCCACCACAATCAGCAAAATCTGCCCGACGAACGAAAGCATCACCGTCCAGGTCTTGTTCGTCTTTCCCACGCCATCTACGAATGTCTGTTCAAACATTTCGACTCCTTTCCGTTCGTGCCGCAACGGCCGCAATCCCCGGCGACCGCAAGCGGTTCCTATTTCATTTCGCCGCCTTGGCCGGACTCTTCCTCGCCGTTCCCGGGCGCGGCGCCGACGGCCCCGGCGATACGGGACCGGACCTCTTCGGCTTGTCCCTGTAGTTGTGCCAGAACAACACAATCGGACTGGCCACGAATACCGAAGAGTACGTACCCACAATGATTCCACAAACCAGCGCGAACGAGAAGCCGCCCAGCACCGGCCCGCCCCAGATGAACAGTGCGATCACCGTCAGGAAGGTGAGTCCCGAAGTCATGATCGTCCGGCTTAGAGTCTGGTTGACGGCCCGGTTCATCACGGTCTCCAGGTTCTCGCGATGCGAGAACTTCAGGTTCTCGCGAATTCGATCGAAGATCACAATCGTATCATTCATCGAGTAGCCAACCAACGTCAGGAGGGCCGCGATGACCGTCATGGAAATTTCTTTATTGAAGAGCGAGAATAACCCGACGGTGATCAGCGTGTCGTGGAAGCACGCAATCACCGCGCCCAGGCCATAGATCCACTCAAAGCGGAACCAGATGTATGCCAGCATGCCCACCATGGCGTAGAGTGTAGCCTTCACCGCCTTCTGCCGCAACTCCTTACCCACCTTCGGACCTACCATCTGAGCGCCCATCACGTGAAAATCCGACAGATAACACTCCTGCCGAAGAGTGTTCATAATACCAGCATTCATCCCCGAAACGGAGGCCACCTGGTTGAAATCGGTAATCAGCCCGGAGTGCCTGGTATTGATCTCGTCCAGGATGTTGGCGACCAACGCCTGCAACTGGTCTTCGCTCATGGCGACGCCGGCCCGCGCCAGCGGTTCCCGCAAGCGGTTGGCAAGACCGTCGCGCGAAGTGTTGTTGAGATCCAGCTTGCCGCTGTCGGGCTTGCCGAACGTAGCCGTCAACACCCGCTCCATGTCCAGGCGGTTGGTAGCCAGCACTCCTTCACCCTCGCCCTTAGCCTCGGTGGCGATTTCCACTTCGTTCGATACCCCGCCGCCACTGAGGTCTTGCACGCTGACTTCTCCCTTGACCTGTTGCAACATGGCCTGCCGGATTTTGTTATCCGGTGGCGGATAGGCGAACTTCACCTGCATCAGAGCGCCTTCCTTGAAGTCGATGCCATACCTCAGCCCGCCTTTCAAAACGACGCTTGTCAGTCCGGCCACCGAGAGCACCAGCGAAGCAATAATGAAGGGCCACTTCTTGCCCAGAAAGTCATAGTTCGTGTTCTTGAATAATTCCATCGAGCGTTGCCGTGCTGGTGCGCTCCATAAGGTGAGACACCAGCCCTTTATACTTTGTTCCCGTCAGCGCGAGGCATATGCCGCCCCCGGCGCTAAATACTCAAGGTCTCCATCCCCCGTTGCCCCGACAATTGGTAGTCGAAGATCGTCCGCGAGACGAAAACCGCAGTGAAAATATTGGCTATCAGACCGATCGTCAATGTTACCGCAAAACCGCGCACCGGTCCTTCCCCAAACGCAAAAAGAAACGCACACGAAACCACCGTGGTGACGT
This sequence comes from Bryobacteraceae bacterium, assembly GCA_049511275.1. GTDB lineage: Bacteria > Acidobacteriota > Terriglobia > Bryobacterales > Bryobacteraceae > PALSA-129. Next base: position 1,838 of record JBEKYE010000326.1, read on the forward strand.
GAGTGTCAACGATGGTCCACCAGGCCTTGCCGAATCCCGCGTCGACGGCTGCGAGCACTCCCTTGCCGGTCCGTAGTTCTTCGCGTATCCTCTCAAAAATCAGCACGTTGGAATCCACCGCCATACCGATGGTCAGGATCACGCCGGCGATTCCCGGCAAAGTCAAAGCCGCGTGGAAGTAGGAAATGGCCGCCAATAGGATTACCGTGTTCAAAACCAACGCCAGCACTGCGTTTACTCCACTACGCCTGTAGTAAAACAGCATGACGAAAACCACCGCCGTCAGCCCGGCGATGCCCGACACAATGCCCTGGTGAATCGAGTCCGCTCCCAGCGATGGTCCCACCGAATTCTCATACAGGGGCTTCACTCCCGCGGGCAGCGAACCCGACCGGAGGTATCGCGACAGATCGGTAGCTTCCTCATCGCTGCCGAGGCCCATGATGCGGCCGGAATCTTCGATTCTCTCATTGATGGTGGCGACGCTGACGATCTGGTTGTCGAGGATCACCGCCAGTTTGTCGTTGACGTGATCCCCGGTGTACTTGCCGAATCTCTTGCCGCCGTCCGGAGAAAGCGTGAAGCTGGTCTGCCACTTCCGCACGTCGTCCTGGCCCGCGCGCGCGTTGCGCATTTCCCGGCCGGTGATGACGGGGATCTTGTTGACCAGATACCATTCCTGCCCCTGGGCGCCGGGCCGCGGCTTGGCCTGCACCAGCTTCTCGTTCAGCGGCATGATGCCGCCGAGTTTTGCCAGCGCATCCTCGCGGCTGGAGAAGGCCGTGTCATGGGCTTTGTCGACGCCCGTAATCTCCAGCACCGCGGTGGTGCCGATCAACCGCCTGGCCGCCGCCGGATCGTCAACGCCGGGCAACTGAATGAGGATCTGGTAATCGGAACCGGAGCTGCCGTACTGCTGGACCGACGATTCCGCGACGCCGAGCTGGTTGATGCGGTTGCTGATGGTGTCGATGGTGCGCGCCACGGTCTCGCGCTTCAGTTCCACCAGGTCGGACGGCTTCATCTTCATGGAATAGTCGGTGGAGTTGAGGGTGGTGAGGACGTAGGTGGGATAATTCGCCCCGATGAGGTTGTGGAAGTCGCCCGATTGCGTGGCCGCGATGCCTTTGATGGTGATGACGACATTGTCCGCGTCAGCCACGGTATGGGCGTCGCTGACATCCATGCTGGTCCAACCGATGTTCTGCTTCTTGAGTTCTTCCTGCAGGCGCTCGATGGCCTGGTGGGCATCGCCCACCACGGCGTCCTGCACCTGGACTTCCATCACCAGGTGGCTGCCACCCTTGAGGTCCAGACCCAGGCGGATGTTCTCCCTCAGGTGGTCAAGCAGTTCCGTCCTGGACGTGGGAAAACCGATGATCCCGAAAATACACACCAGGATCGTCACAACAATAATCACCGATCGCGTCGTCAAATTCTTTCGCATGGGAGTTGAATGCCTGTTAAATAGGTTTTCGTACTACTTCTTGCCTTCACCCGAGACCAGGCTCGAGACCGAGGCTCGCGAAACCTGGATTTTGATGTTGTCCGGCTTCACGCGCAAGACCAGCGTCTGGTCTTCATCGTCGATGGCGACGATGGTGCCGATGATTCCTCCGCTGGTGGTCACGGTGTTGCCATTTTGAAGTCCGGCCAGCATCTTCTGCGTGTTCTTTTTCTGGCGCTGCATGGGAAGGAACAGGAGAAAATAAAAGACTCCGAAAATCAGCAGGATTGGGAGCAATCCCACGAGGGAGGAGCCGGAGGGCGCCGTCGTTTGCAGAAAAAGACTTAGGAGCACGTTGTGACCAAATCGGGGCTACCCGGCATCCAGCGCGGCCGAGCGCACACACCGCAAGTATTCTGGAAATCTAACCGATATTATAGCGTGCCTGATCTCACCCATTATGTCAAGGTAGCGTTGCAGGTTGTGGCGCGTGGCCAGGGACGCGTACAGGATCTCTCCGGATAAGAACAAATGGCGAAGATAGGCCCGGGAATAGTTGCGGCAGGTGTAGCACCGGCAGTTTTCGTCGACCGGCCGCCCGTCGTCGCGGTAGCGGGAGTGCTTAATAATGACGCGGCCTTGCGAGGTGAACAGGTAGCCGTTGCGGGCGTTGCGCGAGGGCAGCACGCAATCCATCATGTCCACCCCGCGGGCCACATACTCGGGCAGTTCGTCGGGCATCCCAACTCCCATGGCATAGCGGGGGCGGGCGCGGGGAAGAATCGCTTCCGTGGCTTCCACCATTTCCAGGCTGAGCGGCCGGGGCTCGCCCACCGAAAGGCCCCCGATGGCGTAGCCGTCGCTATCGAGATCCAGCATGGCGGTGGCGCACTCCCGGCGCAGGTCGGGGAACAGGGAGCCCTGAACCACGGGGAACAGCGCGTGGCGGGTGGGGCTCTGGGCCATGCGGCCGCGGTAGTATTGGTCGGCCTGGCGCGCCCATCGCAGCGTGCGGCGCATGCTTTCGCGGGCGTACTCGTGGCTCACGGGGTATTCGGGGCACTCGTCCAGCGCCATCAGGATGTCGCTGCCGAATGCCAGTTGGGCGTCCACGGTGGATTCCGGCGTGAAGGTGTGGAGATCGCCGTTGAGGTGCGACTGGAAAACCACGCCCTGGTCGGTGATTTTGCGAAGCCCTTTGAGGCTGAAGACCTGGAATCCGCCGGAATCGGTCAGGATGGCGTTGGGCCAGGACATGAAGCGGTGCAGCCCGCCCATCCGGCGGATCAGTTCGTGGCCCGGGCGCACGTAGAGGTGATAGGTATTGGCCAGCAGGATCTTGACGCCCAGGTCCTCGGCCAGGTCGCGCTGGGTGAGGCCCTTGACGGTAGCCTGCGTACCGACGGGCATGAAAACGGGAGTTTCAATGGTGCCGTGCGGTGTGTGGAGCAGGCCGGCGCGAGCGCGGGTGTGGGGGCATTCGGCGACCACTTCGAAGGAGATCTGGGGCAAATCAGATTGTAAACGACGGCGCGAGCGTACATCGCGGCAAAACGGGGACTGCTACCAATTCCGGCCTTTGGAATTGGATAGCTGTCCCCGGTTTGCCTCAGAAGATTTTCAGCCACAGGAACTTCCGCGGATTCTCGCGGAATTCGCGCAGCGTGTCGCGCAGTTCGCGGGCTTCGCCGTTCAGGTTCTCGTACACCGCCGGAGTGAGCAGCATCGGGTTGGTGTTTAGCTGGTCCACACTCTGGATCCATCCGGCCAACTTCTGATTCCACTCGGCGTACTGCGCCTCCGATTGCAGAAACGGGCCGCCACGAAAGGCCGCGACGGATTTGTGGAAGTCCCGCACACTCGCCAGAAGCTGGTCGTACTGGCCGCTGTCGCGCAACATCCGTCCGAAATCGCCCTGCCCCGATTCGAGCCGCGCCAGGCTCTGGTCCAGGTGAGCCAGCAAATCGTCGGCCTGGCGGAACATCTGGTCGCTGGTCAATAGGCTGCCCACGGCAGTATTCGTGCCCACGGCCGCGCGGATTCCGGCGTGCAGTTCGTGGAGACGCTTGCTCAGGTTGTTGTAGAACTCCGTGCCTTGAAAAAACTTTCCAAACTGGCTGCGGCCCTGTTCCAGGTCGGTCAAGACTGCATCCACCGCGCGCAACTGCTGGGTGAACTGGGTCAGGTCGAGACTCTTCACCAGATCAGGCTGGACCTTGTAGATCAACTCGCCGCCGTCCCGGATGGTTTGAGCGGCGGTTCCGCTGGTGACGTCGACGAACTGATCCCCGACCAGCGTATCGGCGCTCAACTGCGCCACCGAATCGGCGGTAAAGCTGGCCAGGCGCTCGCGCGTGACCGCCAGGGTCACGCGGACGATGCGATCCGGCCGGTTGGAACCGGTGAGCTCCACGGCGCTCACCTTGCCGACGTCGATGCCGTCGACGCGGACCGGCGAACCTTTCTCCAAACCCGTGGCGTCGGGGATGTACAGATAGATCAGGGCC
>JBEKYE010000327.1:0-5791 GCA_049511275.1 Bryobacteraceae bacterium
CTCGCCTGCCCAGGCCGGTTCGCGCGCAGGCGAGCACCGCCTGCCCCACCACTGCATTTACCTACCACTCGGCGTAAGGCCTGCCGTCCAGGCCGGTCTTTTCCGAATTGCTGTGCACTTCCCAGATGCCGGGCTCCTGCTGGTTGACGCTTTGCGTGGCATCCTCCATCTCGACCTTCCAGTCGGCGGCATTGGTCATGGGGTCGATGGGCACGGCCCGCAGGTAGCCTTCGGTCACCAGGTCCTGCAGGGCCTGGGGGCACTTGGCCTTGTCGTAGCAGTAATTGTCGAGCACCGTGCGGATGGTGAACAGGTTGTTGTGCAGCACGCTCTCTTTGGAGCGGATGATGGCGCGGGTGTAGATGGGGATGGCCATCGAGATGAGGATGACGATAATGGTGATCACCACCATCATCTCGACGAATGTGAAGCCCCTCCGTTGTTGGCGGCTACCACTCTGCATAGGGCGTTCCATCGGGTGCCTTCTCCTCGCTCTTGGTGAAAACTTCGAACACCGCCTGGCCGCCCCAGCTCTTGGACTTGGGATCGTCCTCGGTGCTGCGCATTCCCCATTCGAATTTGTTGGTGAAAGGATCGCGGGGAATGCGGCGCAGGAATTTCAGCTTGGTACCGTTGGGGTCCTGCGCGAGCTTCATGCCTTCCACCAGGATTTCCAGCGATTCCGGGTAGCAGTTCGAACCGATTTTAGGCGGCCCGAAGAAGCCCTGGTCGCAGTTGTCCTTGTACTTGTCGATAGCCAGGCGCATCTGGGTGAGGTCGTAGCGCAGGTCGCGCTCGCGCCCGGTGCGGATCTTCAGGCTGGCGAGCGGCAGCGCCAAGGTGGAGAGCACCGCCAGGATGGCGCAGGCCACGATCAGCTCCACCAGCGACAATCCTCTCTGGTTGCGGCGTTTCATCTGCTTACCATTCCGAATACGGCTTGCCGTCTTTGTCCCGCTCGCGGGTCTTGGTGTAGACGTCGAACACGTTCTCTTTGCCCCAGGTTTCGGCCTTGGAGTCGTCCTGCATGCTGCGCAGGCCCCAGTCGGTGCCGTTGGTGAAGGGATCGCGCGGAATGCTGCGGAGGAATTTCATTTTCTTCCCGTCGGCGGTTTGCGTCTTGACGCCTTCCACCAGGATCTCCAGCGATTCCGGATAGCAGAAGGTGCCTTGCTTGGTGGCGCCGAAGACTCCCAGGTCGCAAGCGTCCTTGTACTTGTCGATGGCGGTGTACATTTCCCGCAGGGCGTATTTCAGATCCACTTCCCGCTGCATACGGATTTTGGCGCGCGCCAGCGGGATGGCCATCATCGAGAGAATCAGCATGATGGTGAAGGTCACCACCAGTTCCACCAGCGTCAAGCCCCTTTGGTTCTTGCGTTTCATGCCCGCGTTACTTCACGTTGACGGTTACCTGCGCGCTGCCCGACGCCGGCGGCCCATGGAAAGCCTGGAGCGTCACGCTGCTGGCGCGGATGATGGTGGCGCCGCGCGCCAGGGTCTTGAAAGTCAAACTGATCAACGGTCCGCTGCCGGTGATGCCGGCGGAGCCTTCCTTGCGCAGCACCCGGATGGCGGCCGTGCCGCTATCGTTGAGCACGTTCTTGGTCAGCGTGGGCTCCTCGCCTTCGCCTCCCCAGAAACTGCCGCGGGCGACGTCGGTCAAGCTGACGGCTTTGGGGTCGAACTGGATCTGGATGGGAGCGCCGATGACATCCTTGGCGCCATCCACCTGCAACGATATGGTGAAGCTGTCGGACAGGCTCTTTTCGAGTTGGGTGGCGTCGAAGCGCACGGTAGCCGCGCCGGCTACCGGCTGCGGAGCGCCGGCGCCGGCTTCCGGAGGAGCGGTGGCGGGCGGGCCGAATCCGCCCGGAGCGGTGGCCGGTGGCGCTACGGGGTTGACGGCGGGCGGCGGAGTTGCGGGTGCAGCCAGGCGAACGGCCGTGGCCGGCGGCGTTTCGGCGGGAGCGGCCGGAGCTTCCTTCGGCGCCGCAGTTCCCTCCACCGGCTTGGGTCCGTAGGAAACGTGGATGACCGTCTGGTTGCCCGATGCTACGCTGCGCAGGTTTTCTGCGGTGATCTCGGGGCGGCGCACCACGTGCGGGACCAGCGCGATCATCAGCTCGTCGCGTTCGTTGTCGATGCTATCCCCGCTGAACAGGCGGCCCAGAATCGGAATATTGGCCAGCCCGGGAATGCCCGTCTTGGTCTTGGTGTTCGACTGGTTGAGCAGGCCGCCCAGCAGGCTGACCTCGCCTTCCCGCAGGCGGATGTCGTGCTCCATCTTGCGCTGGCCGATGATGGGCTGATTGATGCCGCCCAGATTCACATTGCCCGTGACATTGGAGATGTCCAGGCTGACGTGCAGGGAAACCTCTCCGTTGTCGTGCACGTGGGGCGTGATTTCCACGTTCACGCCCACGTCGATGTACTGGAATTGGGTGTTGACCAGCGGGCTGATGCCGGCCCCCGCCACGGCGCCCAGCGTGGAGCCGAAGCTGCCGCTGGCGGTGGGCTCGCGTTCGCCGATTTTCATGGTGGCTTTCTGGCCATCCACCGAGCGCATTTGCGGAGATTGCAGAACCTTAGTGCGGGTGTCGCTCAAAGTGGCCTGCAAGAGCGCGTTGGGCAGCGTGGTGGAGAAATCCGCACTGGCCAGGTGGCCCAGGCTGGAAAGCGGGATGGCCGCGCCGGTGGTGCTGCTGGCGCCGGTAGTGCTGGTTCCCGTGGTGGTTGTGGTAGTGCCGGTTGTGGTGGTTCCGGTGGTTGTGCCGCTGGTGCTCGAACTGGTGCTGCCTTGCACCTGGATGCTGGTGCGCGGCGTGAAATTGAACGGAACGTTGAGTCCGGTGCTGGCCAGCGCGGCGGTCAGGCTGCGGAGATAGCTGGAACTGACTTCCATTACGAAGATATCCACCACCACTTCGGACCTGGGCTTGTCCAGATCGTGAACGATCTTGTCCGCCAGCGCCATCTTGTCGGCGGTGCACTTGGCGACGATGGCGTTCTGCGACTGGGACGAAAAGAGGCGCGTGCAATCGGCCACCGTGCGCACGGCGGTCAGGACATCGTTCATGTCCTGTTGCGAGGTAACGTTGGTGAGGTAGAAAATCTTGGTGACTTCTTCTTCGTAGTCGCGGCGCTTATTCTGGGTGTCGATGGTGACGAAGATGGTGTTGGAAGAAAGCGGCTTCCAGTAGGACTTGGTGATCACCGCCAGGTAATCCAGCGCCTGCTCGACGGTGGTGTTGTCGAAATCGACGTTGAGGCGGTCTTTGCCGCTGGGCAGCGGCGAGGCGTACTCCGGATCAAACAGGACATTCAACCCGGCGTACTTGGCTACCGTTTCGAACAGCACCTTGGGAGTCTGGTTGTTGATTTTGAAACCGATCAGGGTGGGCAGGAGCGGCTTGAGCTCGGGAACGCCCAGCATGCGGTCGATTTTTTCAGCGTTCTCTTTTTTGGACAGCTCGCTGGGGGTGAGCCCACGCACTTCGGGGGGGGCTTCCGCGCCGGTCGATTCCACTCTCTTGCGCTCCCGCAGAATCATCTGCTGGGTGCGCAGGATTTCCTGCTCGGCGACCATGGAACTGGGGTTTAGCGCGTAGGCCTTCTGGAATTCGAGCAGGGCTTCGCCCAATTGTCCCTGGGTGCGGACTTTAGTGGCATTGGTGACGTGCGTGGCGGAGGCTTCGAAGCGGGCTTTCTGGGCGGCAATCTGATAGATCAGTTCGCCGGGGTCCTCGGAGAGCGCCTTTTCATAGGAGTCGAGGGCGGCGTCCCATTCCTTTTTCTGCTCGTAGGCACGGCCTTCGGCCAGGTACCTGTCGCCTTTCTTGGTCTTGGCCTGGAGGGGGAGCGGCACGCCGACCAGCGCAAAGGCGAGCAAGATTGCCGATAAACGTTTGAAAAACAGCATGTTAGTGGTTTCCCGCGCTCCGGACTTCCGGCGCCTCTATGCTAAAATGAGATCGAAATGGGCCCTCTCGGGTCATCTAAAGTCATTGACGACGTTAGGCTTCCGGACGTGGAAGCGAAAATCGCGGGACGGCACCTTGGCGGAACGGGATACAGCCTTTAAGATATTGAGCGATAACCGGCAAGCCGGCCACAACTACTTCCTGATGGAGCGGTTCGAGGCGGGCCTGGTGCTGACCGGCACCGAGGTCAAGGCCGCCAAGGACAGCAAGGTCCAGCTCAAAGACGCCTACGGGGCGGTGATCGGCAACGAGGCATGGCTGGTGAATGCTCACATCAGCCAGTATTCGCACGGCAACCGCGAAAACCACCCGCCGGTACGCAACCGGAAGTTGCTGCTGCATCGCCGCGAGATCGACAAGCTGTTGGGGTACACGCGGGAAAAGGGCCTGTCGCTGATTCCGACGAAGATTTATCTGAAGAAGGGGCGGATCAAGTGCGAGCTGGCGCTGGCGAAAGGCAAGAAGCTGCACGACAAGCGGGAAGCCGAGAGGAAGCGCACGGCGGAGGATGAGGCAAAGGCGGAGATGCGGAGACGGGCGTAACCGGAAGAGTTGGCAGGCGAAAGCGCCGGCCCCACCTTTGGGGCGGCCGCCGGTTGGATGATAATAGGTTGGACGGGCCATGCGCCATGCAATCTCTCGAGGAGTTCGAGTGGCAGAGAGAGTTTGAGGCTGCCGCGCGAAGGCCGCTGGAACAACGTTTGCGCTACGCGTTTATCCATACCTACAAACCCATCCTGGACGACGCGGAATTCCGCTCATTCGACACCATGGCGGAATATCGAGCCTTCTGCCGCAGCTTGCCAGACTGGCTGGGATACGGCGATTAGAACGATGGCCGCGTTTGACTACAGACAAGCATTGGAGATCCGGGATGCATTCCATGTTCACGAAATCCGGTATCTCTTCATCGGGAAATCCGGCGCCATCCTGCTGGGCTTTCCCGACACCACGCAGGACGCCGACCTTTTTGTTGAAAAAAGTGTCATCAACGGCGAACGTCTGGTGGCGGCGCTTCACGATCTCGGTTTCCGGCTGACCGATCAGGAGGCGGAGGAGGTGCGCCGGGGCAAGGACTTCATCCAGCTCAAGAACGGCCCATTCGACCTGGATCTGATCTTCGCGCCCGACGGGATCGAGAGGTTCGAGAATGCGTGGCAGCGCCGGGTTGAGGTCGAAGGTTTCCCGGTCTGCCACATCGACGACATCATTGCCAGCAAGCAAGCCACGAATCGCCGAAAGGACCGGGAGTCGCTGCCGCGCCTGCTTTCTTTTCGGGAGTGGTGGAAGCAGAACCGACGTTAGGCCCAATACGGTTCCCTGAAACGGGCTCCGAAGCTGGACAGGCCAGGAGGCTCGCTCATCTCGCTTTGGCGGGCGCCGGCAGCACGGTTGTGCCGGGCGTCCGGCCGGAATCGTTGAAGGCGTCCACCGTGAAACTGTAATCCACATCCGCGTTGAGGCCGTTCAGGGTGATTTCCGTCTGGCCGCGCACTTCGTAGTTCTGGTAGAGTTTGCCGGGCGCGATGCCGCAGCGCACCACGTAGCCTTCGGCGCCGGGCGCGGGCTGCCAGCGGACGACGGCGGTGCGCGGGTCGGCGGGCGAGCGGCGGACTTCGAAATGCGGCGCGGCGGCCGGCGGCTTTCCGCCACCATTGCCGAAGACGCGGAGGCCGCGAATGGAAAATGGCCCGCCGCCGGGCATGGCGACGTTGGTGATGCGAATGTATTGCGCCTTCACCGGGGATGACAGCTCAACGTAATCGTGCGGCGCATCGTGGCGGGCGGCGCTGCGGTCCGCCAGGGTG
>JBEKYE010000328.1:0-5779 GCA_049511275.1 Bryobacteraceae bacterium
CAATTCGCGCTCCAGTTCTCTCGAGACCGCGGACACATCGGCCAACATCAGCCAACTGCAGAATCTCTTCCAGACCCGCATAACCGGGAACGGACCGTACTATGCTGCCGCCTCAGTCCTCGGGTCTGATGGACGCGCGGTGGCTCCGGACGGAACGGCCGCATTCGCCGGCCAGGTCTTTACCGAGCCGGGCGCCGGGACTATCGGAACGATGCAAAAGGCGGATCTCAACGGACCGGGGGTGTGGGATTTCGATTTCAAGGTCGCCAAAGACGTCAGGATTTCGGAGAGCAAGAGTGTCCAGATTCGTATGGACAGCACGAACCTCTTTAACCATACGACTTGGTACGTCGGGGATCAGACCCTCACCTCGACCACCTTCGGCAAGATCACCAGCCAGTACTACGGCAACCGCTTGATCCAGTTTGCCCTGTACTTGAAGTTTTAGCCGGCAGCATCTCTCCTAGCTGATTCGCCGGGGCGCCCCGCCACTCAAGTGGTCGCGGTTCCCCGGCGTTCTTTTTTGGGGGGCCGATGTGCCCACGCCGCGGCGATGTCCGTTTTGTGTTTACGGAGGCTTGCATTGTGAGCCAAGAACGCGCAAAATTGAGATGTAACGATTCACAAGCCCTAATACCTTAAATAGGCAGGAGAATCAGGTATGAAGCTCTCGATTCTGACTCTAGCGGTTGTTCTGGTTGGCGCACCCGTATCGGTGGCCGCCGCCGATCTGGAAAGCTCTTTCCAAGCTTTGAAGGATGCCGAAGCCAAGGGTGATGCCGAGCTGGTAAAAAAACTGGCGGTGGAAACCAGCGCGATGGCGAAGGAGGCGGCCGCTGAGGCTGCGCCGGCCAGCGCCGACGAGAAGGCGGGCTGGACCGACCGGGTGAAGTACGCGCAGGACGTGGAATCCTATACCGAGTACGCGTTATACGCAACGGCCATAAAGGGGCCGGCGGCCACGACGGTGGACCTGATGGCGACGCTCGAAGAGCAGAATCCCAAGAGCAAGTATCTGGACCAGGGGTATGGCGCATACCTGGGGGCCCTGGAGCAAACCGGCGCCTCGGCGAAGATTCCAGCTACAGTCGAGAAGGGCCTGCAGAATCTGCCGGAGAACGAGGATTTGTTGCTGGTGGCGGCCCGAAATGCGCAGGCCAAGCAGCCCGACAAGGCGCTGGCCTTAGCCAACCGCCTGGTTGCGGCGGCCACCAAGCACACCAAGCCGGAGAACACCCCGGCCGCCGACTGGGAGCGGAGACGCAATATATCGCTTGAGTATGGACACTGGATCGCGGGCGTGATTCACGGCGAAAAGCAACAGTTCCTGGCGGCCGACAAGGATTTGCGGGCCGCCCTGCCGCTGATCAAAGGCAACGACGCCATGATGGGGCCGGCGTTGTTCTATCTGGGCATGGCCAACTACCAACTGGGCAAGATGACCAACAGCAAAGCCAAAGTGCTGGAAGGCGCCAAGTTCAGCGAAGATTGCGCGAAGATCACGGGACCATTCACCGACCAGGCGTGGCACAACGCGCAAGTCATGAAGACCGAAGCCGGGCAGATGCGGTAAGCAAGCCGGTCATACAAGAAGGCGAGAGCCGCGTGCAAGAGGCTGCTGAAAAAGCCAGGGCATGGCTCCATATGCCTTTTTCGGCCTTTTTCATCATCATCCTCTGACAGGCGAAGGCGCTTCGCCTGCAAACTTTGATTACTTCGATGGGCCGCTCTCGACGTAGCGGCTGGCGAACTGGAGGAAGACGGGCCAGTTGGGGCCGTCGGTGTGCCCGCCGCTGTGCTGGCGGAAGGCGATGTCGCCATCCGTCAGGGGCGTCTCAATGGGCGGAAACTCCGTGGTGCCCAGATCCTTCTTGCCGAGCAGCTTGTATACGGGACCGGCCGCGGCGGCTGCCAGGAACATACCCCTGGCGTCCACCCAGCCATCGCCATTGGTCGCGCCGCCGCCGATGAAGACGGGGCGCGGGGCGCACATCGCGATCAGCTCGTGAGAATCCACTGGCAGATCGTTCCAGTGCAGCGGGCCGGAGTACTTGATGAAGTTGCCGGCCATCCAGTGATATTCGCCGGAACCGGCAACGTTCTCGACGATCTCGCCCCAATCGCGGCGGTGGAGCTTGGCGCCGCCTTCACCCGAGGAGCTGACGTAGGCGGTCCACATGCGCGGGTCGTAAGCCATGGCGACGAGGGCGGCCTTGCCCCAGCGGGAGTGACCTTCGATAGCGATGTGTGTGGCGTCGACGGCCTTGTCGGTCTCAAAGTAGTCGATGGCACGGCTGGCGCCCCAGGCCCAGGCGCGCAAGACGCCCCAATCGTCCGGCTTGCGGGGCTGGCCCTTGTTCACCAAGCCGATAATGCCGAGTGTCAGACCCCAGCCATTGTCGGCCTGAATGCTGCCGGTGCTCAAAGAGGCGTAACCCCAGCCTTTGGCGAGAACTTGTTGCTGCCAGGTGGGGCCGGCGGCCGGTGCACCAGGTATGCCTGCTCCTCCCGGTGTTCCGCCACGCATGGCGGGCGGCGGGGGCGTAAAAGCATTTGGCCCGTAGGGCGGTCCGGCCGGGGCTGGTGGTGGCGCGGCTGCACCCGGAGCGCCGCGTCCGGCTCCCGGAGGCCCAAAGCCACCGCCGAATTGCATGATCACCGGCACGGGACCAGTCGCGTTTTGAGGAGTGGTGAGGCTCAACTGGATCTTCACTTCAATATCCGGATCCATGGAATTATCGACGGTGCCCACGAGCTGTTTCGTGATAACGGGCACGTCGCCATTCATTCCGCTGGTGGTGCTGGCGACTTCCCATTTCACTTTGGGTGTGCTCCTGGGAACGCGGCCGTAAACCTCGCGATCGAAATCTTCCACGATCTCAGGGCGGCGTTTGCTCCACCAGTCCGCGGCCCTGGTTACCTTTTCGCCATTCTTCAACGTCAGTGGATCAGGCAGGTCCGGGTAAGGATTGGCCTTGGACTCATCGTAGTTGGCATAATACGGCGAGTCCTTATTATTCCCGTCTCTTCCGCGGCGCACTTCGGTAATGTGCAGCAAGTCCATCAGCCTCTGGTGATCGTCCTGGGGACTGAGCTTCACGGGCGGGGGCAAAGCGCCGCCGGCTGGTTTTGCGGCTTGAAAAGCCAGGCTGGCCAGAGGGGCGATCGCGAACCCGAACAAGAACAAGCCGAGCGGCCATCGAATCGATCGCGGATGGAACACAGATTCCTCCTCATTCCCCGGTTGAGCGCGGTTTGCACGGCGGGTACGCTCCGCCTGAGTTTGTTTAACACTCGAACTATAGGTGCATTCCGGCGTTGGTGTCAAGGCTGGGATGCGTGATGCCGCATGCCCTGAGTGTCCCCTTAGAAAATCAGCTTAAGACCGAGTTGAATCTGCCGCGAAGTGGTGGCCGTCGCCGTGATCAGCCCGGCGGTGGGGCTGATGGCGGGGGTGGTGGACGCGGTGGTTGTGCCGTTGGTGAACACGATGGCGTTGGGCGGGCCAAAATTGGCGTGGTTCAGGAGGTTGAAGAATTCGGCGCGAAACTGCAGGCTGGCCCTTTCGAAGATGGCGACGGTTTTGAGCAGCGAAAGATCCAGGGTGGCGAGGCCCGGCCCGGTCAGCGTAGCTCTGCCCAGGTTTCCATAAGTGCCGAAGGCCGGGAGGGTGAAGGCGTTGGGATTGAACCACTGGTTCGGGCTGCCCAACACCACCGGCCCCGTAAAAGCAGGATTGATGGACGGCCGATCGGGGTTGCGGGTGTCTCCGTCTTCGGAGCGGTTGGCGCCGATCTGCGGCGTGAAAGGGAAACCGGAGAGCAGCGTGGCGATCCCGTTGAGCTGCCAGCCGCCCGCCAGCTTACCGTGGCCGAAGGGCAATTCGTAGTGAGCGGAGATGCCGGCCTGACTCGCAACGTTGAGGGCGGACAATCCCCAATCGCGGGGCAGATCGCGGACGTCCAGGATCATTTGCGCTTGATTCTGCGATTGCGCGCCGGTGAGCCCCGAATTCATGTCCAGGTTCTTGGACCACGTGTAGCTGGCGCGGAATTCCAGTCCTTGACTCAAGCGGCGCGAGATTTCCGTCTCGAGCGCGTTGTAACTGCTGTTGCCCTCGGTATACCAGAAGAAGCCGGCGGACAAGTACGGATTGGGACGCGCGCCCACGGGGATGTACTGCGCGCCTGGCGGCACCGAGCCGCGTAACGACGCGGCCACGCCGCCGGATTGGCAACTGCCCGCGTTGGAGCAGATATCGGCCGGAATGGTATTGGGATCGACGCTGAGCAAGCCATGAACCGCGTGCGACCCGGCGTAGGCCACGCGAAGCAATGTGCCGGCGGCGAGCTGGCGCTCGACGGTAAGATTCCACTCTTCCACAGTGGGAGTTTTGGCATTGGGCTGGATGCCCTGCGGAGCGTAGACGGTGCAGGGCGCGGAAACGACAGCGCTGCACGACGGCGCGGGCTGGACACCGGGCACGACGGGCAGAAGCGAGGACAAGGACGCCGCGGAGTACGACACCGACCCGTTGGCCGGAGGAAGCGAATTCAAGAGAAAGCTCAGCGCATCGATCAAAGAGTAGTAAGTGCCGAATCCGGCGCGGACCGCGGATTTGCCGTTTCCAAATGGGTCCCAGGCGAGACTGATTCTGGGGCTGAAGAGCAGCTTCGCGTTGTTCCGGGTGAAGGCCGAGCCGCCGATGCGGGGAGCGGTGACCAGCACGCCCGAGGAATCGGCGACGTAATTGGCGGCCCTTCCGGAGACTTCATTCCAGCCGGAAGTGAATTCATGGCGGAGACCGGCCTGGAGGGTGAGACGGGGCGCCAGACGGATGGCGTCCTGGAAATACCAGGCTCCGTAGAGACTGCGCCATCCGAGTTCGTTGGGGTCGGGCACCACTTGAAAGGTGGTGACGGTTCCCTGGAGAAAGGTCGTCAGATTGGAAAAGCTGGCCACTCCGAGCTGGCGCGACGCGGTGTCTTCATTGTCGCGCAGCCTCTGCAGCCAGACTCCGGCGCTGATCTGGTGCATGCCCCTGGCGATCTGCAGGCTATCGGAACCAGTGAAGAGGTTGCGGCGATTCCAGACCCCGGCGGCGTTGTTCGGGCCGGCGGAAGTGATCGTGCCATTGCTGCCGGTGGTCGAGACGCCGCCGTTGATGACGATGCCACCGGGCGAGGCTCCGTCCACGAATGACAAGGCGGACGGGAAGGCGGCCAGCGGCGAGGATTGCAGACTGAAGGCCGCGCGCGAGTAGCCCAGGCGGAGCGTGTTGAGCGCCCGCGGCGAGAAGATGTGAGTCTCCTCCAGGCTGGCGACCTGCATGGAGAGGGTGGTGTAAGAGGCGAAGAGCGGATCGGCGAGCGGGATCAGGCTGTGCCCGCCATCCAGGGTGTAGGCCGCCGAAAGCGTGTCGCTGGCGCGGACCAGGTAGTCGGCGCGCGCGGTGGCGAAGTCTTCGCGGATGGATTCCTTGGGATTGTTGTAGGAGAGGGCCGCGCCGCTGGCGAGGCCATTCGAAAGCAGCTCGGGGCCGTTGGGTTGGGGCCAGAACGCCATGTAGGGCAGCATGGAGCTTTTCAGATTCGCCACCGGGGCGTACACGCCGGTGACGGCATTCGGCAGCAGGCCCTGGCGCGCCTGCGCATCGGGGACCACGCTGAGGCTGGTGAGCGCGAGCGACTGGCGGAAGGCTTCATAGTTAGCGAACAGGAAGAAGCGATCCTTGCGCGGCGCGCCGCCGAGGGCGCCTCCGAACTGATTGCGGCGGAAC
>JBEKYE010000329.1:0-10891 GCA_049511275.1 Bryobacteraceae bacterium
GCCGAATTGCGACTTCGCCCGGCCGGTCAGTTTCTCGCCGTCCACCTTGAATTCATACGTGTAGTTCTGTACGCCGATCTGCGTATCAATCGCGGCGGTCCATTTTCCCGTAACGTCAGCCAACGCCGGAACCAACAGAAGGACCGCCAGCGCGACCCCCCGCAGCAGTCCGCGCCCCTTCATCGTCAACCTCCTTGTATTCGATGATTTCAGCAAACATAACTGTACCGCTCTGCGGGTCCGGCGGCGAGGGCATGACGATATTCGCGGGCGCGGTGAATTCCGGGTCGGCGCCGGTGCAGTGCCACGGCGCGGCAGCGCCACGCGCTCTCCTTCGCGCGCACATGCGCGCGGCGACGAAGGCCTGGCTGCCCTCATCGCCACCTCAAGTTACAGCTACTTTTTCCCGGTTACTTACCGTTAATCCGGGCTTCTCGTGGACTGGCCTCAAAACGCCGTCTCCGCAACAATCGGACCCGATAAGTCCGTCGCGGAAGGGAGCGTGCGAAAACCGTCGTTTGCTGCTGTGCAGGCGGTGGGCGCTCGCGACCAGGAAGGGCACGATACGCGGCCATATCGGCAGCATTTGTCGATCCAAGGATTACTTCCTCCCCGGGCGCCAGCGCACCAGGGGCACCCTCCCCAGCCGTAGAACCGACCTGCGCTATCCTCGTTCTTTAGGAGCAATCGCCTGTGGAGTTGCCTCCCTTTCTTCTCGATCGTTGGATAGAACAGAAGCACGCCCCCGACTCGCCCATCGAGTACGACCTCGCATCGAGCACCGGCCCGGTCTGGACCCTCCGCGAACTGCTAGCGCTCTCTGGCGGCAACGAGATGGAAGCTCTGCTCGATACCTCCATCTCCTACACCAACGCTACCGGCACTCCCGCGCTGCGCGCCGCCATCGCAGTTTTGGAAGGCGTGGAGCCGGATGCGGTGCAGGTGGTGACCGGAGCCTCGGAGGCCCTGTTAATCCTGTTCTTCCTCGCGGCCGAGCCTGGCGCCAACGTGGTCCTTCCCAATCCCGGCTTCCCCGCCAACACCGCACTGGCGGAGTCCCTCGGGATCGCCGTCCGGTATTACAACCTGCGCGCGGAGAATCAATTCCACATCGATCCCGATGAAATCCGCCGGCTGGTGGACCGCGATACCCGCCTGCTACTGGTCAATTCACCGCACAATCCCACGGGCGCTGTCTTGAGCGACCAGGAGATGGATAGCCTGCACGACTTCTGCGCGGAGCGTCGCGTGCAGTTAGTGTCCGACCAGGTCTACCATCCCATCTATCACGGCCCCGAAACGCGAACGGCGGCGCGCCTGCCTCACGCCACCGTCATCAGCGATTTCTCCAAGGCGCTTTGCCTGAGCGGCTTGCGTATCGGCTGGATAATCGATCGCGATCCCCGGCGGCGCGAGCGTTATCTCAACGCGCGCAACTACTTCACGATCACAGCCAACGTCTTCGGCGAGCGCTTGGCCGTCCTCGCCATGCAGCACAGCAGCGAGATCTATGCGCGCGCCCGCCGAGTGGCGCAGCAGAACCTCGCGCTCCTCGACCAGGTCTTCGCGCATCACGCCGGCCTGCTCCGGTGGGTCCGTCCGGCTGGGGGCATGACCTCGTTTCCCTGGCTCGCCACCGGTGTTGACACGCGCGAGTTCTGTCGCGGCCTCGCCCGTCACGGCGTTCTCATGGTTCCAGGCGATTGCTTCGGCCAACCGTCACATTTCCGCCTGGGATTCGCTGCCTCGGGCGAACGCTTCCCCTGCGCCATCGAGCGCTTCGCTGATTTCCTCGACTCCGGCTCACGCTAGCACTCAGCGTCTGCTTACTGACTAAACATGCGCTACGCTTGCTCGGCACCGAACGTTGTCTGGGGATATCGGAAGCCGCGACGAGGTGCCCACCTGTTTCCGAGTGGCGCGTGATCCGCTCTGAACTCCGCGAACAGGCCTCCGGCTCACCAAGTTGCCGGATGGCACGTATCAGACGGAACGAACGCGCACGCAATCCCGTTTCCATGTTTGCGGGGGAATCTCGACCACCCCCCAGCTAATTGTCCGGCCCGCTAGAGCGAACCAGCAAGGTTGATCGTACCCGGAGCGAGATGGCGCGACTCCAGGTGCATTCGGTACCGGTCTTGCTGAACGCAATCGGGCCTCGGAACCGTACCGCTCCACAATTTTGTGAATCGCATGCCGATAGCCGCGCTGAGCATCCGAACGCCACAGGCCAATGATCCCCCGCAACACCATTGGGCCGCAGTCTGAGAAGCGCGAGAGTCGTCCCCAGGCAATCGCAGGAGCGAGCGATGGAGGTTTCCCCCGATGAGTTACCGGCCTACGAGTTTATTGCAGATTGTTCGTGTAAAATAGATCAATCCGGAAAGTACCCTCGGGGGCGCCGGGCAAATCGTAACCGATTCCGCACGCGGTGGTTGTCTCGCGGTATCGAGTTCTGTTATTGGGGGGATGTATGCGATGTTCCAGGCTTTCGCTGCCTGTGTTTTGCTCACTGGCGGTCGTACGGTTGCTGCCGGCTCAGACTACTGCAAAAGTAGATTTCGCGAAGGATGTGCTGCCGATCTTGCGCCAGAACTGCATCACGTGCCACAGCGGAAAGCAGCCTGCCAGCGGCATGCGACTGGACCGCAGGAGCGCAGTGATCAATCGCCGCGGCGTCGTGCCGGGCAGCGCCGAGAACAGCTTCCTGTTCCACCGTATATCCGGCGCCGACTACGGAATGCAAATGCCGCCCACCGGCGCGCTCAAGCCAGAGCAGATCGACACCATCAAACGTTGGATCGAGCAGGGCGCCGACTGGCCGGACGCGCTCGCCAATGAAACCGAGTTGCCGCCGGTCGATCCCAAGGCTGTCGCCATGGTCGACGCGCTGCACGAGGGCGACCTTGCGAAGTTCATGAAATTCGCCGCCGAGGACGCGAAGTTGCTCAATGCGCGCGGCCCCGAGGGTTCCACGCCCTTCATGTACGCTGTGCTCTACAGCAATGCGGCGACGTTGGAACGCTTGTTGAATCTGGGCGCCGATCCCAATAGGAGGAATGACGCCAACGCCACGGCGCTGATGTGGGCGGCCACCGAAATGGACAAGACCAAGGTGCTGCTGAGCCACGGCGCGGACGTCAATGCCCGGTCCAGCGACATGCGCACGCCGCTCATGATTGCGGCGCGCAAGCTGGGCAATTCCGCCGCCGTGAAGCTCCTCCTCGACAAGGGCGCGAATCCCAATCCCAATCCGCATCCCTCCGCCGAATCGTCCCCGCTGCTGGACGCCGCCAGCGCCGGGGACCCCGACAGCATGGAGATGCTCATCGCCCAAGGCGGCGAAGTGAAACCGGTCGGCGAGACGGCGATCTTCATGGCCGTTACCGCGGAGTGCTCCAAATGTCTGTCTCTGCTGACCGCCCGCGAGATCGACAAGAACGACTACAGCCTGGCGCTGGCCGACATCGCCATTACGGGCGACGTGAATGCCGTCAAGATGATGCTCGACCACGGGGCCGACGTCAACATTGTCGATTCGCTGGGAAGAACTCCCCTGATGTACGCGGCGGCATCCGACGATCTCCCGCTCGAAGAAGTCAGGATACTGGTGGAACACGGGGCCGACGTAAACGCCAGGGACGCGCATAAACGAGGAGGCGAGAGCGGATGGACCGCCCTCGATATCGCCCGCCAGCACGGCGACACCCCGATCGTCGCCTTCCTGTTGAAGTCCGGCGCGCAGAGCAATGCAGCGCCTCCACCCCGGTTGCAACCGCGCCGCGACAACACCATCGCCGGCGCCATCCAGGGAAGTCTTCCTCTCATCCAGAAGGCCGACGCTAATTTCATGCCCAAGGCAGCCTGTGCCTCCTGTCACAACAACAGCTTCGCCGCCATGGCGGTGGGATCCGCCCGCCGCATGGGCTTTGCGGTGGACGAGAAAATCGCCGCGCAAACAGTCCAGGGGAACGTTTTCGGCCTCATGCAACTGCGCGACATCCTTCGCCAGGGTGTCATGGCGCCCGTGGGTGAGTACTTTGGACCGGTCGTCATCGGCGACATGCTTCTGGGACTCGACGCCGAGCACTACAAGGCCGATCTGAATACCGACACGGCCGCCGTCTACTTGAAGAACCGCCAGGGCGCCGACGGACACTGGGCCTACATCCCGTCCGATACCCGCCCGCCGATCTGTTCCGATTACATCACCCAAACCGCCATCGCCATGCGCGCGATGCAACTCTACGCGCCCAAGCTGGAACGTGCCTCGTATGACCAGGCCATTCAACTGGCCGCGGCGTGGCTCGTCAAACAGCAGCCTAAAGGCAACGAAGGTCGCGTCGGACGTCTGACGGGACTCGTTTGGAGCGGCAAGTACAAGGATGCCGTTCAGAAGGCTATGCACGACCTGATTGCCACCCAACGTGGCGACGGCGGCTGGGCCGACATCGACACGACGCCAAGCACCGCATTCGCCACCGGCCGCGCGCTGGTGGCTCTCCAGACCGCTGGCTTGCCGGTCTCCGACGAAGCCTATCAGAAGGGCGTGAAGTACCTCCTCGGCACGCAACAGGAGGACGGCTCCTGGTTTGTCCGCAGCCGCGCCATGGCCTTGCAGCCTTATTTCGATTCCGGCTTCCCGCATGGCTTCGATCAATGGATCTCCGCCGCCGGCACCAGTTGGGCTACTATCGCCCTCTCGCTGGCGGCGCCCGTGCACACCCCAACCGGCGCCAACGGACAGTAAACGGCCGGCGGGCGGCGCGGAAGGAACCGCCGCTTCGGCCTTTCTGACTGGACCGCCAAGTCTAAGGAACTTAATCCATCCCTTGGTGTGGTTTGTCGCCAACACGGACAGTGGACTTCCGCTCGCGCGGCGCGGCCTCGTTATGTCGTATCATCGCCAGACTGTATCCCGACTGCTCGCCTGCGCTGAGCACCAACGGGATCACCAGTTCGGGCGCCCCTTAGACCTGAACCTGGGTCGAGCCGGTTGCTTATCAGGAAGCGAGACTCGTTCAGGGCGAACTCCTACCGGCAACTCCCGCACCTCGGCGTAAACATCGTCCGACTGAAGCAAGAACAGCCGCGACTCCCACTCAATGGCTTGAGGAGACCCAGGCAGGTCCAGTTCCGTCACGAAGCGTCGATCGAGGGCGAAGAGCGGTCTCTTCATTCGCCACCGATACTAACAGCAAACTTAACATGGCCGCAATCGGCGCGGTGACGGCCGCAATCGGCGCGGTGACCCGTTCCACACGAAGCGTTTGAGGTTGATCTGGGCAAACCGTTTTGTCGGGCACGCGGCCCGAATTCTGGCAAAATCGTCTTGGGGTCTGTCCATGATAGACGCAGTGAGCGACCATTATCCGCCCATATCGGTAGTTGTCCCAGCCCTGGACAAGGCTGGCCCCCGGGCACCCACCGCGTGGACACCAGGGGTGGCTAGGGATCATCGGTAAACGCTGGGTGACCAAGGAGGATCTGGCGGGTGGAAGTTTGGCGGCCGATCTCAGTCCAGTTGCCGCCATCTGAACCCATGGCGAGAACCAAGGACTGCTGGTGGGATCTGATGAGCGCGTGTAACACTGAGACCTGCTGTGCCAAATACTCGCCAACTCGCCATCTTTCTTGCGATCGCGTTTGCGTATACATGGCTGGTCGAGGCCTGCATGATCTTCATGCATCTGCGGATTGAGTTTTCCATACTAGCGTCCTTAGGACCGACGATCGGGGCTGTTATTGCGCAACGGCTGGCATCCGGGAACTATCGGGCGTGCCGGCTTAACGTGAGTTGGCGGAGAACGCTAGGCGCGGCCGCTCTCGGAATTGCACTCGTGATCGTCTCGTTTGATATCCTTCCAGCGCTGGCTACCGTCGATG
Source organism: Bryobacteraceae bacterium (assembly GCA_049511275.1). Classification (GTDB taxonomy): domain Bacteria; phylum Acidobacteriota; class Terriglobia; order Bryobacterales; family Bryobacteraceae; genus PALSA-129. Next base: position 5,887 of record JBEKYE010000329.1, read on the forward strand.
CGCGGAACCTCCACTGGAGCGCCTTGATTTCCTTCAGCGTCTATAACTATTCCACGCTGCTTGGTGGACCCCTATTCGAGGAGCCTGGGTGGCGCGGGTTTGCCCTGCCTCGGCTGGAGGCCCAATTCGGGCCGTTACCGGCAACTCTGGCGCTAGGAATGATCTGGGCCGCTTGGCATCTCCCATTGTTTTTGTATCCGGGATGGACGAGTACGCCCATATGGCTTTACTTTTTGATGGTTTTGCCACTTTCGGTGATGATTTCGTTTGCAGCGAACTTGGCCCGATTCGGCGTAATTGCGCCAATTCTGATCCACGGAGCCTTTAATACTGGGGGCCGCTACCTTGGGGGCCTGTTTCGCGACGCGAGCCCGGGCAGTGGCGGATTCTTGCCCCACCTGGCGCAACACTGGCAGATGAATATATCGATCTCATTCACTGCACTGGTTGTCGTGGGAGGCTGGATAGGAGCGGCAGTGATCGCATTAGCAACTAAGGGACGGTTGGCACTCGGAAACGATAAGACTGAGTTCTGATGTGTCGGATAGACCCGCGAAAAACGCCGCAGCGTAGACTGACGCGGTGTAAACTCCGGGATTCCATGCCAGCGTTATGAGCGCATATCGGTAGCGGTGGGGAGGCTAGCGCCGCACCGGGCACAGTGGGACCAGCCAGCTTCAACTGCGCTTCGGCACTGCGGACAGGCGTGCGCCATGGCTGCGCCGCATTTCGGGCAAAACGCGTATCCGCCCTATCGGAAGGTCACCGTACGCGAGTGTCCACAATTGTGCTTAGGGGTGTTTCGGGACCAGAATGTACAGAAAACCTGGAACCTGCCCCAGGACGCGCGATCTCTGCGGCAGGGAAGCATAGAAGGGGGAGGCGGAGACCAAGTAACCCGTGTTCAAGCTTTGGGGGTAGTACGCTACGCTCCCGATGTGCAAGGAGCTAAGCTGCCGCTCCGACTCTTCGGGCGACGATGAAAAAATGAAACGAACTTCGGGACTCCAGACTGGTACGACTTCAATTCCTTTGCCGATCAACGCAGCGTGGAGGTAGGCATTGTCGGAGAGGACGCGGGACCCCGCTGGCAAAATCCGAGCCAGCTGATCGCGGATTTCAAATTCGGTCTGCTCTCGAACGCGCTGAAACGCGTTGTGCGGCCATTGGCTCAGGGGCAGGGCGAAAGGGTTATTCGGATAGAGCGCGCCCTGAGCTGCCGTCCATGCTTGGCATAGGACAATTGCGGCTACCATCGCCGCGCGCCACCGAGGGCGGCGCGTCAAGGGCTCCAATATCCCAGCGCCGGTTATGGAAAGCACAACCATCGCGGGACTCAGCACGCGAGTGGACAGGCCAACCCCGCCGCTCGTGTATCCGGCCGATTGAATCCAAACGGCCGCCAGCAAAAGGACGATGACAATCAAGTATCCGTGCCGGCGAAAACACCAGATTCCACCGGGAATGCCGGCCAGAAGCGGAAGCGTCGCGAAGACCAGGAGAAGCGCCAGTACGCCTGTCCAGTCACTGCTTGTCCAGTGCTGCACTCCAAGGAATGCGTGGTAGTGCAGAAGGATCCCGTCATGAATCGGGTTCACGGCAAAATTACCAAATCTCAAGCTGTAAAACGGGTTGCCTGCCAGAATCCAGTTGCGAACATACCACGGCGCGGCGGCGGCCGTCGCGATGGCGCTAAAGACGAAGACTTCCTTAAGCGGCCGCCGTCTCCATAGGAGCGCGATGACGCCCGCTATCAGGGCGATCCAGCCATACTCGCGCGCCAGAGCGCACAGCGCCGCAGCCAGGCCGGCCGCCGCCATTGCCGGAAAATCATTCTGCTCGTGAGCCGTCACGACGAAGTAAATCATGGCCGCGATGGCAAGAGCAGTCAGTCCCGTCTCTTGTCCCAGAACGACCGACCTAAAGTAAAGCGGACACGCGGCGAGGATTGCCGCGGCGACAACGCCGGCTCGCCGCGACCAGACCGCCGAAGCAGCCCCGAAGGTGAACGCGAGCGTGCACCCGAACTGGGCCGCGACGAAAATGGAGATCAGCGACGGCAGGTACCGCCCGGCCGATGCGTACAGCCACCAATGGGTGAACGAGACCAAAGGTGGAATTCCATCGACGAAGAAGTAATTCCGAAAGTCAGCCGGGGTGAGCGGCGGAATAAAACCAAAGTTGCCGAGCGCCAGTAGTCTTTGCGCCAGGAAATCCCAGCGGAACCGCGTGTCGAAGCCGATCAATGGCGAAATCGCGCTTCGCGCCAGCAGGATCGCGCCAACCAATCCGCTCGACAGAATAAGGATCCAGTCCTGAGTGTCCCATTGCGGCGTCCGCTCTGCCGTAGCCGGAGCCGCGGATTTCTTTTTCAAACAAGCCGCTCCGGCGCTCGCGGCGACCAAGCAGGGCAGCACGGTCCAGAGCGTGATGGAGACGTGGAAAACTCCCAGCCAGAAGACGCTGTAAAACAGAATCAGCAGGGAAATGGCGAAGGCCGAAGCCCACGACAGAGTATGCCGCAAGTACCTCGCGACGAAATATCCAGGCGCGAAGAGCCCAAGAAGCAGGAAAACTGGAAACATCAATAACATCAAATGTCTCGCGTCAAACAAGGCATCCTAGCAAGCATTCCAACCGGCGGCATTCCCTAACCGATCGCCGGCGTCTTTACAACGCGGCCTCAGCTTCCGTTGGCCGCGGCGCACGAGCGTAGAGACCAAACCAATCACGAATACGCAGTATAGCCCGCCGACCGCTTCATCGGGCCACGGTCGCGCGACCGCAAAGGCCAAACTCGACGGCTGTTTATCAATCGAGATCGTCCCAGATCCCTCAATCCGATGCACGTGCGAGGTGTCCTGAACAGCTTTGCTCCCTAACGTCGTTGATCTCCGCGCGTCGCTTCGTTTTCTATCTGAAACACGTAGTACTCCAGCGGAGGGTAGAAGGCCGGATAAGCTTCACGCAGCGAGTTAACCAGTCGATACCGTGCCGGGTGTTCGAAGATAAAACGCGTGACTAGAGAGCTGGTGTACTGGTCGACAACGGGCGAATCGTATCGGCGCAAGAACTCGTTGGACGTCAGCAGGTAAGAAATATGGTACTCCTCGATAAACTGGTCTAGAAGTCCGGGATCGAATGGCAGTGCAACCACGCGCTTGTCGGTGAGGTAAACGACTTCGGGCGAAAGATCCGTTGGGGCCATGATCCCGACATCCCGCGGCGTCCCGGCAAAAAACCGGGAAACGGCGGCAGCGCGGGTCACGGCAGGACGGGTGAACAGAAAATGCGTGCCGCCGCGGGGCAACAAGAAACTGTGAGGGCCCAGAGGCGGTGCAGTCAACCACAGCGCCGCACCAAGGACGCATGCCACCGATAGCCCTATAGTGAAGGTCTTGTCTGGATTACTCACGAAAGAACCTGCCCAGGCAAAACAGGCGGCGGCGCCCTCCATGATCAGGAGCGCGAACGGGACAATAAACCCCATACCGTACCACTCATTCATTCCCAATCCGACGGGTAACAGGAACAACAGACTAATAGCAAGCCATTGAATTGCGCGCCGCCGGCAGGCGGGTCGTGACAGGGCTGCTGCAATCAGAAGGACCACGATACCGACGCTCACCTCCCGAGGAACCAGCAGTAGATCCGTCGGAAGGCTGCCCAACAGAGCCGGCTTAAAGTTCCGGAAGGACAGGGATGTTTGAGTGAAAAGCGATCGCTGCGTGTTCGTGAACGGTAAGAAATTGGGTTGGATCACCGCCAGCAGGGGGAAGTTTCTGGTGAATTCAATTGTACCGGAGATTCCGGCGGGCAGATCGTTGCGTCTCCAAAACTCGATGAGACGCACAACCGGCCAAATCAGGGCCGCTGCTGCGCTGCCGGCGGCCAGCAGAAACGGCGACCTCCATTCGCGACGGGAGCCAGAAGCCCAAAGAACTGCAGCCTCACACGGAAGCAGAAGCAGTGCCTGATCGCTCACGAACAGACAAAAGGCGTTTGCCGCGATTGCCGTAACAAGCGTCTTCCGGCTGGGCTCTCGAAGCAGACGCAGAAACGCCAGAATTGCCAGCGCTGTCGAACAGACGAGAATCGAAACTCGCGCGACGTGGTAGTCGTATGCGACGGCTGGACGGTTGAGCGCAAGGAAAATCAAACCAACGAAAATGGCCGTCCGGGGAAGGTTTTCGATTTGTGCCAGATTGCGAATCGCAAAGAAGTTAATGCAGGCGAACAGCAGCGTCGCAACCAGACCCGACGCCAGCAGAGGCAGGAAGAGGTTGAACAGGCCGATCGCGTAACCGAAGAGCGGCGAATGAATCAGGTACAGCTCGTGGTTGAAAAGCTCGTGTTTCGGAAACGTTCGACCTAGTTCCAGAAATGTGCACTGGTCGCCTGCCAACAGATAATAGGGATCGGCTGAAAACAGCCTGAGAACCAGGAAAAGGACGAACGGAATCAACCAATGGCAATGCCGCACAATGAATGTCGCGGTCCAGTTTGGGAGTGCTTCAGGCCGGCGTTGCTTCGACGCAGTTATCCGCTTTCCCATTTTGCAAGCTCGTCGTTTGAAATGCAGGCTCGGCCAATTCCAAAATTCTCTTCTCACCACCCTCAGTGGTGAAGTGCTCTCCTTCCGCCGCATTTTGCGGCATTCTCCGCGGTTGAGGAGCGCCTTCGCCCGATTCGGCCGGTCGGTACGCGAAAACAGGCCCTGAATCTGCCGCTCGGCTGTGCCATACGTTCATTTCGGCTAGAGGGTAATCAATATTTTCGCACGGCAGATCCTGGATCCGCGCGTGACAACCCAACGGCAATGAGACGGTCCAATTCTCGCCTTCGCCGGCTAAATCTGAACAAGGGGTGCAGGTTCCACACGAGCGTTAAGGCGCGTCTCTGAAAGCGCTGCGTTCGTCAAGCTTTTTTTCGGTCAAGCATTGCACAAAATTGCCGTCATGGGTACACTACAACCGGACGGAGCGGAGGATAGGGCTCTGCCGGG
>JBEKYE010000330.1:0-5743 GCA_049511275.1 Bryobacteraceae bacterium
GCGGCTTTCCGGACTCCTGCCGGAAAGCAACTCCAACAGGATTTGCGCGGCCAGCCGCCCCATTTCCTGCTTGGGCTGCTGCAAGGTTGTCAACGGCGGGTCGGTGTAAGTCGACAGATACAGGTCGTCCAGTCCGACCACCGAGAGGTCGCCCGGCACCTTGAGGCCCCGTTCCCGGGCCGCGCGCAACGCGCCGAGCGCCTGCATATCGTTGTAGCAGAAGACGGCCGTGGGGGCTTCCGGCAATGCCAGCAGCCGCGCGGTGGCACGCATGCCGGCTTCCGCCTGGCCATCCCCGTGGGCCACCAATTCCGGCGCGAAGCCGATATCGGCTTCCTCGAGAATCTGCCGGTATCCACTGAATCGTTCGGTGTCCGGCTGCAGTCCGAATTGGTTTCCAACGTAGCCGATACGCCTATGCCCCAATTCCACCAAGTGGCGGGTAGCGTCCCGGCCGGCGCGCAGATTGTCAATGGCTACCGAGTGGATGAACTCACCGGGATGCTCATTGTTGATCAGCACGATCGGCACTTTCATCTCCGTCAGGAGCGGCATGTACAGGCGGCCCACGCGCGAAGAATTGACCAGGATTCCATCCACCCGATGCTCGTGCAACGATCGCACCGCGCGCATTTCCCGCGCGGGGTCCGCATGCGAGGTAGACAGCAGAATCGAGTACCCATGGGCCAGCGCAAACTCCTCGACCCCGGCCACAATTTCCCCGACGAACGGGTTGGAAATGCTGGTCACCACCACGCCGATGGTGTTGGTTCGCCCCGTCACCAGACTCCGCGCCGCGGCGCTGACGCTATATCCCTGCTGCGCCGCGATCTTTTGAACCAGTTCCCGGGTTTTGGCGTTCACCAGGGCACTGTTTCGAAGAGCCCGGGAAACGGTCGAGTGAGATACCCTGGCGGCACGCGCTATGTCTTTGATAGAAATCATCTGCACACGTATTCAGAAATCAGGCTCATCTCGGGGATCGAAAACACGCGTCGACCCCGAAAAAGCCGCCTGAAAGGCGGCTGCGGCAGGATTGCCTGCCCCACAATGCTAGACCCCCGCTACGCGCCGCAGATACTCACGGCTGCGCGTGGCGCCGGCCACCGGATTGGTACCCGGCACGGTCGGGTCGACGTCCTGCTCAAAGACCGCCCATCCGTCGAAACCGGCCGCATTCAGTTCGCGGATGACGCCCGCCAGGTCCACATTCCCCTGGCCGAGCTCGCTGAATACGCCGAGGCGGATAGCATCGAGGTACGCGATCTTGTCGCGCCGCACCTGGTCCAGCACGTTCCGGCGGATATCTTTCAAGTGCAGGTGCCAGATTCGCCTGGCCTGCGATCGCGCGAACTCCACCGGGTCGCCGCCGCCGTAGAGATAGTGGCCCGTATCCAGGCAAATGCCCAGCAGATCGGGGTCGGTCAATTCCAGCAGTTTTGCCACTTCGCCGGGTGTTTCCACGTAAGTGCCGGCATGATGATGGAACACGCTGCGCACGCCGATTTCCTTCGCGCTCCTGGCAGTGCAATCGATCAGCCTGGCGGCATCCTCCCACTGAGCGGGCGTGTAGCCGTCGCTTTCCCCGGCGCTGCCGGCGATGGCCATTCGCTTCTCGCTCATCTCGTCCGCCAGCACGAGGAACGGCGCGCCATTGGCCGCCAGCAGGCGCGCGGTTACGAGCGCCTCCTGCATACCTTTCTGATGCTGCTCCGGGCGGCCCAGCGGCAGGGGAACAAACGCTCCCAGCAGCGTCAGGTTCCGCTTTCCCAATTCCCGTTTCAACTCTGTCGAATCGGTGGGCAGGAACCCGTAGGGCCCGAGTTCGGTGCCTGTATATCCGGCCCGGACCATTTCGTCGAGCACTTCGCCATAGCTCTGCTTTCTGGCCCAGCCTTCCACTTCCATCACACCCCAACTCACCGGGGCAGTTGCAATTTTGATCGGCATTGCGCTCCTTTATAGCGTGTTCGCTTGCACACTCTTTGCCGGCGCCTCGATTTCGTGGCGCCGCTCCTTCTTCACCGCCGCTTCGTACTCCGCGCGCGCCTGCCTGATGCTGGCGATTTCCGAGACCTCGGAAACCGCTACATCCCACCACGATTCATAGCCCGGAACGCGCATCTCCTTATCGACTTCCACCACCAGCACACTGGTGCGGCCGTGCCCGCGCATGGCTTCGAGGGCCTGCTCCACTTCTGGTAATGTGGTGGCGCGAACGGCCCGGGCGCCCAAACCGGCGGCGAGTTTGACGAAATCCACCGGAAGGCGGTCGCCGTCGAGTTGTCCGGTCTTGGCGGAACGGTAACGGTAGTTGGTGCCGAAGCCGCCGGAACCTACCGCCTGCGACAGCCCGCCGATGCTGCTGAACCCATGGTTGTCCAGGATCACGATGTTGAGCTTGTACCCTTCCTGAATCGACGTGACGATCTCCGACGACATCATCAGGTACGAGGCGTCGCCCACCATCACGTACACATCGCGCGACGGGTCGGCCATCTTGGCTCCCAGCCCGCCGGCGATCTCGTAACCCATGCAGGAGTTGCCATACTCCATGTGGTAGCCGCCCGGACGCCGGGTGCGCCAAAGCTTATGCAGGTCGCCGGGCAAGCTGCCGGCCGCATTCAGCACCACGTCGCAGGGGCGCGCGGCCCGGGCCACCGCGCCAATCACTTCGCCCTGGCTGATGGGCGGGCCGTGCCGCAGCGCGAAAATCCGGTCGGTCTCTTCTTCCCAACGGGCTTTCCACTCCGCAATGGATTGCGCGTATTCGGGCGCCGTGCGATAGCCCTTCACCGCGGCCGCCAGCCGCTCCAGGCCGGCGCGCGCGTCGCACACCAGCGGCAGCGCCGCGTGCTTGAAGGCATCGAATTCGGCGACGTTGATGCCAATGAAGCGCACCAGCGGATTCTGGAACGCGGTCTTCGAAGCAGTGGTGAAATCGCTCAGGCGCGTCCCGATGGTGATCACCAGGTCCGCTTCGCGCGCCGCGATATTGGCTCCCGGCGTGCCGGTGACGCCGATGGCGCCGAGATTCTGCGGATGGTCGAACTCGAGAGAGCCCTTGCCTGCCTGGGTTTCTCCCACAGGAATGCCGGTCTGGGCGGCGAACCGCGCCAGCGCCTCGCCGGCTTCGCTGTAAATCACGCCGCCGCCCGCCACAATCAGCGGCCGGCGCGCCGCGCGAATCCATTCAGCGGCCACTGCCAGCAGACTGCCTTCCGGCTCGGGGCGGGCGATGTGCCAGACGCGCTTCTCGAACATCTCTGCGGGATAGTCGAACGCCTCGGCCTGCACATCCTGCGGCAGCGCCATGGTGACCGCGCCGGTCTGTGCGGGCGAGGTGAGAACGCGCATGGCCTCGGGCAGCGAGCAGATCAGTTGATCGGGCCGGTAGATGCGGTCCCAATAGCGCGAAACCGGCTTGAAAGCGTCGTTTACCGAGATGTCCTGGGTGTGCTCGCTCTCGATCTGCTGCAACACCGGCGCCACGTTGCGGCGCGCGAAAATATCGCCCGGGAGCAGCAGCACCGGGATGCGGTTCACGGTAGCGGTGGCCGCGCCGGTGATCATGTTGGTAGCGCCGGGCCCGATCGAGGACGTGCACACGAAGGTCGCCTTGCGGTTCCGCGCCTTGGCGAAAGCCGTGGCAATGTGGACCGCGCCCTGCTCGTTGCGGCAGAGGTAGTAGGGGAAATCGGGGTTCTGCTGCAGGGCCTGCCCCAACCCGGCGATGATGCCGTGTCCGAAGATGCCCCAAGCGCCTTCGAAGAACCGGTTTTCCACGCCATCGCGCTCCACGTGCTGATTTTTAAGGAAGCCCACCAGCGCCTGGGCCATGGTGATGTGTCGTGTACGCATCCGTTGCTCCTTACCTTTCCATATCCATGGTGACCAGCGGCACCCGGGGATCCTTGTCGCGCCAGGATCCCCGCACCCATTCGTATTGGGGATCGTCGGAGGCCGCCAGCGACCGCGCGGAACCGCCCAGCGCGTTCAGGTAGTACACGTTGTAGCCATGCGCCGCCACCACCGGGTGATACCCTTCCGGGACCAATACCATCTCGCCATCGCGCACCGTGATGGTCTCATCCAGCCGGCGGTCGGGCGTGTAGACCTTCTGAATGGCGAATCCCCCCGGCCGGTCGATGCGGTAGTAGTAAACTTCTTCCAGATCGACTTCGGCGGGAGGGTTATGAACGTCATGCTTATGCGGCGGGTAGCTGGACCAGTTGCCGCCGGGCGTGTAAACCTCCACCACAATCAGCCGGTCGGCCGGAAAATCCGGTTTGAAAATGCCATTGATCTGGCGGGTGGCGTTGCCGGCCCCGCGGATTTCCACGTCCACGTCGGCTGGCGTAACCAGCCGCGGCGGGAAGCTCCTTTCCGCCCGGCAGTAGCAGAACGCGATGTCACATTCGCTCTCCGTGGAGATGGTGAATTGCGTATGGAGCGGCAGGTACAGGGCATAAGGCATGCCCGCGAAGACATTGGGCCGCCTCCCGATATTGGTCCAGGTTCCCCGCGACGATTTCACCGTGCATTGGCCGCCCAACAGCACCACGCCCAGTTCACAGTCTCCCGTATCCTCTTGCACCCGGTCTTTGGGCGTGAGCTTCTGGGTTCGGAAACGGAGCGACTGGAAGCCGTAACTCTCGCGATGACTGGAACTCGGCCGAACGAGCAACTGCATGGCTAGACTCCTTGAGGCGCAGCGCCACCACTCGTGCGGATCGGCATTTTTGCCAATGAACACGTGTGCAACCTCACTATTATCACGAGGGCAAGCACGATGTAAAGAGATAAAACATCCGAAACGCCCGAGGCCGCTGATTTTTTTCTTGACTGCGCCGGTTTTGGGACGCTACGATCAAGTTGCACACGTTTTCATATTGAATTTTGGAGACTGCCGTGGCATCAGACCGCACTGTCACTTCCTATAAAAGCCCTTTATTCCAGATGACGCAGACCACCCCCACCTGCCTGTGGAACGACTCTGCCGCCCTCGACGAACTGGCTTATTCCATGCAGCATGGCGCTGTGGGCGCCACCTGCAACCCCGTCATTGCCGTTTCCATGCTGAAGAGGCAGATGCCTCTCTGGCGCGAGCGCATCGAGACGCTCATTCAGGAGATGTCCACTGCCACCGAGGACCAGATCGCCTGGAAAGTGGTGGAAGAGATGTCCGCCAACGGGGCCGCGCTTCTGAAGCCCATCTTCGACGCCCAGGGAGGGCGCAACGGGCGCCTTTCCATCCAGACCGATCCCCGCTTCTACCGGTCCACTGGGATGATCGTCGAGCAGGCCGTCCACTTCAGCCAGCTTGCGCCCAACATGATCGTCAAGATTCCGGCTACGCGAGCCGGCATTCCGGCCGTGGAAGAGGCCACCTATCGCGGCATCAGCATCAACGCCACCGTGTCCTTCACCCTGCCCCAGGCCATCGCGGTGGCCGAAGCCGTGGAACGCGGTCTGGCGCGCCGCGAGAAAGAAGGCCTGGACATCCGCTCCATGGGCCCGGTCTGCACCCTCATGGTGGGCCGTCTCGACGACTGGCTGAAGGTGCTGCTGGAGAAGCATGCCATTTGCATCGATCCGGGCTATCTGGAATGGGCCGGCGTCGCGGTTTTCAAGAAGGCCTACAGCATCTATCGGGAGCGCGGGTACCGCCTGCGCCTGCTCTCCGCCGCGTTCCGCAACCACATGCACTGGAGCGAGTTCATCGGCGGAGACGTGGTGATTT
>JBEKYE010000331.1:0-5735 GCA_049511275.1 Bryobacteraceae bacterium
GTCAGGGGAGGCTGCTATCGTCAAGTTCTGCGTGCTGGCCAGCGGCAGTTCCGGAAACGCCGCCCTGCTGGCCACCGAAAATACGTGCGTTCTGGTGGACGCCGGCCTGAGCATGAGGGAACTCGGCAGGCGGCTGGCAGCCATCGGCGAAGATCCGGAACGCGTGTTTGCACGCCTGGACGCCATCCTCATCACGCATGAGCATTCCGACCACGTTGCGGGGCTGCCGGTGCTGGCGCGCAGCAAGAAAATCCGCGCCACCATCCATATGACGCACCTCACGGCGCCGGCTATCGATTGGGGAGAAACGGAGCCGCGCCTCGTACCGTTTCAGGCGGGCGCGGCGCTGCGGATCGGCGACATCGAAGTGCAGAGCTTCACCATCCCGCACGATGCCAGGGACCCGGTGGGTTTCGCGTTTGAGGCGCAGGGCGTACGCATCGCCATCGCCACCGACCTCGGCTACATTCCGGAGTCCGTCAAGTTTCACTTGCGGCGCACCGACCTGCTGCTGCTGGAAGCCAACCACGATCTGGACATGTTGAAGGTGGGGCCGTATCCCTGGGCCGTGAAGCAGCGCGTGATGAGCCGGGTGGGGCATCTCTCGAACCTGGTGATGTCGGATTACCTGGAGCAGGATCTGGACGCGGCCACCTGCCAGCTGGTGCTGGGCCATCTCAGCGAACAAAACAATCATCCGGCCATCGTGAACATGATGGCCACGCAGGCGCTCGATGGCCGCGGCCTGAGGACGCGGCTGGCGATCGCATCGCAACATACGCCGTCGGCGGTCTTTCAATTCTGAACTATATGATTCCCCGATACACACGGCCCGAAATGGGCCGGATCTGGACCGACCAGAACAAATTCCAGCAGTGGCTGGAAGTGGAACTGGCGGCGTCCGAAGCGCTGGCCTCGCTGGGGGTGGTTCCCGCCGAAGCGGCGCGGTTGTTGCGCCAGCACGCCGGTTTCGACGTGGCCCGCATTCTGGAAATTGAAAAAGAGGTGAAGCACGACGTGATCGCCTTCACCACCGCCGTGGCGGAACGCATGGCGGGCGCGGGCCACGCGGAGGCTTCGCGGTGGCTGCACTACGGCCTCACGTCGAACGACGTGGTGGATACGGCCCAGGCGCTGCAACTGCAGCAGGCTGCGGCCATTATTCTGCGCGGCCTGGAAGGGCTGCGGGCGGTGCTGAAACGCCGCGCGCTGGAATTCCAACATGCCGTCGAGATCGGGCGGACGCACGGGGTGCATGCCGAGCCCATCACCTTCGGCCTGAAACTGGCGGTCTGGTACGAGGAAAGCGGCCGCAACCTGGCGCGCGTGAGCGCCGCCGCGGAAGATCTGCGGGTGGGAAAAACTTCGGGAGCGGTGGGCACGTTCGCGCACATCGGCCCGGAAGTGGAGGAGCTGATTTGCGCGCGGCTGAACCTGCGGCCGGCGCCGGTGACCTCGCAGGTGCTCCAGCGCGATCGCCACGCCAACTTCGTTTCGGCTCTGGCGCTGGCCACGGCGCTGTGCGAAAAGATCGCGCTGGAAGTGCGGCACCTGCAGCGGACGGAGGTGCGCGAGGCGGAGGAGTATTTTGCGCGCGGCCAAAAAGGCAGCTCGGCCATGCCGCACAAACGCAACCCGGTCACGTGCGAGCAGATCTGCGGCCTGGCGCGGGTGGTTCGCGCCAACGTGCAGGCGGCCTTCGAAGACGTGGCCCTGTGGCACGAGCGGGATATTTCGCATTCGTCGGTGGAGCGGGTGATTCTGCCCGATTCCACGATTCTGGCCGACTACCTGCTCGACAAAACCACCCGCCTGGTGGACACGCTGATGGTCTATCCGGAGCGCATGCGCCGCAACCTGGACCTGACCCGCGGGCTGGTTTTCTCGGGGCAAGTGCTGCTCGATCTGGCGGCCGCGGGCATGCTGCGCGAGCAGGCGTACCGCATTGTCCAGGTTCACGCCATGCGCGCGTGGGAAGAGGAAGGCGATTTTCGCGCGGCCATCGAAGGTGACCCGGAGGTTCGCGCCATCCTCAAGCCCCAACAGATTGCCGAAGCCTTTTCGCTGGACCGGCAGCTCCGCAACGTGGACAAAATTTTCGCGCGGGTGTTTGGGGAAGAGCGATAGGGCTTTGCGGCGGCGCCAAAGAGCGGGTCCAGGGGGACCCGCGCAGACCAGGGGGTCTGCCCCACTGAAGCGCGCAGGGATTAGAATGTAGCCATGGAGTGCACGCCCTCCACATCCCGTCCGGGGCTGTTCGGCTCTGATTAGGTTCACATCCGCAACCAGCGGCGCGCGCCGGTATGGCGTGCAGGTCTTCAACCCTTCAACCGATAGAACGCACAATAGGAGTCTCTCTATGGCTAAGACTTTGGAACCGATCCGCATGGATCTGCCGCATCTCGCCGGTCCCCTGCCCGGGCCGCGGGCGAAGGCTGTCATGGAGCGCGATGCGCGGGCGGTGTCGCCTTCTTACACGCGCGGGTATCCGCTGGTGGTCGAGAGCGCGTCGGGCGCCATGATCCAGGACGTGGATGGCAACCGCTTCCTCGATTTCAACGCCGGTATCGCGGTGGTGGCGACCGGGCACTGCCATCCCCGCGTGGTGGAAGCCATCCAGAAGCAGGCAGCCCGCCTGATCCACATGTCGGGCACCGATTTCTATTACGACGAGATGGTCACGCTGGCCGAGAAACTGGGGGAGATCGCGCCGGGCGATGGGGAGCGGCGCGTGTCGTTTGGCAACTCTGGCGCGGAGGCCGTGGAAGGGTGCATCAAGCTGGCGCGCTGGTCCACCGGGCGCGACAAGATCATCGCGTTCTTTGGGGCTTTCCATGGCCGCACCATGGGCGCGCTCTCGCTCACGGCGCGCAAGAGCGTGCAGCGCGCGGGTTTCGGCCCGCTGATTCCCGGGGTGGTGCACGCGCCCTATCCCAACTGCTACCGCTGCCCCTTCGGACAGAAGGAAGAGACGTGCGCGGTGGAATGCGTGAAGCACATCGAGGAGACGCTGCTCAAGACCATCGCGCCGCCGGAGGAGACGGCGGCCATCGTGGTGGAAGTGGTGCAGGGCGAAGGCGGATACGTGGTGCCGCCAAGAAAGTTCTTCGATGAGCTGGCGCGTGTGGCCCGCCAGAATGGGATTCTGCTGGTTGCGGACGAGGTGCAGTCGGGCATGGGCCGCACGGGAAAGATGTGGGCGTCGCAGCATTTCGACCTGGTGCCGGACATTCTGGCGGTGGCCAAGGGAATTGCCAGCGGCATGCCGTTGGGCGCCACGGTGGCGCGCGCCGACCTGATGACGTGGCCGCCGGGAGCGCACGCTTCCACCTTTGGAGGCAACCCGGTGTGCTGCGCCGCGGCGCTGGCCACCATCGCGCTGCTGGAAGAAGGCTTAATCGAAAACGCCGCCCGCATGGGCGCGCACATCCGGAGCCGCATCGACGACTGGCCGGCCCGGTTCCCCACGGTGGGGCAGGTGCGCGGGCTGGGATTGATGATTGGAATCGAGATGGTGCGCGACCAGCGGACGCGCGAGAAGGCGCCGCAGATTCGCGACCGCGTGGTGGACCTGGCATTCGAACGCGGGCTGCTGGTGCTGGGCGCCGGCGAAAACTCCATCCGCCTGTGCCCGCCGCTGGTGGTGACGCGGGAGCAGTGCGATTTCGCGGTGGAGACGCTGGAAGAGTGCTTGAAACTGGCGGTTTGAGGCGTCTTTGTGGGACCGGCCTCCTGGCCGGTCGACGCCCCGAAGGCGCGCCAAAGTCTTCAACCGCACACGAGGGACGGTGCTGGACAAATGCTCACCCTCGCACAAATCCGGGCTAGAGGCGGTACTGCTCATTTAACGGTAAGTACCGGCTCCCATCACGATCCCGAGATCGCCGCTTGGGGACACTTTGCGGAAACCCACTTCGCGGGACTTGCTGCGTCGTTGTACCCTGTGGGTTGGGAAACGCATGTTATCCACTGGCCCTCGCCAACGATTGGACAGTACAATGGTCCCTTGGACGGCAATGCTATGGGCCTCTGTTGCCTGCTTCACGACCGGCTGCGGCGGGCCCGTTTCAGACGCTCCGATGATCCGGCACTACATGGCAGCAGCCTGTATTCCGGTGTCGGTCAATCGGACAATGGGCCCGGACACCCGTCAGTGGGACACGACACTGACGCTGCGAAACGGCTCTACGGTCGTAGTTAGTGGGATGCAGATGCCGGGTGGCAGAATTGACGTGCAGGACGTCGCGACAGGTCGGAAATCTATCGCAGCGGACGCGGGGGACTACGTCTATCCCAGCGATGCTCGCGTCGACCATCAAAACGACCATCTTTATGTCAAAGCATCGGGGCTCGCAGGGGGCATTCAGCACCAAACCTGGCTATTCGACTACGACCTCCGGGCGGCACGAGCAGTCGCCCGTCTACAGGTCTTGGACGATGCGTTGCCGCCCGAGTGTCCGAGGTACCAATTCCTCGTTAAGCCCTGAAATCGCGCTCGGGCAGGACAATAAGCTTGTCGGAAAGTGGCCCGCCGGAAGACCGCGGGGCTGGCGCTCAACCGCCTAAATGAACAGTGTTGGGGCTAGAGGCTAGAGTTTTTGAGTCCCGTCAACCTTGGCCAGGTTCCGGTCGAAGGTGCCCAGTGGAAGGTGACCGGCCTTCCGGGCTAGCTGAAGCACCAGGCAATCGGAAAAACCCAGTGCCGGTTTTGCGCGGAACAACTCCAGCGCCCCTGCGACGGTTTCTGGATCCTGCAGGACCAAATCCCGGTGATTGAGCAACATCTCAAGCGCCTGAGCCAGGCTCTTCGGATTGAGGTTGTAGACGCTGGCAAGCACCCACATGGCCTCGGCCAGCGTGAGCACCGAGACCCATGCCCCCTTTTGGATAAAGCTCTCGGCGGACGCGGCTTGGCGGGGATCGTCTCTTGTGATCAGGCGAACCAGAACATTCGTGTCAATGGCGCGCATGACGCTTTCGGACGTAACGCCCGATGCCCTCTCTCAATTCCTTGAGGCTTCGAGCCGCCGGCGTCCGGTCCCCGAACAACGCCCGGTGGATATCCTCGGAACTGAAGCGGGATGCGCGACTGACGACAATGTTTTTGCCATCCTCATTCCATTCCAGGACTGAGCCCGGCCCGACACCGAGCTTTCGCCGTACGTCTGCCGGGACTGAAATCTGTCCCTGTGCCGTAACCTTCGATTGCGCAATTGGCATATTTTTATATTACCAGGGTAATGAATGCTATCTCTTACCTCGGTTCTCCGCGCCTCCGTGTCTCGGCGGTAATCATAATCCTGTTTCGTTTTCACGAAAATCTAGTCCCCGATACTCCTCGCGTTCCCTCAACTCGCCCGGTGGGTGTTATTCTTCTGGTTTGTTAAACGCTGAAACCGGCGATCGACGCAGGCGTATCCTGGATGTCGGCTGCGGGATTCATAAGCAGGCTGGAGCCATCGGGCTCGACCGCAATCCCGCCAGCCGCGCCGATGTCCTGGCCGATCTGGACCGCTTCCCCTACCCCTTCGCTAACAACTCCTTCGACCGCCTGACCTGCATCCACGTCATCGAGCACGTCAACGACGTCATCCGCACCATGGAAGAGTTTCACCGCCTGGTGCGCTGCGGTGGTTCCGTGCGCATCGAAACGCCGCATTACACGGACTTCAGCTCGTTCTGCGATCCCACCCACAAGAGCCATCTGAACAGCTTCAGCTTCCGCTACTTCGGCG
>JBEKYE010000332.1:0-5733 GCA_049511275.1 Bryobacteraceae bacterium
GCTCGAATCGAAACCTTCGAGCCCATCGGGTACGGGCCGCATTGTTTTCGCGACGGCGTAAAGTCCCCGTGGCGCCGTGGCGAGCTAAGATTCGGGCTGCAAAACAGGTTTTTGTCGAACCTCGCCGGGCGGCACGTCGTCTCCGGGCGCCGGCCAGGCGTAATGGAAGGAAAGCCACTTTTTGTCCGCGACGCAATTCAGTGTGCCATAAAGCCATTGAGCTGGCACACTGCCGAGCCGAGGGTGTATTGGAGTGTCCTCTCCGCCTAGCTGTTTTCTTGCGTGATCGTCGCCCTCAATTCATAGCTGCCGGTCTGGTCCGCTAACTTCAACAGCATTAGAATCCCATGGGATGCATCCTACGTCAGCCAGAGACGACAGTCGTTTCAGTGCACGACTGTCCGGACCCCGCCGTAAAGCTGGCCGCGGTGTTTGTCGAGGAGCACGATTTCGACTTTGTGCGGCTTGGGCGTTGCCGATTGCACGGGGTAATAGCCCGCGACGTACGAGCCCCGGATCTGGGTGGCGAGCGATTTGACGATGGAAGGTAGGACGTCCGTGTTCATGAGGCCGCTTAGGGCACGACCGCCGGTTGCCGGCGCCAGGTCCATGAAGGCGGCTATCGATGGCAGGTTGCTCTGGCTGAAGGTGGGAGCGATCGTAGGGGCGGAAAGGCCGTCTGGTGTCACCGCGGGTTTTGCCAACATTACTGGGTAGAGGGCGATGCCGGACTCCCGCGCAGCGCTGATCGCCTCACCTACTCGGTCCCCGTCGCCGAGAAAGGCGGACTCTCCGTCGGAAAGGATCGCCATCATGCGAACAACGGGCCTGGCGGTGGCGCCGAAATCCCGTGCAGTATCGGCGATGGCGCCGAAGAGGGGCGTGCTGCCGGGGGTAACGGTCCGGACCGAGTCGGCTGCCTTTTTCAAGGCCGCCGCATCGCGCGTGGGCGCGGTGGTGCGAATGAGGTAGTCGCTGAACCCGTAAATCGCGATTCTCACATTTTCGAACTCTTCCAGGATATTCTGCTCGAAGACATTGGTATCGAGCGCTCCGGCCACCTCTACGCTGCGACTGCAATCGAAGAGCAGCGCGATGTCGACCGGTGTGGTGCCAGCCCGACCGGCGCCGCCTTCGAAAAGCGCGATTTTTTGCGGCACGCCGTCTTCGCGAAGCTCAATCTCGTCCGGCTTGAGGTTGCGGATCAACTGTCCCTTCGCGGAGAGCACTTGAAAGCCGACGACGGCGAGCTGGGAGGTCGTGCGGAAGGTCGTAGTCGGGATGTCATTAGGCGGTTTCGTGGTGACCGGCGTGGGCGGCGCCGCGACGGGCATTGGCGGCGGAGGCGGTACGGTGAAAATGCGAAGATCCACCGGGGCCGCGGTCGGGGCTGGCGGAGGCGATAAGACGGGCGGATCCGAAATCGTGACGGGGGCCGCTACCGGCGTCGCGGGGAGTGGAGGCGCAAAGCGATTGAGCGGCGGCTTGTCGAGGCCGAAGGCGAGTGTTGAATCGACCTCAAACTTCCGGTAATTGATAAACTTCACCACATTGCGGGAGTCGCGGCGCGGCCGCTCGAGGTGGGACTCGGCGCGAACCGGCAAAGAAAACTCACGCCCGGAAATGTCCACGAAATCGTAATCGACAGCCATCGTGGAGTGTAGGATGGAAAGGTTCTTCGGAATATCGTACGCGTCTGCCGTCAGACGCAGCACGCGGCCAGGTTCGACTTCGGCATCGAGCGTCACCTCGCCGCGATATCCGGCAGCAGCAGAGATCAGGCGGCCGTTGTCGGTACGATATCCCACGAGATAGTGCGACCCTTCGCGTGGGACGCGGTAGGTGAACACCGCCGTGAGATGGTTGCGCAGGGTCGACCAGGACTTCCATTCAATATCGGCCGCTGCGGAAGGCTCGAAAACGCGAAGTAAGAGACTGCCGAATTCCCCACCGGAGATCAGGCCGCCGATCGAATCCAGCGACTTCTGCGTGCGATTGCCGTTAATGGCGATGAGCTTATATCGCTCGCCGCGGTCAAAGGTGAGCTCGATCGAAAGCTGGCTGTAGGTGGTAAAGGGACCGGTGATCTCCGTCCGCTGCACTGACTCTTCGCAGATAAAGCTCGGAAGACTGGCGCTGTAGTGGATGGCGGTCTCGCGCGCAAGCTCTAATAGGCGCGTCTGTTCCTCGGAGAGCCGCGGTTGCCCCGGTACAGTGGCGCAGGCCGCGAGAGCGAAGAGTACGACGAGGCGCAGGCGTGGCCATTCTAGCATTGGCGTGGCTCGGGCGGTTCCCCGCGCGTAGAGCGCGCCCGGGATTGCGATCCTGACGCTCGAACTACCCCGGTTAAGAACCTGTTCCAGAAACGTAGCCAGTTCATTGACCAAGGCCTCTCTGAACTGAATGGTATCCTCGGCTCGTGTGGAGATCTCTCCCTCAAACTGACTACTTCAGCATATTAACGATAGGATGGCAGCTTTTTGGCTTCGTCTCTCGGCGGACCGCCGAAAGTCATCCGGGCCCCGGCGACAAGGGCGACCGCGGGGCAAACCTCATGCGGCGGAATCGGCTTGGCACGGCAGTTGTGGCCGAAAATGTGGTTGTTTCCGATAATCGACAAAAAACAGGGTTATCGGAAAGTTGGCTACCCGCACGCCAGCGCCAAATCGGTGCGGCCGTGCGGGCTGTTATCCGCCCTTATCGGAAGCCATTCTCGTGGACCGGTCGGCCGGCGGCAGCGAGAACTCTCAGTCATAGCGCGAGCGCCAGAGCATGTCGCATGATGCGATTGTAGCGGCTGATTTCGATTACGACACAGCCGCTTGCGCGCGCCTCCGCGCGGGTGGTGGCCAGAGGCGGGCGCGCGACCACACCACCATGCGATATGCCAGCACGATGGCCACCAGGCTTCCGTAAAACACCGGCCGGCGGGTATCGGACTTCACCAGCCAATAGTAGTGGATCACGGCCACAATGGCGGTGAAGTAGATCAGGCGGTGTATACGTTGCCAGCGTTTGCCGCCGAGCCGACGAATCCAGCCGGCGGTGGAGGTGCAGGCCAGCGGCAACATCAAGACGAACGCGGTGAAGCCGGCCGTGATAAAGGGCCGCTTGACGACGTCCTGCGAAATCTCGTGGAAATCGAAAAACTTGTCCAGCCAGAAGTAAGTCAGGAAGTGGAGGCAAGCGTAAAAGAACGCGAACAGACCGATCATGCGGCGAAAGCGGATGAGGTCGGGCAACCGGAGCAACTTTCGCAACGGCGTCACGGTCAGGGTAATAACAATGAGCCGGATGGTCCAGTCGCCCGTGAAGTGGGTGATGTATTCGATGGGGTTGGGTGTGAGGTCCTGCTGCCAGGCGCGCCACGCCAGCCACAACACGGGCGCAAGGCACAGCAGGAATATTGGGATTTTGGCCCAGCGGCGCTTCAGCATCGGTCAGTAGTTCTTCTTCAGGTCCACACCGTTGTAGAGGCTGGCCACCTGGTCGCCGTAGCCGTTGAACATCAGGGTGGGACGCCGGCGGAACTCACCGAGGCGACGCTCCGTGGCTTGGCTCCAGCGCGGGTGGTCCACGGTTGGGTTGACGTTGGAGTAGAAGCCGTACTCGTGGGCGTTGGACATGTTCCACGTGGTGGGTGGCTGACTGCCGGTGAGTTTGATCTTTACGATCGACTTGATACTCTTGAAGCCGTACTTCCATGGGAGCACGAGGCGAACGGGAGCGCCATCCTGCGGCGGCAGCGTTTCGCCGTACATACCGACGCAGAGAAGCGCCAGCGGGTGCATGGCTTCATCCAGGCGCAGGCCCTCCACATATGGGAATTCAATGCCGGCGATTTCCGGCCGCGCCAGGGGCATCTGGCGCACATCCCAGAGGCTTTCGAAGGCGACGAACTTAGCCTTCGACGTCGGTTCCACCTGCTTGAGCAGTGCGCTTAAGGAATAGCCCACCCACGGTACGACGATCGACCATGCCTCCACGCAGCGATGGCGGTAAATACGCTCCTCGAGTGGCGCCACCTTCATGATTTCGTCCAGGCTGAACTTGCGGGGCTTGGCGACGTCGCCTTCCACGGAGACGGTCCAAGGGCTGATCCGGAAGCCTGTGGAGGTTTTGGCGGGCTGCTCCTTGTCGGTGCCAAATTCGTAGAAGTTGTTGTAGTGGGTGATGTCGTTGTAAGAGTTCTGTTTTTCGGTGGTGCTAAACGGGCTCTTGACGAGATTGGGCAGCTTGGTGCCCGCCCTGGCGCGCTGCGAGGGTGAAAGCAACTCGCGGCCGACGAGAAACGCCGCAGGAACGCCGGTGAGGAACCTGCGACGGTTCAGGTAGAGCGACTTGGGAGTTACCTCCGCGTAGGGAATGTCCACAGACTTTTTGATTAGCATGCTGTTGCCACTTCTATATCCTTAGCCAGGATTTCCGTTTTCGCCTCCTGGCCACTAGCGATCATACTCTCAACCGCTTCCATCGGAGTCGCTCGTCTGATTTTTCCCATCCCGAGCGACACCACCAACGCCTCAATCCGCCGCGCCATGCTTCCAAACAGGTGCCGCGTCAGATGGCTCTCGGCCAGCAGTAGCCAGTAATAGCCGGCAAAGCTTGATCAATCGGCCGCCCGTTTTCACCAGCCGCTGCTATAAGCCGGGCAGCGAGGCGCTTCGTTCAGTCCTCGCCGCGAACGAACGCGACGCCGTTGGCCGCACTGTTGATGGTGTCCGCGGGTTGCAACAGGGTCAGGTTGCCGTCCTCGTCGACGCTGAAGATCGACAGATGCGAGACCGAGCCTTTGCTGTCAATCACGGCCACCAATCCGTCGCCCCAGACGATATCAGTCGGATCGCCGTTCAATGTCGCCGCAACGGCCGCGTCTTGCACGATCTTTTGCCCATAGACGGCATACCGTGAAACGCTCATGCTCGGCGAATTGCTGGAGAACAGAAACGGTCCCTCCAAGGTCAGCCAACAGGGCGCATTCTGCGTGCCGGAGCCGGTGACGGTCAGAACCTTTCCATTGCGGACCAGCGTGATCTCATTGGAATGCGCGATGGTGACATAGGCATCATTGCCGCGTGTAACCAATCCAAAGGGTGCTAAGGGGTTGGGCGGAATGTTCTGTACCAGCGTGGCAAACCCGCTCACGGCTCCGTCGGAAAGCAGGTTCACCGTCTCGATCGCGCCGGTTTTTTCCGTGATGATGAGCTGGTTTGGCAAAACACCGACCTGGGCTGCGGACCCATCCGCCAGAAGCAGGCTCACCACTCCATCGGCAGTGGAATCTATATTGAAACCATGAACCTGGTGGGATTCAACCTTGGTAGTCCCAAGGATGTATAGATGGTCGGCACCGAAGGCTACGCTGACCGGGCTGGAAGCCGTAGGCACCAACTGCTTCATCTGGAAGCCATTGCCCACACGTTCAAATATGGATACGGACTCCGAGCCGAAATTCACGACAGCGACCATGCTGCCTTGCACCTCGATGCCGCCAGCGTTGCCGCTGACGCCACCTTTACCCTGCGTATCAACCGCCTGGATCAGTTTGCCGGCCGAGCTGTAAACCAGGAGCTGGTTGTTGGTAGCGTTTGATGCCGTAACCACCAAAGCGTCCTGATTGGTAGCGGCCTGGACAGCCGTAACCGCTCCCATGAGCGGCACCACTACGTTGAAAAAACTGAACTTCTTCATGGGGAATGTTCTCCTTAAATTGTGTGGTCAATGTGCGCCCCG
>JBEKYE010000333.1:0-5677 GCA_049511275.1 Bryobacteraceae bacterium
TGTGACGCACGCGTGCACACGGAAGCAACTCGGGCAACCTAGCGGAACCGTACTTTAACGTCCGGTTTGTTCTCCAGACGCGTGGTGTCGATGAAACGCACGCGCGCCGGCGTTGAGGTCATCACCACCGCTTGCGTGTGCACGCCGTCCCCCGTGAAGCGCACGCCCTGCAGCAGGTTGCCGTCCGTGACCCCGCACGCCGCGAACACCAGGCTGTTCCCCGGAGCCAGTTCGCGCGTCGTGTAGATCTTGTTGACGTCGCGGATGCCCATGCTCTGCATGCGCTCTTTCTGCGCGTCGTCCTTCACCACCAGGCGGCCCAGAATTTCGCCGTTCAGGCAGCGCAACGCCGCCGCCGTCAGCACGCCCTCCGGCGCGCCGCCCGATCCCATCACCGCGTGTACTCCCGTTCCCGCCACCGCCGCGCCGATTCCCGCCGAAAGATCGCCATCCGAAATCAGCCGGATGCGCGCCCCCGCTTCGCGAATGTCCGCGATCAGTTGGGCGTGCCGCGGCCGGTCCAGCACCACCACCACCAGGTCGTCCACCCCGCGTTGCAGCCGCCGCGCGATGGCCTTGAGGTTGTGCTTCACCGGCGCTTCCAGATCCACCGAACCCTTGGCCGCGGGCCCCACCACGATCTTCTCCATGTAGCAATCGGGAGCGTGCAGCAGGCCGCCCCGTTCGGAGGCCGCCAGCACCGTGATGGCCCCCGCGCCGCCCGTCGCGCACAGGTTGGTCCCCTCCAGCGGATCCACCGCGATATCCACCGTGATGGGCGCGCCCACCGAACCCGTCCCCGACTTTCTCGCCGATGTACAGCATCGGCGCCTGGTCGCGCTCTCCTTCGCCGATCACGATCGTGCCGTCGATCGCCAGCGTATCCATCGAGCGGCGCATCGATTCCACCGCCGCATGGTCCGCCGCTTTGGCGTCACCCATTCCCATGGTGCGCGCCGAGGCGATGGCCGCCTCTTCCACCACGCGAAGCATTTCAAGCGAGAGGTCGAACATGTGGTAGCTTTCTCAAATGGACAATATCACAGTCCTCGTGCTGGCGAACCCGGCCGATCCCCAACTCAAGCAACTGGCCGCCCTTCCCGAGGAAACCTCCATCGCCGTCGGCTCCTCCGCCGAAGCCTTCGACCGCGCCGCCGCCCAGGCCAGCGTGCTCTTCAACTGGTCGGAGTCCGGCCCGCTGTTCCGCGAAGTTTTTATGATGTGTCCGCAACTCCGCTGGGTGCACTCGCGCGCCGCCGGCCTCGACGGCCTGCTCTTTCCGGAACTCGTGGAAAGCCCCGTGCCGCTTACCAACGGCTCCGGCGTCTTCAGCCCGCCCCTTGGCGAATTCGTGCTGGGCGCCATGCTTTATTTCGCCCAGGATTTCCGGCGCCTCATCCGCTGCCAGGCCGCCGGCGTTTGGCAAATCCGCGACATTGAAGAAATCGCCGGCCGCACCGTCGGCATTGTCGGCTACGGCGATATCGGCCGTGCCGTCTCCACCCGCGCCCGCGCTATGGGCATGCACGTTCTGGCCTTGCGCCGCGGCGGCCCGTCCGTATCCGGCGCCGACCCCTTGATCGACCGGTTCTACGGCCCCGCCGCACGCCTGGAGATGATCGCCCGCTGCGATTACCTGGTGGTCTCCGCGCCCCTCACCCCCGAGACTCGCGGCCTGATCGGCGCCGCCGAATTCGCCGCCATGCAGCCGCACGCCGTGGTCATCAACGTGGGCCGCGGCCCGGTCATCGATGAGGCCGCTCTGGTCGACGCGCTGTCTGCCAATCGCATCCGCGGCGCGTCCCTCGACGTCTTCGATACCGAGCCCTTGCCCGAAGGTCATCCCTTCTACACCCTGGAAAATGTGCTGCTCTCGCCGCACTGTGCCGATCACACTCCGGATTGGCTGGAACGCGCCATGCAATTCTTCCTGGAGCAATTCGAGCGTTTCCGCCAGGGCGAAACCCTCCTCAACGTGGTTGACAAACGCCGCGGCTATTGAAATACCGGGCGAAGCCCCTCGGGACCTACGCGGCGCGCAGGCACCCGGGCAAAGTGCAAAAGTTGCGCCCGGACGTGCCGGATTTGCCGCCGCCCCAACACTTCCGTCAACGAGGTTCAGCCCCCCGGATATTCGACGTGGGCGTAGGTGCTGACCGCGGGTTATAGGCGAGGTACCAGCCAACATGATCGGGGTCCTCATAGATCAGGATCGTTCCCGGTTCCCTCCAGCAAGGTTGAAGACGTGTTGCGCGGTGACCCTGCCGGCCCACCTCTCGATCGCAATGGACGCAAACGTGCCCTATCTTTGTCTGGATCGGGGATGCACAGGCAAACCCGGGACTTTGGAGGAGCATCTTGACCACTTTAAAGACGGGAACGGAAACGGCGTCGGAGTTTGGCAAAGAGAAAGAGTCATTGGAGGAGTTGGGCCGGTCCGCCGGCAGGCGACTGGATGAGGCGCGAGACGACACCGCGGACGCGCTCCATACGGCTGCCTCCTCCGTTCGCAGAACAGGGCGCCAGGGCTCCGCGGCAATCGACAACCTCGCTGCGGACACTGCCGATCGGCTGGATGCTACGGCATCATACGTCGAAGATCATGACCTGAACGACGTATTGGCCGGCTTGCGGAGGTTTGGTCGCCGGCACCTGACAGGCTCTCTGGTGGCCGCGGCCGCCATCGGCTTTTTTGCGGGGGCCGCTTTAAGCCGGGTGGCGCGCTCGTGCCGGAGAGCGCCTGAAGGCACATAACTGCGGCGTTGCTGGCGGATTCTCCCGCCAGGAAGGAGCACAGATGAAGGTCCGGGTCATTTTGCTGGGAGTTCTTTTCTGCCTGGCGGCGCAAGCTGTGGGCAAGCCGGGCCAGGGCGCCCCAGCGACCAAATCCGTCCCGGCGGCGCAACAGTCTTTGACCGGCTGTATCGACGAACAATATGGGCAGTACGTACTGCTCGACGATCAAATGCTGAAGATCACGAACCTGCAACCGGCTGGGTCGGACAAGGAAGTCTTCGCCAAGTACCTGGGGCACAAGGTGCAGGTCAGAGGGACTAAATCTTCCGGACCGAAAGGCGCGTTCACAGTCACGGGCATCGAGCAGATTGCGGACAACTGCGGCCAGCCGAAGTAGTCTTCACGGGGTGAGGCGATGTGGCTCAGCAATGCGGTGATCATGCCTCCGAGGGCGACGTCGTTGCATTTCAGTTCAACTTCTGGAACGAGCGGATCAGGACCCCGCCGCCTTCTCCTCGTCGCGCAGTGCGGCGATCCGGTTCTGCAGCGTCCGCAGGCTGATCCCCAACATCTCCGCCGCCTGCTTGCGATTGCCGCCCACGTGATCGAGGGTCATCTTGATGTAAGCCTCCTCGAGTTTCACGAGTGGCTGCCCAGGCAGGAGAATTGCGGGAGCCTCGTAGCCTGGTGACGGCCTGGAATACGGACTGTGGCCTGCGCCGAACCCAGGGGACGCAAGATTCCTCAGATGGATCAAGCCCTCCTCCGCCATGATGGCGGCCCGCTCCAGAATATTACGCAGCTCCCGCACATTACCGGGCCAATCGTACCGATGAAAAAGCTCCATCACTTCGTCATCTACGCCGGCAACCCGCGTGCCGTGCTTCTTGTTCAGATTCTGCAGCATGACATCGGCGATCGGCGGGATATCTTCCTTGTGTTCCCGCAGCGGCGGAACTACGATCTGGAATACGCTCAACCGGTAGTACAGTTCTTCGCGCAAATGCGTCCCGAGTTCCTGACTGGTTGCGGCAAGTACGCGGGCGTCCACCGCGATTTCGTGCTTACCGCCCAGCCGCCGCACTCGCAAGTCCTCGAGAACGCGCAACAGCTTGGGTTGCGTAGATTGCGGCATTTCGCCGATCTCGTCGAGAAACAATGTGCCCCCGTGGGCCTGCTCAAAACAACCGGCGGAACGCTCCATGGCTCCCGTGAAGGCACCCTTCTCGTGGCCGAACAACTCGCTCTCAATCAGAGCCTCGGGTAAGGCGGCTGAGTTAATCGCCACGAAAGGCCCATCGCCACGACGGCTGTACTTATGGATCTCGCGCGCCACCAGTTCCTTACCGGTGCCACTCTCTCCACGGATTAATACGGGCGCCGAAGTGGGAGCCACCTGCCTGATGAGCGAGAAGATCTGCTGCATCGCCGGGGACACCCCGACCAGGTCCCCCAGTACGCCGCGAAGGCTGAGATCGCGCCTAAGCTCCTCGGTCTTCTGCAGACTTCTCTTGTAGCGAATCGCGCGTTCCAGAAGCGTCTTGAAGGCGCGCGGTTCCACCGGTTTTTCCAGGAACCAGAATGCCCCGAGGTCATGAACCGCGGTTAGCGCCTTTTCCATGCTGCCGAATCCGGTGAGCACGATCGCCGGAGTGACGTCGCCGCTTTCCTTCAGGTGCCGGAGCAGTTCAAAGCCGTCCATCCGCGGCATGATTAAGTCCGCTACGATGACGTCTGCGTCGAAGGCCATGAGCCGTTCCAGCGCTTCCAGCCCGTCGGCAGCGACCTGCGTGTCAAAATCGGGGTCGGACAGCACGGCGGCCAAGGTAGCGCGCTGACGCTCGTCGTCGTCAACAATCAGGATCCGGCCAGAAACTGCGGGAAGTCGGGGCACTGGCTTCCATTCTAGCAAGCCATCTCCGGATGCGTGACACGTTCAACGGCAATGGCCGGCTTGGTCGACAGGAATAGCTTCCGATGCGTCCGATCGAGGTTCAGCAGCGCCAGCCTTCCACCGGCTTTCCGCAGGGGCCTTTTGAGGTCGGGAATGACGATGCCTTCGCTTTCCCGCTGCTCGATATGCAGACTCACGGCCGACATTATCCCGCCGCATGAGCCAATTACGGTTTTCTGCGCAAGATCTTGTGTTTGACATCCGGCCAGAATTCGGCGCCGAGATTGCTGACGAAATCGAACCCCAGGTGGAGAGTTCCCTGCAGCGCGCCGAGGCGCACGGTATTGAGCCGGTCCGGATACCACTCGTTCGAAAGAAAGGCTGCGCCGTAGGCACTACCCAGACGCCAGGTGGACACTGTTTCGCCGCCGCTATCGGTGCGTGTCAGTATAGTCCCGCGAAAGGCGTCGGCGGTTCTGCGCCAGAAACCTGCGTGGCGCGATCGAAAATATCGCGGGTCCTGGTGTAGCGTCGAATCCAGACCAAAAGCAAGAACGGCATGGATCGAGGAGGCACCCATAGTCGAGGCAAAACGCTTACCGTAGGCGCCGAAGCCCTGCCCCCACTCTTGCGGAGTGTCAAGTCCTTGGAGGATTCCCGCGTATGCAGCGGACTCCGCCAAGGACCACGGGCTGCCAACGCTCTGCAGATGGAAGTTCAGTTTGCCCATCACATCAAGCGAATCGGCGGATTGGGCCATGCCTGCAACCGGGACCGCGCACAGCAGGACGACGCAGCGTATTGTCATTGGAACACGACGTTAGACCACAACAGCTCAATTCAACTTATAGCTGGTTATTCGTCCCCACATTCCGACCGCCTGCAAGACCCAAATGGCGACCGCAACCACGACCACCACATTCAGAATGGTCTTGATGCTGCCGGCCATGGGGATGAAGTTGTTGATTAACCACAACGCGACGCCGACAATGATCAGCGCGATAACGATGTTTATCAAAGGCATTTTCTGACTCTCCTGGAAAACAT
>JBEKYE010000334.1:0-5672 GCA_049511275.1 Bryobacteraceae bacterium
ACGCGTTCCAGGGTTATGGCTCGGGCCGGATTTACCGCCAGAGCGGCGCATCGCGCGCCGCCGCGCTGGGCGCGGTGGCCGCGCTGGTGCGCTCCGCCACTCCGCTCGCCATGCAGGTCCCGCACACCGGCGCCATGGAATACGAAGAGGCCCAGCCGAAGATTCCCACCGCCGCCATATCGCCGGAGGATGCCCTCATGATCGGCCGCCTGTATTCCGAAGGCGTCCCCGTGAAGATCCACCTCGAAATGGGCGCGCAACTGCTTCCCGATGCCGACAGCGGCGACGTCATCGGTGAAATTCCAGGCGCCGAACATCCCGAAGAAGTCGTCGTAATCGGCGGCCACATCGATTCCTGGGATGTCGGCCAGGGAGCTCAGGACGACGGCGCCTCCATCATGGCCTGCCTGCAGGCGCTGGCGCTGATTCACAAGCTGGGCTTGCAGCCGCGGCGCACCCTGCGCGTGGCTTTCTGGGTGAACGAAGAGAACGGAGGGCGCGGTGGCGAGGCCTACCGCGCGTTCGTCGGCGGCGATATCAAGAATCAGGTGGCCGCGCTGGAAATGGACGGCGGGGCTGAGACGCCCCGCGGTTTCGGCGCCGGCGTCGACGCCAGATCCATGGACATGCTGCGCCAGATCGGCGCACTTCTCGATCCCATCGGCGCCGGCGAAATCACCGGCGGCGGCGGCGGCGAAGACATCAATCCGCTCATCCGCGATGGCGTGCCCGGCTTCTCCGAACGCGCCGCCGGCACCCACTATTTCGACTGGCACCACTCCGAAGCCGATACCTTAGACAAGGTCAATCCCGACGATTTCCGCAAGAGCGTCGCGGCCCTGGCGGTCTTCAGTTATGCGCTGGCCGACATGCCCGAGCGCGTCACCGGCGCCGTTGCAGCCAGACGAGGCCGCTGAGCAAAACGGCGACTGCTACCAATTCCCGCCTTTGGAATTGGATAGCTCTCCCCGCTTTCCGTCCCACGGTGCCCTCTTGCATGCTGTTCTTCGCGTGATTTCCGGCGCACTATACTGGAAGCATAGATGACGCGAGGTCAGATCTTAGCCGGGGTGCTGGGGTGCGGTCTGGTGGTGTGCACGTTATGGGCACAGGACCCGTTCCGCGAGTATCCCGCCTGGGAATACAACAATTTCCCTTTGCCCAAGGACTATCTGGTTCCCGGCGAGTGGACCTTCGCGCGACTTATGTATCCCACCACGCCCTTGAACATCGATTGGCAGGCCCGGGAGAAGCGCGGCTACGACTGGCATCAGGGAAACACCAACTGGACCATCGACTACCCCCGCTCCGACCGTCACCTGGCGCTGGCCATCCGCCGGCTTACGCGCATCGCCGGCAAATCCGCCGAACAGCCGGTCAACCTGGAGCAGGACGACGACGTGTTCAACTACCCGTGGCTCTACGCCGTGGAAGTGGGCCATTGGGAGCTGACCGACCAGATGGTAAAAAAATTTCGCGAGTTCCTGGATCGCGGCGGTTTCTTCATGTGCGACGATTTCCACGGCGACGACGAGTGGAATATTTTCATCCACTGTATGCGGCGCATCGAGCCTGATCGCCGGATCGTCGATATTCCGGACAAAGATCCGATTTTTCACACCGTCTACGATTTGGATGACCGCTATCAGGTGCCCGGCATGCAGTACACGCAAACCCACAGCATCTGCGAGAAGTGTCCCACCGACTGGTTCCACGGCGCCGACGGCGCCGGCGGCTCGGGCGCCCACTGGCGCGGCATTTATGACGACAAGGGCCGGCTGATCGCCGTCATGACCCACAACAACGATCTCGGCGATTCCTGGGAGAACGCCGACGAACCCACATACCCCGCTCGTTTTTCCGCCCTCGGCATCCGCATCGGCGTGAACTACATCGTCTACGCCATGACCCACTAGCCCCAATCAGGACGGGCCTCCTGGCCTGTCCATCGAGGGCGCGGCCGCCGCTTTTGCGATATCATTTTTCCTTGACCCGAAAACTCATCGTCCCCTTCGGCCTGGCGTTGTTTTTCGCGCAGGCCCAGACTCCCAGATTCGCCCTGACCATCGACAGCATCATGCGCGGTCCGGAACTGGTGGGCTTCGAGCCCGCGGCCGTGCGATGGTCGCACGATAGCACGCAGGTCTACTTCCAGTGGAAACAGTACACCGACAAGGACGCCGCGCCCATGGACACCTACACGGCCAACCGCGATGGGTCCGGCCTGCGCAAGCTCTCCGATGAGGAGATCAAGCAGCTGCCACCGGCCGGCGGCGATACCACTCACGACAAGCGCCTCACGGTCTATTCGTTGAGCGGCGATCTTTTCCTGTACGACAACACCACCGGCAAGATCCAGCAGCTTACGAAAACCACCGACACCGAGGCGAATCCCCGCTTCCTGCCCGACGGCAAACGCATCGCCTTCACGCGCGGCGGCAACCTCTACGTGATGGCGCTCGATTCCGGAGTGCTCGTGCAGATGACCGACATTCGCGCCGCCGCCGCCACTACCCAGGCAGCTCCCGCGGGCGGTGGCGGACGCGGACAAGGCGGTGGTTTAGGCCAGGGCCAGGGCGGCCGCGGGCAGGGCGGCCGCGGCGCTGCGCCTCCCACCGGCGATGCCGCGGCTGGAGGCGCGGCCACCAGCGCCAGCCAGGAGTACCTCAAGAACGAACAGAAAGAGCTGCTGGACGCCGTTCGCGAGCGCGTAGCGGTTCGCGAAGAGGCCGATGCGCGGCGCAAGAAGGACGAGCCGGCCCGCAAGCCCTTCACCCCCACCGGGCGCGAGACCGTCGCACAACTGCAGCTTTCACCCGACGAAAAGATCGTTTTCGCCACCGTCTCCGAGCCGGGCAGCCCGCGCAGCACCATCGTTCCCAACTACATCACCGAAAGCGGCTACACCGAAGACATCAACGGACGCTCCAATGTGGGCGACAGCCAGAACACCTCGCGCCTCGCCATGATCGACGTGGCCACCGGCGAGGTCAAGTGGGTGGATCATGGCCAGCGCCGCATGCCGCCGGCTGCCGCCGCCGCGCCCCAGCCCCCGCGCGAAGGCGCCCCGCCTGCTCGCACGCCCGCCCCGCAGGATCGCGACGTGCAACTCTCCATGCCCCTCTGGTCGGAGGACGGCGCCAGGGCTGTGATTTCGGCGCGCGCCGCCGACGACAAGGACCGCTGGCTGCTGGCGCTCGACCCCGCCACCGGTAAGACCCGCGTGCTGGCTCACGATCGCGACGATGCCTGGCTGGGCGGTCCCGCCGCCAACACCTTCGGCTGGATGAAGAACGACCGCGAAATCTATTTCCAGTCCGAGCGCTCGGGCTTCGCGCATCTCTATGCCGTGCCGTTCGACGGTGGTGAGCCGCGCGCGCTCACCTCCGGACAATGGGAAGTCATCAACGCGCGGCAGTCGCGCGATAAGTCGGTCTTCTATCTCACCGCCACCAGGGACGGGCCGTTCGATCAATTCCTATACCAGATGAATGGCGACGGCGGCCCGCTCACCCGCATCACCCAGGAGCCCGGGCGCCACGTCACCACCCTTTCGCCCGACGAGCGCTGGATCGCGGACGTCTACTCCTATACCAACAAGCCGCCCGACCTTTACATCCGCGAGAACGATCCCAAGGCTGTAGCGAAGCGGATCACCACGTCGCCCTCGCCGGAATTCGCGCAGTATCCCTGGCTGGACGTCCCCATCGTCATGGTGCCCGCGCGCGATGGCGCCAAAGTGCCCGCCCGCCTGTTCCAACCGGCGGGTTTCCAGAAGGGTGGTCCCGGCGTGATTTTCGTGCACGGCGCCGGCTATCTGCAAAACGTCGACCACAAGTGGTCGACCAGCTATTACCACGAGTACCTGTTCGACCACATCCTGATGGAGCGCGGCTTCACCGTGATCGACGTGGATTATCGCGGCTCCGCCGGCTATGGCCGCGACTGGCGCACCGCCGTCTACGAGCACATGGGCGGCAAAGACCTCGACGACATCGTCGACGCCGCCAGGTATCTGGCCGCCCAAAAGGGTGTCGATCCGAAAAAGATCGGCCTTTGGGGCGGCAGCTACGGCGGCTTCATCACCCTGATGGCCATGTTCACCCAGTCCGATGTTTTCGCCGCCGGCGCGGCCCTGCGGCCGGTCTCCGATTGGGCGCTTTACAATCACGGCTATACTTCGGAGATTCTCAATCTTCCGCAAACCGATGCGGAAGCCTATCGCAGATCCTCGCCGATTTTCTTCGCGCAAGGCTTGAAAGGCGCGCTGCTGATTTGCCACGGCATGGTGGACACCAACGTCGAGTTCGAGGACACCGTGCGCCTGGTCGAGAAGCTCATCGAGCTGCGCAAGGAGAACTGGAACCTGGCCGTCTATCCGGTCGAAGACCACGGCTTCCGCCAGCCCGCCAGTTGGGCTGACGAATACAAGAGAATTCTGGCGCTGTTCGAGAAGATGTAGGACAGACGATCGGTTTTTGTCGTCTGTCCTGCCTCGCCGAAGAACGCAGCTTGGCAGACCACGAAAACCGATGGTCTGTCCCACCCACGTCACCCCGCCAGAATCTTCTCCGCCGCCTGCTTCCCCATCCGGATGCAATCCGGAATCCCGATCCCGCTATACGCATTCCCCGCCAGGTACAGCCCCGGAATCCCAGCCACGCGCGCCTCCAACTCCTCCACGCGCTGCCCGTGGCCGACGGAGTATTGCGCCATCGATCGCGGCCAGCGGGCAATCCGCGTGAATCGCGGCCGCGCGCTGATGCCCGCGATCTCCTGCAACTCCTCCGTCACCGCGGCGATGATGGCATCGTCCGATTCCGCCAGCACTCCGGCGTCTTCCATGCCGCCCAGGAAGCAGCGCGCCACAATCTTGCCTTCGGGCACACGGTACGAAAACTTGGTCCCCACCCACGTGCAGGCCACCAGCCGGCGCCGCTCTTTCTTGGGCACCAGGAAACCGAAGCCTACCGGCGGCTTTGCAAAATCGGCCGAGTCGAAACCCAGCGCCACGGTCATCGACGAACTGTAAGGCACCGTGCCCAGCAGCTCCGCCGCCCGCGCGTCCACCGCGCCCAGCAGCGCCGAGCCGCTGTGCGCTTCGCACGCCACCACCAGGGCGCCGGCCTCCAGCCAGTCGCCGTCCATCCTGACGCGGAACCCGCTGCCTGCGCGCTCCACCGTTTCGGCGCGCCCGCGCCGCACTTCCGCCCTGCCTTGGATGGCCTCCGTCACGGCGTCCACCAGTTGCCCCAGTCCGCCCTTGAGGGTGCGGAACAGAGGCGGCGGCGCGCCTGCGCGGCGGTGTTGCGCGGCCTTGGCTCGCTCCGCCAGAACCCCGCGCGTCAGGCTGCCGTAGCGGTTCGCCAGCTCGACAAAGCGCGGCAGCACGCTCCTGACGCTCAGCTCGCTGGGGTTGCCGCCATAGATGCCGGAGAGCAGCGGCTCGGCCAGATAATCCACTGCTTCCGGGCCGTAATGTTCTTCCACGAACTCGGCCACGGATTCGTCGCCCGGCCTCGGTTTGGGTGCGCGGAACCATTCCAGGCCCATCCGCAGCTTGGTGCTCCAGCTCACCAGGCCGGTGGTGATCAGCGGCAGAATCTTGGTGGGCACCATCATCATCAGGCCGTCGGGCAGCGGAACCAGGCGCCCGTTCTTGCGCACGAAGG
>JBEKYE010000335.1:0-5625 GCA_049511275.1 Bryobacteraceae bacterium
GTAAACCGTCACCCCGCCGAGGCCGAGGCAGGCCAGCAGCAGCGCGAACATACCCAGCGTGATGTATATCGCGGCCTGCCATTCGACAAACGAGTTCAACCGGTCGAGGTCCTCGCGCATGGTGCGCACGTCGAAAACCGTAAGG
The DNA here is from genome assembly GCA_049511275.1 of Bryobacteraceae bacterium. Lineage (GTDB taxonomy): Bacteria > Acidobacteriota > Terriglobia > Bryobacterales > Bryobacteraceae > PALSA-129. The sequence goes on from JBEKYE010000335.1 coordinate 146, forward strand.
TCGGGATGGAGCGATGCCAGTCGGTTTCGCACGGACGCCAGGGTGCTCCGGGTCGTCGTGGCGCGCAGCAGGATGGTAGCGCGTGCCGCCGGGTTCTTACGAAACCACTCGGTGGTGAGAGGCAGGAATACCGTCGCGATGGGTCTCGTCACCAGGAATCCGGACGGCACATCGCGTGTCAGGCCAACCACCGTGTAGGCGCGCTCGTCCTCGCGGATGCGCCCGCCAATGGGGTTCTCGCCGCCGAACAATTCGCGCGCGGCTGTCTGATTGAGGATCGCCGGAACGGCGGCCTGCGGTCCCGGCTCGTCTTGCCACTGGTCCCGTCCGTCAAACTCGCGACCAGCCAGCAGAGGTATTCCCAGCGTGGCGAAGTAATTTGCCCCGATGAAGTCGCGGAAAGCCGAGTGCAGCACCTGGCCCCCCGACCCGTCGCCGGTTTGGGACGCCACTCGCGTGTTGGCCCGATCGGACGTCAAGCTGGCGAAGGGCACACTGCCGGCCAAAGTCATGCTGCGAACTCCGTCGACGCGCGATACCTCGTCCGGCAGTGCGGCAACAAGCGCCGATGTCCTCTCCGCGGAGTACCCGTCGCGCGCCGGGTCCAGCGACATCAGGATGAGATTGCCGGTCTCAAAACCGACGTCGAGGCGCGTAGTATTCAGGAAGCCCGCAGCGACAAACCAGGTGACCACCAGGAGCATCAGGGATACCGCCATCTGACAGACCACAAAAAGATTGCGCGAGCCGAAGCGGCGATAGCCGCGCAGCGGCGCCTGCGAGCCATCTTTCAGGGTGGGGCCTATGTCGACGCGCGCCGAAGATAGCGCCGGCATCAAGCCGAAGCCTACGCCCGCCGCCAGCGCAATCGCCAGCGTGAGCGCGAGTACCCGGAAATCGAGTTGACAGTTGAACTCCAGGGGCGACGGCGAGGGCACCGGCAGAGACGACATCACGCGGGTGATCCCATAGGCCAGCACGATGCCGGCCACCCCGCCGGCGAAAGACAGGAGCACGCTTTCGGTCAGGAACTGCCGAATGAGACGCGGCCGGCTGGCCCCCACCGATAAACGAATGGCGATTTCCCGCCTTCTCTGGCTGCCGCGGGCCAGCAGCAGATTGGCCAGGTTCACACAAACCAGCGAGAGGACCAGCGCCCACAGGACCACATTGAACGCGTTCACAAAAGCGTGCTGCTCGGGTGTGATGTACAGGAACGTGCCGGCCGGCATCAGCCGCAGCATCCTGCCTTTGCCATCCCGACCAGAGGGGACGCCGTATTCCCGGTCCAGGTTGCGCGTGATCGTGTTGATGGTGGCTTCCGCGATGGGCATCGTCACACCGGGCGCCAGCCGCAGCACCACCCGGAAGATCTCGCGATCATAACGATTCAGGGGGTCGCCAGTGAGCTCGGGAGCCACCGAAGCGTCGCACGTTGCCGGCACAAACAGGTCAGCCGTATACCCGGGCCAGATACCCTGAAAGCCCTTCGGACCGATGCCCACAATGGTTGCCATCAGACCATTCAGCCGCAGCCTGCGTCCGACTGCGTACGGGTCCGCGGCCAGGCGAGTGCGCCAGAAGCGGTCGCTGACCACCACCACGGGAGGCATCCCGGGCTTCTCCGTTTCCGGGCTGAAGAACCTCCCCGCAGCCGGCGTCACACCCAGGGTGGAGAAATACTCCGGCGAAACCAGTTGTCCGTAGAACCGTTCCGCCCGTGCGCTCCGATCCCCGGCAAATGCCACCGCAAACGGCACCGGCCCGAGAACCGCCGTGGCCGCGGCCACCACCCGGCGCTCATCCCGATAGCGCTCGAAATATGGGTAGGAAGCCGTGCTCCACCAGAAGGTTACCAACCGGGCGGGATCGCGCACGCCGGGAGGCGGCCCTACGAGGGGTTGAATCTCGCTGAGGACCGTGCAGCACATGCCAATGCCAACGGCCAGCGAAAGTATCGCTACGGAGGTGAACCCCGGCGATTTGGCGAGCACCCGCAAGGCGTAGGTTACGTCCTGCCGGATCTCGCGAAGATACATCACGGGCAACTGAACGGCGATATCGGCGAGGAGCCTCAGGAGTCCCCGCAGACCGTGCCGCCGCCAGACTTCCGGAACGGCGTCCTCGCCCAACCGGTCGAGATCTTCTCCGTACAGCATCCGGAACTCGTGCGGATACGCGCTCGCCAGACGGCGATAGAGGGTCAGGCAGAAGTGGAGCCGGCGGTTCATCAGTAGGCCTCCTGCCTGCGCTTCCTTTGCACCATCCGGATCATCTCTTGCAGCCGCCGGCATTCCAGATCAAGCACCTTGCGGCCAAGCCGCGTCAACCGGTAATAGCGGCGGCGTGCGTCATCCAGTTCCGCCACGGGCCGCTCGTCGGACTCTTCAATCAGACCGTCGGTGATCAGACGTTGCAGCGTGCCGTAAAGAGTGGCGGGCCAAATGCGCACGGCCCCGCTGGTCCGTTCCAGGACTTCCTGCATGATGCCGTAGCCATGCTGCTCGGTGCCGACCAACGACAGCAAAATGTGGAACCAGTTGTTGTGAAGCGGGAGAAAGCCGCCAGGATCTTTTTGGGTCATTATTCATTTATATATGCCAACATATATAGCGGCGTCAAGCCCAGGCTGTTCCCGAACGGCCGCTTTGGATTGTTCGAGGTCGGGGAGCGCCAAAACCCGCTGGGGGGCCGCTTCTTCTCACGAGGCTTCGACTTCGGGGTCAACCGCGGGAAATCCGGTCTAACTCCAGAACCCGGGGCCAGGCGATGGATTGGGAGGAGGATGCATCCTTGGCCCCTTTTCCAAGACGCGAAATGTGATGTACATTTGGAACAGCCGGGACGCAGGTGAGAGCGGCCCGGCGAGAGGAGAGTTTTGTATGGCTCTGATAACCGCGGACCGGGCGGAAGTGTCCTGGGACAATGAGAAATCGCAATGGCAGGTGCGCATCCACGTGGGCGAAGAGGTGATTCGCCGGCACTGGAAGAGCCCGAAGGATGCGGGGCCGCAAACCCTCCAAGCCGATGCAGTCAAGACGGCGCAAGAAGAAGGATACGATCTCGCCGCCAACAATGTGGCGATACAACGCTGACGCTGCGCGAGATTTGCGATCCGCCCGCGCTGCGCCGCCTTCTCCGCGCCCGGCGCCCAAGTCAGTCAACGCCGCCGCTCGATCGGCGGACCCCAGGCGGATGATCTCCACGGTAGTTCCAGCGGTTTTAACAGGCACGACTGAATGACCAGAATGTTGTGGCCTTCGGGGTCGTGCAGCAGGCCCAGCGGGCTTCGGAATGCCCTGTGGCTCACCCTTTCACGTAGGCGAGCTTGGCGGCCACTTTCCCGTCGCGTACGGTGAAGACGTCCACGCCACGCAGATGCCACGGTTGTCCGTTGCGGGTCTTGCGATACACCCACCGCACGACGGCACGATCACCACTGACGATGATTTCCTCGGCCTCGAATCGCGCACCGGGATTGCGCGCGAACCATTCCCGCCAGAAGGCGACCACCGCGGCCTTTCCCTCTATGCGCTGGCCGTCTGGCGCGGGAGACGTATCCTCGAACACCGTGTCGTCGGTCAGCAATAACGCCAGGGCGTCCGGGTCGTGCCGATTGAATGCCTCGTTGAAGCGGTCGACCACCATGCGGGTGGTGGCATCGGCAGTCTGTGAATTCTGTTCGAAGTTCATACTCGTCCCGTGCGCCCGTCGCGGCGCCGCTGAAGTGAAAAACACAAGTGCGGCACACGTTACGATAAGCAATCGGCCATTTGTCGGCTTTTGCAGCATCCGGTCCTCCGATTACCCCGAATTGTATCAACTCCGTGCCGGGCGCCGCACCGATTGCCTTGGCCGAGTGGCACCACGATTTCATCGCGCCTTACTGAGCCGCGACGCTTACTGCTCCCGCAGCACCGTCACCGGGTCCACGCGCGTAGCCCGGCGAGCCGGCAGCACGCACGCAGCCAGGCCGACCACCGCTACTGTAAGAATGACCGCCGACATCACCACCGGGTCGAGCGGTTTCACGCCGTAGAGCTGGCTGGCAACCACCGAGCGTAGCGCTACCGAGCCTGCCACGCCAACTAACAGGCCGGCGCCCAGCAGCCACAGCGCTTCGTGGACCACCAGCTTCACTACGCCGCCCGCGGTGCATCCCAGCGCGGCGCGGATACCGATCTCGCGCTGGCGCTGCGTCACCAGGTATGCCAGCACGCCGTAGATGCCTACGCCCGAGAGGAACAGAGCCAGGCAGCCGAAGAACATGGCCAGCGTCAACGAGGCCCGCCGCGACGCCAGCGCCAGGTCGCCGCGCTCCTCCATGGTGTGCACATCGAACAACGCCAGGCTCGGCGCCACAGCCGCGAACCGGGCGCGCACGGCACGGAGGATCGGGCCGGTGCCGCCGGAGGTCTTGATCGCCAGCGCGTAGCCCCTCTCGACGTTCTGCGCGTAGGGCATGTAATAGGCACCCACCGGATTGCCGTTGCCTTCCACGTCCGATGTGTGGACGGAGCGGATGACCCCCACCACGCTCATCCAGTGCGTGTGCTCGTCCGTCTTCAGGAGGTTGTGGATGTCCTGCGGAAGATACATGCGCCGGCCGATCGGATCGCGAGCCGGCCAGAAGTGGTGCGCCAGCCGCTCGTCCACGATGATGGCTCCGGGGGCGGATTCGCCATCGCGCGCATCGAACGGCCGCCCCGCCACCATCGCGATATGCATGGCCTCGAAGTAGCCCGGCGTGACCGTCACCTGTTCGGGCGAAATCAGCGACTCTCCCGGCTTCATGACATAGCCTTCGGCCAGGATCACGCTGTCGCTATGGTTGCCGCCCCAAGGGATGGTGGTGGTCGCACCGGCCGCCGTCACACCGGGAATGGCGCGGATGGCATCGAGCATGCGGTCCATCAGCGCCCTCACGTCAGCGTCTTTGGGATATAGGGACTGCGGCACGCTGGTGGAAGCCGTCACCACGCCCTTGACATCGAATCCGGGGTCGACGCGGAGCAACTGGCGGAAGCTCGCCAGAACCAATCCCGCGCCAGCCAGCAGCACGAAAGCCAACCCGACCTGCGCCACTACCAGGACCTGCCGCACGCGGCGCGCCCGCCGCCCGCCGGTGCCCGAGCGGCTTTCTTCACGGAGCACTTCGTTGATCCGCGCCCGTATCACCTGCACCGAGGGGATCAGCCCGATGACGATGCCGACCAGCGCCGCCGTCACCAGCATCGCCAGCACCACCACGCCGTCCACGCGGACTTCGCCCGCGCGCGGCAGCGTCTCGATCCCGCTGTGTACCAGGACGCGCAATAAACCCGTGCCCAGCGCGGCGCCCGCCATGCCGCCGGCCAGGGCCACCAGGATGCTCTCCGTCACCAACTGGCCGATCAGACGTCCCGCGCCGGCGCCCAGCGCCAGACGGGTGGCGAACTCCTTGCGCCGCAGGGTGGTTCGCGCCAGCACCAGGTTGGTGA
>JBEKYE010000336.1:0-6973 GCA_049511275.1 Bryobacteraceae bacterium
TCGCGGAACCAGAGGTCGGCGATGAACAGCATGTCCCATTCCTGGAAAGGGTCGTTCAGGAACACCACGTGGCTGCCGGAACTCACCTGTGGATGCAACTCACGGAATTGCTCGATGACCTCCGCCGTCTGGCGTCCCAAAGCCGCCATCACCGGCTTGGCATCCACTATCTTTCGATTCAGGTTGACGCGGCCCCAGTAGAAAACGGCGGCCGCCAGAAGGACCGCGAACAGGGCCGGCTGCCCCAAGCGGCCCAAGAGCGGCTCGCGGGAAAGAAAACCGGCGGCGGCTCGCGCTATATCCACCAGCACCACGGCCGCGAAAACCGCACCGCCGATCAGCGGGATATAGAGGCACGCCTGGCTCTTGCCGGGCAGGAACTCGATAGGCAGCGGCGCGAGCAGCAGAAACAGCCAGCAGAACCGTAGCACGGTTCGCGCGCCCGGACGCCACGCCAGGTAGGTGACGACCGCCCAGAAAGCCAGGATTCCGCCTCGGCCGGCATGCAGGAAGACGGCGTCGCCCAGGAAGGTCCGCTGGAAATCCTGCACGCGCTCGAGCGAGAAGACCGGGCGATAGCCCTCCATGCCGGTCAGCGCATCCACGCCCCATACTTTGCCGTACAGATCCAGCAGCACCAGGACGCCGGCGAGCCCCACCATCTTTGCCGCGCCGCGTCCGAGCGGCCGCTGGTAGCACCATTCATAGGCGAGCAGCGCGGCCGGCAGCGTAAGCGCCATCTCCTTGGAGTTGAGCGCGCACGCCAGCAGCGCGGCGAAGATCACGGTTTGGCGCGCACCGGGGAAGCGGCCTGCGGCGCGGATGCGCACGTAATAGAGCAGCGCGCCGAAATAGAAACAGCCGCACAAGGCATCGTAGACGAAGGCGGTGTTGTAGTAAAGGTTGCTGAGCCCGGCGTGATAGCAGGCCACCAGCGCGGCCAGCGCGGCGGCGGGCCATTCGGCGCCCAGCAGGCGCGCCAGGCGGTACACCAGCCAGACATTCAACAGCAGGACCACCGATAGCGCCACGTGGTACGGCAGCGGATTCAATCCCCAGCCGCTCAAAATGGGCAGATAAAACAAGCCGCCCATGGGCCGGTAGTAGCCGCGCCACAACAGGAACTGGGAAACCAACAGCCGCCGCCAGCCGGGCGTCCAGTAGAAGCTGTCGATGTTCATCATGTCGTCCGGGGAAAAGTGCGCCCGCAGACCGTCCCAGGAAAAGAACCAGAACCACGCGAGCAGAAACGCGGCGAGAAGGCGGCGGGGCAAGGGGCGCTAACTGCCGGTGATGGTGGTCACGTCACTGCTGGTAGCAGTGGCGGAACTTCCACCGGTGACCGTCACCGTGTTGGTGACGCTGGAGGCGGCATTGGACGCCACATTGACCGTCACGGTAATGGTGGGATAGCTGCCGCCCGCGGGAATAGCGTCGCTGCGTATGCAGACATTCTTGGTGCAAGACCACCCGTCCCCGACCATCGACACCAGGGTCTCGCCGACGGGAACGTTGTCGGTCAGGGTCACAGCGCCGGAGGTGGGGTTCTGGGTTCCGACGTTCGAAACCGTCACTGTGTAAGTCGCGCCCTGCTGGCCCAGGCTGAAATTGCCGGTGTGGTTCTTCGAGACGGACAAAACCGGCGCGACGTTGACGGTGCCATTGTTGACCACCGGCACCGTGACCTGGTTGCTTACGTATATATCTTGCGCGATGGTGACCGCGGAGTATGGATTGGTGGCCAGGTTCGAATTGGTATGCAGCAGAACTTCGTAGATTCCGACCGAGCCGGGCAGCAGCGTGGCCTGCAGCACGTCGCCCGTGCTTCCTCCCACGAAGGAGCTGACCGATTCCTGCGGAGACGTGATGGGACCGCCTTCCGGATACTTAAAGCCCGTCTGGATCAGCGGCGTGATCAGATCGGACAGCACCGGCACTCCCAGGCCGGTGGCCAGGATCTCGATGATCTCACCCGGCAGCACGGGATTGGTTTGGGTAACGGGCGCGCCCGCGATATTGCCGCAGCAGGTTTGCGAATCCAGGGCCGTCATGGAGAGAGTCACGGAGCTGTTGGATGGCCCGGCGACGGCGCCGGCCGTGATGGGGATCCCGCTTCCTTCCGGACCCTGCACGCGGGTCGTGAGGATAATGCGGTCGAAGAGTCCCGCCGCCATGGCGCTCACTTGCGGATCGTTGTTGATCTGGATGATCAGGCTGTCGCGAATGGTATCGAGCGTATCCGTGCTCTGCGCCGTATACGAATAGGAACGGCCTGCCACTGTGACCGTCGCCACGTTGCCGGCGGTAACCGTGCCATCCACCGAGACCACCGCGGTGGCATAGCTGGTGTAGTGCATGGCCACGGCAATCTCTGGGTTGGAAGTCCCGGCCTGCGCAAAGATGCCGGGGTTGGCCGGCACGATGGTGACCGCCACCGCCGTGGTTACCATGATGCTCCCATCGCTCATCACCGAACGAACGTAGGCGTTGATGCTGGTGCTGTCGCCGAGTTCCCAGGGGACTTGCGCGTTGATCTGGGTTGGCGAGACATATTCCAGCGGCGCCTGGATTCCGTCGAGATAGACTTCCGTGCCGCCCAGTTGAGTGGGCAATGGGTTGGCGTTGGGATCGACGCTCACCGTGTTGGCGGAAAGGCCCGTGCCCACGATGCTCACTATCGTTCCGGGAGCCACCGAGGCGGCATCTCCACCGCCCGTCAGGCTGGCGCCGGCGGCCGTTGCGGTGAGCCCCGGCTCGGCGACGACCCCGGGGGTGGTCGAAGTCGCCGCCGTGACAACGACCGAGTAAGTGATGTTGTTGCCAAGATCGCCCGCCGTCTTGGCGTCTAGCCGCACAACCAGGTTCGTCGTGTCGCCCGTGGCGACGACAAAGGGATCGCCGGCGCCGTTATTAGCGCCGTTCAGCAACGCCGTTATGGACGTAACAATGCTGGCTAACGTGTCGGCCGTCGCCACCGTGTAGCTATAGTTGGTGCCGTTGATGGTGATGACGGCGACGTCGGCCGCCTGGATGGTGCCGCCGATCGTGATGGTGCCGTGCGCCGTGATGTCGAAACTGGCGGCGTTGCGCACAGCCTGGTACTGCACGTTATTCGTGCCGGCCGAATACACCACGATGCGGTCGTTGTAGGAGTCGCTGACGAAGAGGTTGGTGCCGTCCCAGGCCAGCGAGAGAGGCGTTTCCAGCGAATTGGTGTCGTTGGTAGCCTGGTCGACTTCGCCGCCGATCTGGCCCAGGATGTAATCGGCTGCCGTGGCGTTGGCTGTGGGAATATTCTCGAACACCAGCACGCGGTCGTTGCCGCCATCGGCCACAAACAGGTGGCCGCCGCCGGCCAGCGCGAACCGGGGGAAGCTCACAGTGGAGTTGCAGCCGGCCGGATAAGTCGGATTTCCGGCCGGGTCGCTGCCGTTCGAGACCGTGCACAATACCGGCACTTCCTTGTCGGTGGTGTCGGTGCTCGAAGTGGCTGCGGTCCCGGTATACGAATTATTCGCCACCGAGCTCACCATGTCCGGCTGGCCGATCTCGACATCCGCGGGTGCGCCGTTGGTGGTCGGGATGCTGTTCCAGATCAGCACCCGGTTGTAGCCCAGATCCGTGACGTAGAGCCGCACGCCGTCGGAGGTCACCGAGACCGGGTTGAGCAGGTTGCTGGAGGTAGCGGTGGTCGTCTGCTGGCTGATATCCGGTTCCACGAAAGTGGTGAAATTGGGGGCCCCGATCACCACGTCCGCCGCCACCCCGTTGGTGGTCGGGATATGGTTATAAACCAGGACGCGGTTGTTCTGCGTATCGGCCACGTACAGCTTGCCGTTTTGAATCCACACGCCTTGCGGCCCACGCATGGACTTGGCATTGGGCTGGTTGCCAGGTATGCCGACGCTCACGAAATCGGGCTGTCCGATCACCACATCGGCTGGGGCGTTGTTGTAGCCCGGGATGGTGTTCCAGATGAGCACGCGGTTGTGATCGGTATCGGCCACCACCACGTGGACGCCGTCGGACGCCACTGCCGTGGGCTGACGCAGATCGTTCTGGGTGGCCGCAAGGTTCACGTTGGTGGTGACGAAATCGGGTTGTCCCAGCACCACATTAGCCTGCCCCACGCACACCGGGCACTTGCGGTTATAGGAGATTTCGGCGGTGGGGACGGGCAGTTGAGACGAGAGATTCTGGAAAAGCAGGACGCGATTATTGGACGGATAGGAACCCACGCGGTTCGAATCGGCCACAAACAGGGTGTCGCCGGCATACGCCAGACCGCTGACCCCGCCGACCACGGTGTCGCTGGAGTTGGTGTCCTGGCTCGTGAAGGTTTCCTGTCCGATGGTCGCCCGCGCGGCCTGGCCGGTCATGAACTTTTGGGCGAAGAGAGCCGCCGTGCAGAGGAGAAATACCGAGATACACTTCATGCGCTGTGTCTATGGATTCTTTGCAGTGCCAAGATAAACCACAAGTATAGCAAGGGCTTGCACCCCGGCGGTGATGCCCGGTGGCCACACCGGTGTGCGAAAACGGCACGACCCCGGCCCTGGAGAGCTGCTGAAAACAACCGGCGATGGGACAAACCTCGCAAACACCAGGAAGTCAGAGCACGGAGAGGGCCGTACGCCTCCGGCCCGGGTGCCTTTCGGAGTGCCGGGTGCGGCGCTTAACCGCTCCACAAAGCGGCGTCAGGGATTGTCCCAAGCCGCAACGATTCCCCCTTTCGCTCCGTCCCCTTTTCGCCGCCAGCGGCTGAACGATCGGCGCTTGCGTATCCTGAAACTCCGGTTCGCTGAGCCTCGCGTGGGGTGTGCTGCTATACTCGTTCCCGAAGAACTCTCATGCGACAGTTTTGCTTAGTGCTGGCAGTGGCATTCGCGACGTTCGCGCCAATCGAATTGGCTCAACCAGTAGGCCCGTACAAGGTGCTCCAGACGGCTAGGGTCGGCGGAGAAGGCGGCTGGGACTACATCTATGCCGACGTCGCCGGACGCCGGCTGTATATTCCGCGCGGCGCGACCCGCGCGGTTGCGGCCACGGACACGACGCCCGCGGTGCCGGCGGGCCCGGCACGGTTGACTATCTTCAATCTCGACACGCTCGAGCCGGTCGGTGAGATCTCGGGCGTCGGAGGGAATGGCACCGCGGTCGATCCGAAGTCCGGCCACGGCTTCACCAGCGACCATCCGAAAGTGTCGATGTTCGACACCAAGACGATGACGCTCATCAAGTCCATCGATGTGGGCGCCGCACAGCCGGACGGCATCTACTTCGATGCCTTCAATGAAAGGGTCTACGTCTTCAGTCACCCGACGAAGGACGCGACGGTGATCGACGCCAAAGACGGCACCGTGCTCGGCACGATCGATCTGGGCGGCGTGCCGGAGCAGGGCGTGGGCGACGGCAACGGCATGCTCTACGTAGTCATGCAGGACGCGCAGGGCAGTGTTACGGCCGTCGACGTCAAGACCATGAAGGCGATCGCGCACTACCCCTTCGGGGACAAGGGCAGGTGCAACGGGCTGGCGTTGGACGCGAAGAACGATGTGCTGTTCGCGGCCTGCGCGAGCTCGGGAAACCCGCCCGCCCAACCGGCGCAGCCCATGACGGTGGTCCAGGAGAAGAGCCCGACGAGTTTCGAGGTCGAGCAAAATCTTCAGACGATGAATGGCGCCCGAACGATCGCGTTCGACAGCAAGACGAACCACATCCTGACGATGAGCCAGGAGCGTGGTCCGGCGCCGCCGCCACCGCCGGGCGGAGGCCGCGGGCCCCAGGGCGCAGCGGTCCCAGGCTCGTTCACCATTCTGATGATCGGCAAGTAAGCGCAAGAGCAGCCACAGCAGTTGCCGCAGACCGCGCCCGCGCCGAACGCCAGGGCAGAGCTACGAAGATCCCGCATGACCCGGCGGAGGGGCAAGTGCCGCAACAGCGTCGCGGGGTGGCGCTTGGGATGCACATCATTACCCGGACCGAAGCCGACTTGTGGGGAGTAATCCGGAACGGGAGGAAAGAGGCTGAGCTTCGCTTTGCGGCTCTCAATTGAGGGTAGAACGGTCGAGTTTTTGTAGGAGGCGATAAACTTCTGTGGCCAGTACAGCAGCATCGGCCCGAGATAAGGGGCGATTGTGCATCGTCTCGATTCGTAAGGGCTCCAAGCGTTCAAACGATACTTCCGTATCCTTGTGGTTGCCGAAGATCGGTTGAAATACCTCGCGCCAGTTGCTGCGCTGAACTATGATTCCGCGATAATCGCTGAAGTCCGCATAATCAAGCAGGCGCGCACTGGGAAAGCCCTTCTTTTCCGCCTTGGCTTTCTTGTCTTCCCAGTCAGCGACGAGATTGGGCGGGACTCTAGTGCGCATCCAATCTGGGCCGAACCTTGACTCCATAAGAGCGGAAACAACTTCGCGGAGTCGAACCTCGAAACAGTGCAGGAGCCGATAAGCTGCGCTCATTTGAACGACGGAGATCAGGAACTCACGTTCGTTAGCAGCAGGAAAGGTTATCAGTATTGAGAGGTCCTCACGTTCAACGTATTCATGAATGCGCTCAATGCGCTTTCCGCCTGTTCGAGCGGCCTCTCTAGCGCGGTAACGAATGGGCGGAAGCTCCGTGATATCAGGTGTGCTGATTGACAATGGAGCGGATCCGTAGAAGTTCCGCAGATCGATGTTGGCTAGTGCTGAGGAGGCGATGGCGCCGTACAGCGACTGATCAACCCGGATGCTGCTGAGACTATCGCGGAGCCCATGATACGGGCTGGACAGGCTGATACCGGCCAGCGTCGAGGCGGTCACGGCGCGAAGTGACCGGTCGATCTCGATGCTGACGCTGCCCAGACTGCTGCGGTATGCGGACATGTCGATACCGGCCAGCGCCGAGGCGGTCAATCCGCGAATTGATCGCTCCAGCTCGATGCTGACGCTGCCCAGACTGCTGCGGTATGCGGACATGTCGATAC
>JBEKYE010000337.1:0-5605 GCA_049511275.1 Bryobacteraceae bacterium
TGAACATGGGGGGCTGTCCTCACAACCCCGCCAATACCGCCGCGCTCCTGGTCTATTGGCTGACCTACGGCCGGATGCCTGCGCTGGACGCCCATAAACGTCCTTTGTTCGCATACGGGCACATCGTCCACGACCAGTGCGAGAGGCGCGCCAATTTCGATGCCGGCCGTTTCGTGGAACGCTGGGACGACGATGGCGCGAGGCGCGGCTACTGCCTTTACAAAATGGGTTGCAAAGGGCCACAAGGGACTTTCAACTGCCCTGTGGTCCGGTGGAATGACGGGACCAGTTGGCCCGTCGAATCCGGACACGGCTGTGCCGCATGCGCCTCCTACCGCTTCTGGGATACGGCGCTTCCGCTCTATCGGCGCCTGCCGGGCGTTCCGGGTTTCGGTGTGGACGTTACCGCCGGGAAGATCGGTGGCTGGTTGGTTGCCGGCGTGGCGACTGGTCTGGGGTTGCACGGAATCGCCAGCGCGGCGCGTGCGCAGATGCGCCCGCGAGGCGAGGAGCCGAGAGGCGGCCCCACCGAGATCGGCCGCCAGGACGGTCTCGTGGAGCGCGAAGGGCCGCCCGGGAAATCGTGACTGCGGAGAAGTGCTATGAGCATCGCATCTGCCGGAAGCCGGGAGTTCAGATATGGCGCGTATTGTCGTTGATCCATTGACGCGAATTGAAGGGCACCTTCGGATTGAGGCCCAGGTTGAGGGTGGCGTGATCTCCGATGCCTGGAGCTCCGGAACCATGTTCCGGGGGCTGGAACTGGTGGTCCGCAACCGCGACCCGCGCGAGGCCTGGTACTGGCTGCAGCGAATCTGTTCCGTATGCACCGTGGTCCATGCCCTCGCCTCCGTGCGAGCGGTGGAGGACGCGCTGCAGATCGAAGTGCCGGACAATGCCCGCATCGTCCGCAACCTGATCGCCGGCGCGCAACTGGTGCAGGATCACGTCGTCCACTTCTATCACCTGCAGGCGCTCGACTGGGTGGACGTTGCCAGTGCCATTAAGGCCGACCCGGCGAAAACGGCGCAAATTGCCGGCTCCTTATCCGAGTGGCCCAAGTCTGGAGTGAGCCACTTCAGGGCTGTTCAAGCACAGGTGAAAGCGTTGGTCGAGAGCGGCCAGTTGAGCGTTTTTGCCAACGGCTACTGGGGCCATCCGGCGTACCGTCTGCCGCCCGAAGTGAACCTGCTCGCCGTTTCCCACTATCTGGATGCGCTGGAATTTCAGCGCGACTTCATAAAGATGCACGCCGTGCTGGGCGGCAAGAATCCGCACCTGCAGACATTCCTGGTGGGCGGAATGTCGACCGCCATGGACCCCGATTCTCCGCAGGCTCCCATCAATCCGGAGCGTCTGCAACTTCTGCGCACGCTGATTGAGATGGGCCGGCAGTTCGTACGCCAGGTCTACGTGCCGGATGTGCTTGCCGTTGCCGGGTTTTACCCCGACTGGTTCACGCGCGGCGAGGGCGTCGGCAACTTCCTGGCCTACGGCGACTATCCGGCGAAGAGCATGCATGACCCGTCGGCGTTCTTCTTCCCCGCCGGAGTGGTTCGAAAACGCGACATCTCGGCGGTGGGGCCGTTTTCTCCGGAAAAAATCACCGAATATGTCGCGCGATCCTGGTATGAATACGGAGATAACAAGCCCGCCAGGCATCCATTCGAAGGCGAGACAAAACCCACCTACACGGGTCCCGCGCCGCCCTACGACTACCTCCAGGTCGACCAGAAGTATTCCTGGCTGAAAGCTCCGCGCTATGAGAATGAGGTCATGGAACTCGGGCCCCTGGCGCGTTTCGTGATTGCCTATGCGGCCGGCAAGCAGCCCGCCAAAGGGCTTGTCGATTCCGTTTTGGCCCAAATCAAGCAGCCTCCGGCGGCGCTGTTCTCAACCCTGGGACGGATTGCCGCGCGGGCCATGGAGGCGCAGCTTATGGCGGACCAGTTGACCGGCTGGTGGAATGAATTATCGGACAATCTGGGCCGGCGTGTGCTCGCCATGCACAACGGCGCGCTCTGGGATCCGGACTCGTGGCCGCACTCCTGCCGCGGTTTTGGGCAGCACGAAGCCCCCCGAGGCTCGTTGGGCCATTGGGTCGAGATCGAGGATGGCGCCATCCATAATTACCAGGTGATCGCGCCCAGCACGTGGAACGGCGGCCCGCGCGATGCCATGGGGCAACACGGCCCCTACGAGGCCGCGCTGATCAAGCATCCCATTGCGGACCCGGATAAACCGCTCGAGCTGCTTCGCACCATTCACTCTTTCGACCCGTGCCTGGCCTGCGCCGTTCAAGTGGTGGATGCGCGGGGACGCCGATGGCAGCCGGTTGAGGCGGCATAGGAGGGCACAGTGCCAAAAACTCCATCGCCCAAATCCATGCTGGCCGGCCGCCCCAGGACGGAGTTGGTGCGGACGTATGTTTGGGAGCTGCCGGTTCGCATTGCTCACTGGCTGATGTTCTTTGCGATCGTGTCGCTCTCCATCACCGGCCTGTTCATGCACCGCCCGTTTCTGCTCCCGTCCGGGCAGGCGCCTTTCCTCATGGCCATGGTGCGATTTGTTCACGTGGTCTCCGGATTCGTGCTGATTAGCGCCTTCGCGTTACGCGTGTACTGGTTTTTCAAGGGCAACTTCTGGTCCAGGTGGTCGGCTTACATCCCCATTCACCGCCAGCAATGGACCGGTATGGGATCGATGCTCGAGTTCTACTCGTTTCTCCGTTTCGAGCCCCGCCACCGGGTGGGCCATAATCCCCTGGCCGCGCTCTCGTACGTGGTCATCTACCTGCTGATCCTGGTGGAAATCCTGACCGGCCTGGCGCTATACAGCCGGGTGCTGGGCAATCCCGTCCTGTCCCAATTCATCGGCTGGCTGCCGCAACTCATCGATCCCCAGTACCTCCGCGAGGTTCATTTCTTTCTGATGTTCGTGTTCATCGCGTTCGCGATGTTCCATGTCTATCTTTCGATTCTCATCTCGATCGAGGAAGAGAACGGATTGCTGGACAGCATTTTCTCCGGATGGAAGTTCGTGCCGGCGGGCGAATTGCGTCATGAGATCGCGGCCATTCCGGAGGCGCGGACCTTCGTCAAACGCCATCAGTTGCTGCCCGAGGACGCGCCCGATGAGAAACCCACGGCAGGGCTATCCAAGGCCCGTCCCGGACCCAGCCTGCTGGCTCTCTACCGCAACCGGATCAGTTATGCCGGAACCGGTATCGCCGCTGTGGGCTTATTCGTTTTTGTCGTGCTGATGGCCTATCACACCATTGGAGGCGGCGCGCTGGTGCAGCCCTACGGCGACCTGGTGATCTTTTTTGTCCCGCCGGTATTCGTGTTTATTGGCGTTTTCGTCGTGCTCGTGGGGATGTTCGTTCAGTGGATTCGGTGGCGCAAGCACAAGCCGCTATCCTTTGCGCGCTACCCCCAGATGAACCTCAATGTGGCCCGGGAGAGAAAGGCTCTTTTGGTGGTCGCCATAGGGGCCGTACTCCTGTCCGTTCCGGCCATTTATGGCGGTTATCAGGCATATCTCTACACCGACGCCGTGTCCTTCTGTGGGGGCGTTTGCCATTCCATGACGCCCGAGTATGTCACCTACCAGTTATCGCCGCACGCGCGCGTGGAGTGCGCGCAATGCCATGTCGGCCCTGGCGCCACGGGATACCTCACGTCGAAGATTCGCGGCATGGTGGAACTCCAGGAGACCATGCAGAACGATTATCCGCGCCCCATTCCGGTCCCCGTGGTGTCGCTGCGCCCGATACGCGGGAATTGCGAGAAGTGCCATTGGCCGGCGAATTTCTTCGGAGTAGCCCGCGGAGTGCGCCGGGTGCATTTTCTCTCCGACGAGCAGAACACCCGCTGGCAGATCGACCTCCTGGTGCTGGTGGGCGGCGGCGCACCCGTGGGTGCATCGCAGATGGGAATTCACTGGCATGTGGCGAGCAAGGTGGAGTACGTCGCCGCCGATGCCGAAAGGCAGAATATCACGTGGGTGCGGGCCGTGGACCCCAGGACCGGCCAGGCCAACGTATACACCTCGCAGCCGCAGACTTCGACGTCCGCCCCGGCTGGCGAGATCCAAACCGTGGACTGCGTGGACTGTCACAACCGCCCGAGCCACATCCTGCAGTCGCCGGATCAAAGTTTGGACTTGGCGCTGGCCGATGGCCGTCTCGATCCGTCTCTGCCGTTTATCAAGCAGCAGGGCGTAGCGGCGCTCGCCGCGTCTTACGCGGACCGCCCGCAAGCGTTGCGCGGAATCGACAGCGCCCTGCGTGGCTATTATCAGAAGACTTATCCGCAGGTGTATGCGGGCAAACGGCGGGCCATCGATGCGGCCATCACTTGCTTACAGGACACTTACAACAATTATTTCTTTCCGTCGATGAAAGTCCGCTGGGATACATACTTCGTGAACGACGGTCACTTTCAATTTCCGGGGTGCTACCGTTGCCACGATGGCCAGCATAAGAGCGTGGATGGCAAGGTGATTCCTTCGGATTGTAACGAGTGTCACAGGATCCTGCAACAAGGCAAAGCCGGCAGCATGCAATTCGCAAAAGGGACCGACGGGCTGCCTTTCCAGCACCCGGTTGACATCGGCGGCGCGTGGGCGGAACAGCCGTGCAATTCGTGCCATACGGGAGGACCGCAGTGATGGATTTAGCCGGCGCCCCCCGCGCTTACCGCGACCTGCCACAGCCCATTACCATCGTCGGCGTCGGTAACCTCTTGCTGTCCGATGACGGAGTCGGCATCCATGCCGTCCGGGTGTTGCGGAGAAATTCGCGCGTCAGATCCATGGCCCGCCTCATCGATGGCGGCACCGTTGGAACGGATTTGCTGGCCGAGGTTTGCGGGTGTGAGAAACTGCTGATCGTCGACGCCGTGGATGCCGGCCTGCCGCCCGGCCATACCATCTGGATGGATCTTAGCGGCCCGGATCCACAGAAAATCGATACCCGGAACGCACACCAGTCCGGAATCCCCGGACTGCTCGACGATCTGCGCCTGCTGGGCATGGCGCCCCGCCAGGTGATCCTGGTGGGCGTTCAACCTGCCGTCATCGGAGTGGGTACGCAGTTGTCGCCCGAGGTCGCGAGTGCCTTGCCCGTTGTGTCCGCGGAAGTGGTGCGGCAACTGGACCGGTGGACATCGGCCGCTGACGCCGCAAATTCCAGGGAGACTCAAGGTGCGGACTCATGGGGCGCCGCACCCCCGCGAGCCGCAACAGAGATATCAGGAACAGAACAGCCTAGAGAACGCATATGAATGGAACTCGAGCATTAAGGATAATTGCTTTCATGTCGATTTCGATCGGCATCGGTATCCTCAGCCGCGCGGCGTGGGGCTTCGTCGTTTTCGGGATACTGGTGTTGATCGACAACTTCGTCATCCCGTATCGCCCTCCAGCGCCACCGGATCGGCAGGTTGTCGAAAGAGAAATCACGGAGTCATAGCACGCTCCGGAAGTAACTGCGAATGCGCCGGGCAGGGGGCGTCAGCGCCGCGATAGTTACTCCTCCGCCGCCAAGGCCTGGGAGTCTTGACAAGATCAAGCCTGGCGCATTGCCGATTGACGCGATGCCGCT
>JBEKYE010000338.1:0-5588 GCA_049511275.1 Bryobacteraceae bacterium
AGAATCAGAACGAATCGGACATGGCGTTTTATTCCACGCTTCCGTTCGACCACCTGGTGGGCCCGGGCATCGGGCGCGCCGAATATGGCGGCTTCCTGATGAGCCTGCCGGCGCGCCGCATGTACGACGTATGGCAGGATGCCGATTACGAGTTCGCGGAATCGAAATCGGAGCGATTGCTGCTGGCGGCGCTGGATTATTCCATCCACCACCATGTGGTCTACGTAGCTGCCAAACCGCCGCGCTCGATCTTCAGGAGCTTCGCCTCGCGGGTGGGCCGCACGGTGATCTATATCCCGATCGGGCAACTCTCGCCGGTCTCGCTCAAGAAGATCCGGGTGGTGCACGTGCTGGACGGATACGAGAAACGCGAGATCGCCAAGGACTACCTGTGGTGAGGGGGGCTGACCTCTATCCGGTTCAATCGAAGCGGTGGAACCCGGCACAAGCACGGTTTGGCGACATCTCGCTCCGGTGGCAGGTCGCTTCCAGACGCAAGGGCGTTTATCGTTCCCCATCCTCAGGAATCGATTCTCAGCCCGGTCAGAATCAACGGCTCGGGCAGCATGCGATTGTCGCGCAGCAAATGCCACCAGCAGGCTGTCATGGTGTTCCGCTGCTTGCCCAACATGCAACTGCCTCCGTTGCCGGACAGATCCAAGCCTCGCCAATGATCGAAACCGTCCGCCTTGCGTACGATTGGAGTTCTGTGCCAACTATCGGCTCTGGCGCGGGCGGTGTGTCACCATCGTGGTGATAGGGCTTGGAGTAGTCGTTGACCGCCTCCAGATCCGCCAGCACCGGCAGCGCGGCGGCGAGGAGATCACCGAGGCCGGCCGCGTGGATTTTGGCGATGAAGTCTCCAAGCCACTCGGTCTTGCCGAATGCATGTGGAAACTTCATCCGCAGATATTTCTCGAGCAGCGGGCGGATACAACGAACCACATGGATGGGTTCCCCAGCCCCGGTTCCTATGTATTCCTGAAGCGTGTCGAAGTTCTGGAAGTAGTCGTCACACGTCTCCTCTTCGATGTCCCACGCCGAAATCCTCGTACTCTCCCCATCTCGCTTTAAATGCAGAGCCTTCACGGATACCTGAGGGACAGCGTCGTAGACGAGTCTGAGAAAACCAGAAAACCCGTCAGCCTGAACTGAGAAAACCCGTCGAGAAAACCCGTCGAGAAAACCCGTCAGCCTGAACTGCGCACTTTTTTGGAATTGGTCGGCTTGAGAAAACCCGTCGAGAAAACCCGTCAGCCTGAACTGAGCACTTTTTTGGAATTGGTCGGCTTGGGCCTTTCCCGAGATGCGGTTCCGGAGAAGTCGCACAGTTCAGGCTGACGGGTTTTCTGGTTGCCACCCTGACCGTAGTGCTACCTTCATCCGACAAGCTCGTTTCTCGCGGCAGCGCCCCTGTGAGTTCCAGTGGCGCGGTCCAGCCTTCGGGAAAAGAGATGTCGGGGTCCATTTCACGCCCTTGTGTGGGCAGCATAGCAGATCACCGCTGTCGAAAGAGAACCGCCGCTGCAGGGCTGTGAATCGACGAGGACTGGGATCAGGAACGACAGCCGCGCTTGTGACGAATGTTCGGAGCTGATCTCGATTGTCCCTAAGCTGGTTTTGCTTCGAGAATCCCGACGTTCCGAACCATCAGAGTGTCGCCTCCAACCGGGTATACCCCGGTCAGGACGAAGCCCGCTGCCTCAAGAAGCGTTCTCCATTCGCGCTCGCTACGCTCTCTGCCGCCGGTGACGGCAAGCATGTTGAGGTCGCTCATCAGGTGGCCTTCCAGTTGTCGATCTGCATGCGAAACCAGCGGAGGAAGGATGAACTCAACGATCAACAAAGTTCCGTCCGGCGGAATTACCGCGCGGCAGTTCTTGACAATAGTAACCGCATCCCCGTCCTGACGCCCGTGCAGTACATGTTTGAGCATGTATACATCGGCGCCCGCCGGAACCGATTGCGTCAGATCCGCAGTAATCAGTTCGCATCGGGAGGAAGGATCTTCCTCCGCGAAGCGAGTTTTGGCCGCATCCACGCTGGATTCGAGGTCCACAAGCATGCCTCGCAAACGCGGGTTGAGTCCAAGCACTGCAAGAATGAGCGCCCCGCCGCCGCCGCCGAGGTCGGCGACCACCTTCGCGCGGGAAAAATCCCACGCACCGGCGATGGGCGCGTAATCTTCTGCCGGAGCCGTACCCATCACCGCGCGAAAAATAGAATCAGCTTCGCTATCCTGTGACCACCGGGAAGGTATTTTCGGATCGCGAATCTGAGAGGCCCGCTTACCAGTCCGAATACAGTCGGTAAGCAGGGACCAGTCGTCGGCAAGCAGATCTGCCCAAAAGATGACGGCTGACCAGACGGACTGAGGCACATCCCTCCGCAGCGGTTTGCCAAAAGGAGTCAGCCGAAAGTGTTCGGGCGTCACCTCCTCCGTCACGCCGATGCTGGCGAGTGCGCGCAGCAGGCGGTACATCGCATTGGCATCTGCTTGACACTTTTCGGCCAGGAAGCCAACGCTACGCACCTCGTCTCCAAGTGCATCGGCAACGCCGAGACGCGCAGCCGCGCAAAGCACGCGGCTGCGGGAATACGCCATTGCCATTTCGAGGAGCTTCGCATTTGTCGTGACATTGCCGATGCCGCTGTTAGCTTGGGCCATAAGATCAAATCCAATGTACTCATCGCGGACGAGCCAAGTCCAGCAGTAAATTTGGATTCGTACCCGGACACGCGCCGGGCTCCGCCGATCGAGCTTCAGGATCGGCCCCCGTCGCGATAGATCCCGATATGTCCCGGTCACGTCCGTTGACGCGTAACGCCCGCCGCATGGAAGTGCCGACTGCCGGTCAACGAGCCAGGTGAACACCACCGGGGTTTAACCCAGGCCCTAACCCGCATGTCTCGCCGACTGGCGGCTGGGACAAAACCCGGCGAGAAAAGCGCCTTAGTGTCCCGTCACCGCCGATTCCAGGCTGCGCACTTTGGCGGAGAGAGTGGTGCGCTTGAGGCACAACATCTCCGCCGCGGCCTTCTTGTTGCCACCGGTCTTACGCAGGGCCTGCTCCAGGATACTGCGCTCGATCTGTGCCAGGGTCCGCTCGTAGTCCATGCCTTGATCGGGCAACGAGATGACCGGAGCATCGAGGGGCCCCATCCGGGAGCGGGAAGGAGCGGGAAGCGCAAAGTCGGCGGGCGCCAGCGTACCGCGGTCGCCACTCAGGGCCACCGCCATGGCGATGAAGTTTTCGAGTTGACGCACGTTGCCGGGCCAGGAATAGCCGGACAGCCGCTCTACGGCTTCCGGGGAAAGGGACTTCAGGGCAATGCCTTCCGATTTGCAGATCTTCTCGACCAGGAAAGGCGCGATCACCGCGATATCCTGCCGCCGTTCGCGCAGCGGCGGCATGTGAATGGGAACCACGTTCAGCCGGTAGTAGAGGTCTTCGCGGAATTTGCCGGATTCGATGCGTCCGTTCAGATCGCAATTGGTGGCGGCCACGACACGCACGTCCAGACGAATGGTCTCAGAGCTGCCGAGTCGCTGGAATTCCCGTTCCTGCAGCACGCGCAGCAGTTTGGCTTGCAGGTCCAAAGGTAAATCCCCGATTTCATCCAGAAATAGGGTCCCTCCCTGAGCCTCTTCGAACCGGCCGACCCGGTTCTGGACCGCGCCTGTAAATGCGCCGCGCACATGTCCGAACAATTCGGCTTCCAGGAGATATTCCGGCAGCGCGCTGCAGTTGACAGCCACCCACGGCGCCCGGCGTCGAGCGCCGGCCAGGTGCAGGGCGCGGGCGGCCAGTTCCTTGCCGGTTCCGGTTTCGCCGGTAATCAGGACGGTCGAGCGCCGGCCGCCGACCAGCCTTATAATATGGCCGACCCGGCGCATTTCGCGGCTGTCGCCAATCAACAGCCGTTCCCACTCTTCGCGCCCCACCTGTTCGGCCAGGCGGGCCAGGTCGCGCATGCGGCGTTCCTCGATGGCCTGCTCGATCTGCGCGGCGGCCTCAACGCCCGAGGCGAGGAATTGGTACACTCCCAGCCGGGCCAGGCGGACCGCATCGAAGACCGAGGCGCGGGGGTCGCGAATCAACACGGGAATCGATGGAGCGAGCCTTTGCACCGCTTCCAAAAGTTCGCAGGGAGTCCAGCCGATTGCCGGGAAGCTCAGGACGATGGCGCTGAAGTCCGTCTTGCGGAGGACTCCGAAGGCTGCTTCGGGAGGCAGCCACTCGATGCCGTAAGTTATTGCAAGCATGGAGTACTCCTCCCCGGGAAGGGGTGGCTCGGTGGCAATCCAAAGAAGTTTTTGGGCCTCCATGGCGGTTACATACAGCTATCGGCGGTGGCCGCGAAAACTTTAGCAAAGAGTGTTCTTTTGATGCACTCAGGCTAAAGGGTAGGCGGGGGGATGCCGATATGTAGCACAGCGGCAGGAATGGCATGCAGGTATGAAAGTCTATGACGTGAATCTGACGGGCCCTTCGGCCAGCGAATCTGGACGGCCCCAGGAAACCCAGAAAGCGGATCGGGACAGCAATTCCCGGCCGGCCACGGGGACTTCCTCAAGTGACCGAGTAGAACTGTCGGGCACCATGGCGCGCATCTCGCGCGCGGTATCTTCTTATAGCGCGGACCGGGCCGGCAAAGTGCAAGCTTTGGCCCGGCAATACCAGAGCGGCAACTACCGGCCGGATTCCGCGAAGACCAGCCAGGGCATGGTGGCGGAAGCCCTGGGCAGCGGAACGAGTTAAGATGCCGGCCGCGGACACGGCGGAACATTTGTCAGCGGCCCGCTCGGAAGTGAAGCGGGCTTGCCACCTTCTGGAGGCCGCCAGCCCGGCATCGCTGGAGGCCAGCTCAAGCGCCCTGGAACGGGCGGTCTCCGGCATCGACGACTGCCGGCGCGGGATACGGCCGGGGGTGGCAGACGCCGATGTCAGAGCCGCCGATGTCAGAACCATGCTCCGCCAGTTGCGGGCGGATTTGCGGCGTGCCGGCCGGTTGCTCGAGAGCGCGGCGGATTTCTATCGGGGTTGGGAGCGGATCCTGGGAGCCATGAGTGGCGGGTACACGGCGGGCGGCGAACCCGCAGCGGTGGCGCGCACCGGAAAGCTCTACTGCCAGGGATAGGCTGCGATGGCCAATATCCTCTCCTCGCTCATCTCGGCAGCCGGCGCCCTGGATGCCTTCACCCAGGCGCTCGACGTTACGCAGAATAACGTCGCCAACGCCCAAACGCCCGGTTATGCGGATCAGACTCAGCTCTTGACCGCCATGCCGTTCGCTCCGGCCGACGGAACAACCGGTGGAGTGCGCGCGGCGGAAGTGGTCAGCTCCCGAAACCAATACGCCGAACAGGCCGTTCGCCAGCAGAATGCCTTGCTCGGGCAGGCGCAACAGAACGTCACCAGTTTCACGTCGCTGCAATCGCTGTTCGACATCTCCGGCAATTCCGGGATACCCTACGCGCTCAACAACCTGTTTACCAGCTTTTCGGCGTGGGGGCAGACGCCCACCAGCACGGACGCGCGCCAGAACGTGATCGACAGCGCGACCGACCTGGCCAACGCTTTTCA
>JBEKYE010000339.1:0-5576 GCA_049511275.1 Bryobacteraceae bacterium
AGTTACTGCCCATCTTGTTTTTCACGGCTTCCTGTGTTACTGGAAATTGACGGCAGTGGTATTGGCGCCACAAAGAAGGACGCCCACGCGCTCACCGGGCTGGGGCTGATAGCGGCGCGACAGGACGGCGGCAAGAGCCGCGGCGCCGCCGGGTTCCGCGACGATGCGCAATACGTTCCACAAGGCCTGTTGTGCGGCCACGATGGCTTCGTCGGTGACCAGTGCCACGCGGCTGACGTGAGCTTGCGCGATGGGGAACATGATCTGGCCGACGCTGCGGGGCGCCAGGGAATCGGCGGCGATGCCACCGGCGGGAGCGTCGACCGGACGCCCGGCTGCGAGAGCCATGAACAGAGTGGGCGCGGCTTCGGGTTCCACGCCGATCACTTTGGCGCGGCCGCCATACCAGGCGGCGATGCCGCCGATCAAACCGCCGCCGCCGCAGGCTACCAGGACGGAATCGAGCTGCGGCTCCTGCTCCTCGAATTCCAGGCCGACGGTTCCCTGCCCCAGAAGCGTCTCCACCTGCTCGTAAGCGTGGATGGGCATGGCGCCGGATTCAGCGGCCCACTGCTCACTGGCGGCGAGCGAATCGGCGTAGCGGTCGCCGGTGACCACGAGGTGCGCGCCATAGCCGCGGATGCGTTCCATCTTGGCGGGAGACGCAACCGAAGGCACGAAAATGCGAGCCGGTTTGCCGAGGCGCATGGCGGCGTACGCCACGGCTGCGCCGTGATTGCCGCCGGATGCCGCCACCACGCCGGCGGCCGGAACTTCGCGCCGCAGCAGGTTGGTGAAAGCGCCGCGCGCTTTGAAAGAGCCGCTGTGCTGGAGAAACTCGAGCTTGAGCGAGAGCCTCACGCCAGGGAGGCCGAAATCCGCGCCATCCACCTCCATGACGGGTGTGCGGCGGATGTAGGGGCGGATGAGCGGATCGGTTTCGGCGATGCTGTCGCGGTCGATGGTCATTGACCCAGGGCCTGGTCGAGATCGGCGATGATGTCCCCGGCGGCTTCAATGCCCACCGACAAGCGCAGCAGGTTATCGCGGATGCCCATGCGTTCGCGGTGCTTGGGCGAGATCTCGCGGTGCGAGCTCATGGTGGGGTAGAGGATCATGGTGTGGACATCGCCCAGCGAAGTGGCGCGCACGATCAGTTGCAGGGCGTCCATCAGGCGGAAGATCTCTTCCCGGCCCGCGCCGCGGATTTCGAAGCTGACCATGGCGCCGGTAAGACCCGGCGGAAAGAGGCGGCGGATGGCGGCGGCGTCGGGATGCGCGGGATCGCCCGTGAAATAGACGCGCTCCACGCGGGGGTGAGCAGCCAGCCAGGCGGCCAAGCGGGCGGCGTTCGCGCACTGGCGCTCCATGCGCAAGGGAAAAGTCTTGATGCCGCGCATGGTGAGATAGCTCTCGAAGGGGCCGAGAACCGGGCCGATGGTGCGCGAAAGCGCGCGCAGCGGATCGAGGTGTTCCTGGTCCGTGACAACGATTCCGCCGAGGACGTCGCCATGGCCGGCCAGGTACTTGGTGACGCTGTGGACGCTGAAATGCGCGCCGAGCGTGAGCGGGCGGCAGAGCAAGGGCGAAGCGAAGGTGTTGTCGACCACCAGGGCCGCGGCGGCATCGCGGGCGATTTCGGCGATGCGGTCGAGCGAGGCGACGCGCAGCAGCGGATTGGAAATGGTCTCCATGTAGATGCAGCCGGGCCGGGTTTCGGAGACGGCGCCGCGAAGCTCATCGAGGTTGCACACGTCGGCGAAACGCACGTCGACCCCAGCCGGTTGGAGCACGTTCATGAGCAGGCTGACGCTGGCACCGTACAGGGCATTGGCGGCCACCACGGACTTGCGGCGGTCGGCCAGGGCAGTCGCAATGGCGAGGTGAATGGCGGACATGCCGGAGGCGCAGGCCAGCGCGCCGGCGCCGTTTTCAAGCGAGTTGACTAATTCTTCGAGCGCGGCGGTGGATGGGTTGTCGTAGCGGCTGTAGCAGTAACCCTGTTCCTGCTGGCCGAAGATGCGGTCGAGCTGTGCGGTGGATTCGTAGAAGTAACTGGTAGCGGTATGAATGGGAGTGGTAACGGGCGTGTGAGGTCCGGGTTTCTTGCGGTCGCCGGCGTGAACGGCTTTGGTGTGGATGTCCATTCCGATGTCCGGGCGCTATTTCCTTTTCCAGCGAACGCCGGCCTTGGTGTCTTCGAGAATGATGCCCTGGTCGAGGAGTTCCCGGCGGATCTGGTCGGCGCGCGCGAAATTCTTCGCCTTCTTGGCGGCGGAGCGCTCTTCGATGAGGGCGTCCACCTGGGCGTCGGCAAGCTGACCGGCCTGGGCGGAAGGCCGCAGCACGTCGAAGATGGAATCGAAGCGGGCCAGAACCTCGAGCGCGGCGGCGACGTTCGAGGCGCGGAACTCGCCGGCATCCATGGCGCTGTTGGCGTCGCGTACGTATTCGAAGACCGCAGCCAGCGCTTCGGCGGTGTTGAGATCGTCGTTGAGACTGTCGTGGAAAGCCTGGACGGCGGCTGCGGCGCGGGCTTCCAACTGGTCGTTGAGACCTTCGGGATAGCGGTCGGTTTCCAGGCGCAGCTTGAAATTGCGAAGGCGGTCGATGGCGGTGGCCGCGGATTTCAGGCCGTCAAACGTGAAGTTGAGCGACTTGCGGTAAGGCACGGAGGCCAGCAGGTAACGGATGACCTCGGGAGGGTAGCCGCGGCCGACAATGTCGCGCAG
The DNA here is from genome assembly GCA_049511275.1 of Bryobacteraceae bacterium. Taxonomy (GTDB): domain Bacteria; phylum Acidobacteriota; class Terriglobia; order Bryobacterales; family Bryobacteraceae; genus PALSA-129. Next base: position 2,733 of record JBEKYE010000339.1, read on the forward strand.
GGTGTAATAATTGCCGAGCGACTTGGACATCTTCTGGCCTTCCACCATGAGGAATTCGGCGTGCAGCCAGAAGCGCGAGAAGGGCTTGCCGGTGAGGGATTCGGATTGGGCGATTTCATTTTCGTGGTGCGGGAAGATCAGGTCGACGCCGCCGGCGTGAATGTCGAGGGTTTCGCCGAGATACTTGATGGCCATGACGGAGCACTCGATGTGCCAGCCGGGACGGCCGGGACCGATGGAAGTTTCCCAAAAAGTCTCGCCTTCCTTGGGAGCTTTCCAGAGGGCGAAATCGCGGGCGTCGGACTTTTCGTACTCGTCCAGATCGACGCGGGCGCCGGCGATGTTGCCGCTGAAATCGTTATGCGAGAGTTTGCCGTAACCGGGGAAAGTCGAGATCTTGAAATAGACGCTGCCGTCGGTGGTGTAGGTGTGGCTGGTGGAGGCCAGGCGCGAGATGGCGGCCGCCATATCGTCGATGTGCCCGGTGGCGGGCACCAGGCGTTCGGGACGCTCCAGGCGCAGGCTGGCGCAATCGTCCAGGAACGCCTGGGTATAGACAGCGGTGTACTCGGCGAGCGACTTTTGCTGAGCGGCGGCGTTGCGGATGATCTTGTCGTCGACGTCGGTGATGTTCATCACGTGGTCGAGCTTGAATCCGTTGGCGCGGAGGCATTTTCGCAGGACGTCGATGAAGGTGAAGGTGCGGAAGTTGCCGATGTGGGCGAAGTCGTAGACGGTGGGGCCGCAGGTGTACATGCGGACGGTGTTGTCACGCGACGGAGAGAACTCTTCCACTTGCTGGGACAACGTGTTGTGTAAGCGGAGCGCCATGGGAAAGGGGATTTTTCATGGTAGCAGACGCGCGGGAAAGGCCGCTCGCCGGGAAGCTGTGAAAGAAACGCTGAGATCGAAGGGTTGACAGACGAAAGCGGCCGTCCCACTTTGGTGCGCAGGGACTTGGGTCTTTGTGGGGCAGGCACTTTCGCCTGGCACCCGAAGCGTCGACACAAGTGTCGACGCGGCACGCACGAGTGCGTGCGCCACGGGGCCACGACATCTTCTGGGCTGGTGTACCATAAGGAGTTACTGCATGAAGGCCTTATTGGAAGCGGTCCAGCCGGGGGACAAGGATTGGGAGCTAGTGCAATCCATCGACCCGAACCGGCTTCCCGCGCACATCGCGATCATCATGGATGGCAACGGCCGCTGGGCGGGCCAACGGCGCTTGCCGCGCGTGGCCGGGCATCAGGCGGGCATCGGGCCGGTGCGCTCCACGGTGGAAACGTGCGCGCGGCTGGGCGTCAAGGTGCTGACGCTGTACGCGTTTTCGGTAGAGAACTGGAAGCGGCCGCGCACGGAGGTGGAAACGCTGTGGCGGCTGCTGCGCTACTACCTCAAACAGGAATTGCCCGAATTGCAGAAGAACGACATCCGCCTGCAAGCCATCGGCCGGCTGGACGCGCTGCCGCCACAGGTGCGCCGCGAATTGGATTCGGGTGTGGAAGCCACCGCCGCCAACCGCGGGCTGCTGGTGAACCTGGCGATCAATTACGGGGGCCGCGCGGAAATCGTGGATGCAGTGAACGCCATTCTGGACATGGCGCGCCTGGACGGCAGCATCGCATCGCTGAAGATCGACGAAGATTCGATTGCGACGAGCCTCTATACGGCATCGTGCCCGGACCCGGACCTGCTGATTCGCACGTCGGGTGAAATGCGCATCAGCAATTTTCTGCTGTGGCAGATCGCCTACGCGGAGCTGTACGTCACCGAGACGCTGTGGCCGGATTTCACGCGCGCGGACCTGCTGCAGGCGGTGCTGGAGTACCAGAAGCGCGACCGCCGGTACGGCGGTTTGAGCGGCGGGGCGGGCAGACGCCCGGCGGACGGCGTGGACCGCGCCGATGAAAACCTGATCGAAGCGCTCCGTTCGTCATGAAGCGGATCCTCACGGCCCTGGTGCTGATCCCCATCGTCGTCTACACGGTTTTGTGGGCCGGGTACTGGGTCTTTCTGGCGGTTCTGGCGGCGGTTGCGCTGCTGTGCTACCGGGAATACGACGCGGTGGCGGCGGGTTACGGCTTCGGCGCGCCCGGAATGATGGGCTACGGCGCGGGCCTGCTGCTGCTGGTGTGGCAGGGGGAATCGTGGCCGGTGGTGACGCTGATCGCGATGGTGGCGCTGGTCGCCGCCATGCGCGCCGATGACCTGGCCAAGGGCCTGCCGCGCGCGGCGCTGTTGCTGACCGGAGTGGTTTATGTGTTCGGCTGCTGGAAAGCGGCCTTGCCGCTGCACCAGGAGAATCCGCACTGGCTGATGTTCGCGCTGCTGCTGAGTTGGATGGGAGACACCGGAGCCTACTACGTGGGCCGGTGGCTGGGGCGCCACAAAATGGCGCCACGGGTGAGCCCGCAGAAATCCTGGGAGGGCGCGGCAGCGTCGATGGTGTTCTCGGTGGCGGTGGGATGGGCCTACCTGGTGTACTTCATCCCGTCGGTGCCGGTGCCGGAAGCGATCGGGCTGAGCGTGGTCGGAAACGTGGCGGGACAGCTTGGGGACCTGGCGGAATCGGCCATGAAGCGCGGGGCGAGCGTGAAGGACAGCAGCGCGATTCTGCCGGGGCACGGGGGATTTCTGGACCGCGTGGACGGTACGCTGTTCACGCTGCCGGTGCTTTACGTTTGTTTGAAGCTGGTAGCGTAACGGCGCGGCGGATGCGCCGGCCGCGAGGCTTGTGCCACCATTAGAAAAATGTCACTTCTGGCTTATTTAGACGCATTCTCGGGAATCAGCGGCGATATGCTGGTGGGAGCGCTGGCGGATGCCGGCGCGGATACCGGGGCG
>JBEKYE010000340.1:0-5550 GCA_049511275.1 Bryobacteraceae bacterium
TCGCCGATATCCTGCAGATCCCGGCCTTTCTTTGCCGCCAGACCGACCTGCTGGTGGCTGCCGGACGCACCGGACGGATCGTCAACATCAAGAAGGGACAGTTTGTGGCGCCGCACGATATCCACCGCGCGGCGGACAAGGTGGCCGCGACCGGCAACCGCCGGGTGGTGCTGACGGAGCGTGGCTCGTCGTTCGGATACAACAACCTGGTGGTGGACATGCGCGGCCTGAAGGTGATGCGCGACAGCGGCTGGCCGGTAGTTTTCGATGCGACCCATTCGGTGCAGGTGCCGGGCGGCGCGGGTCACGCCTCGGGCGGGCAGCCGGAGTTCATCGAACCGCTGGCGCGGGCGGCGGTGGCGGCGGGGGTGGACGGAGTTTTCGTGGAAGTGCACGACCAACCCGAGCGGGCTCTTTCCGATGGCCCCAACGCTCTGCGGCTGAGCCTGCTGGCCGGTTTCTGGGGTCGCTTGCGGGCGATCGACGAGCTGGTGAAATCGCAAGCGTAACGTGGGGCAGCCAAGCCTGGCTGCCGCCGGCTTTCAGCCGGCGCTTGCCGTGCGGGATGGCTCGCCTCTTAGTCCGGAGAAGCCGCCTGAAAGGCAGCAGGCATGATTGCCTGCCCCACAACTCCCTCCACGCCGCCGCGGTTCCCCGCGTCATAGAATAAGAAGGGACTCCTATGTTTGATCTGAGAAGGCGCCGGGGCTTTTCCCTCATTGAATTGCTGATCGTCATCGCGATCATCCTGATTATCATCACCTTTGCGCTTCCCAAGTTGACGCGGGCGCGCATGTACGCGCAGGAAACCGCGGCCATCGCGGCGATTCGGACCATCCACACGGCGCAGGTGCAGTACTATTCGCAGTTCGGACGGTACGCGACTTCGTTGGCGGAGTTGGGACCGCCGGCGAGCGGGAATGCCAACATCGGGTCGGCCGATCTGGTTGATGCCACCCTGGCGGCCGGCCTCAAGCAAGGCTACAAGTTTGTCGTGGCTGGATTGCAGGGTGGATACACCATCTCCGCAATACCGGAACCCTATGGGACCAGCGGCAGCCGGACGTTCTTTTCCGACCAAAGCATGGCGGTGCATGAGCATTACGGTCCGGAAGCGGCCACGCCGCAAGACCCCATCATGAAGTAGCGCGGCGGGAAATCGGGCAGTTGCCGGTTGTGGGTTTCCCCGGCAGGGCGAAATTGGCGGCTGGCGGGTCCTAGTACGGCTACTAAAAACCTGTGCTTTGGAGGATCAAAACTTGGCGGCTAGGTGTATAACCGCAGGATACCGGGAGGCTAAATGGGAATTCCGGGCAAAGATATGAACCAGCAATGCCGGCTTCCCCCGCAAACCGGCTCCTGAATTCCCGCCCGTCGTCGCGCATGACGCGGCGGACCTGGTCGTCAGGACTCAAAGGGCTGCTGGCATTGCTGGTATAACTTCTCGTCTTGGTTTCAAGATACGCGAATGCCCCGGCGCCGCGCCCAGGCAAAAACGCCAAGCAACGCGAGCGGGATGTAGTAAGAAGGCTCAGGTACTGACGGCGCGCCGGAGGAGTAGCCTACATCGTCGAGGCTGACGACGTCAGCCGTAGCGTTGTAGCTCACGCTCACGATGCTCTGTCCGAAGTCTGTGAAACCGACGAAAGCACCGCCGCCCCCGGTGGAGGCTGGCGTGTTGATAGTTTCGCTCGAACCATCGTTGAACGTCAGCGTTTCTTGCGGTACCAGGTCGGTCTGCAGTCCCGTGATGTACATCCCAAAGGCGTTGATCGGGGTAGTGAACGTGAAGGTTGCCGTGCCCCCCTCGACCAAATAAAAATACGCGCCGCCGGCTGTGGTGTTGAAACCGCAAAGCGCGCCACAACCCGAGTCGTTGGTGATGCTGCCGCCCGACACGCTCACGCCGGCAGGCAAAGCCGTCTCAAAAGTGATGACGCTGGCGCCCGGTACGGCCGCGGCCCAAGACGCCTCCGCCGCTAGGGAATTTGTCATCTGCGACAGACTCGTGACGGCGTTATCTCCCCCGACAAACGTAATCAAGCCGGCCTTCGCCTGTGTGGCAAAACCCGAGATCGCAAGTACGGCTCCGATAGCGAATAGTACTCTCTTCATCGTTCTCATCCTCCTAAGGGTTCAGGCCAGAATTTCCATTTTGGCATCCTGGCTTTAAGAAGTATACAGCAGTCGCCTCGATTGCGACCAACTTTTCTTGCAGCGCACAGCATTTTGAGTTCTAGTACCCATGAGATGGGTACCGTTCCCTTCCAGACGGGTGCCAACCTGCAACTTGGGCGTTTTTCTGCGCAATTCTCGGACACTCCACCCACCCTCCCTTCTTTCTTCGCTACTCCTTCGCCCCGGCAAGCCGTCAGCGCTTACCCCGCCGGTAAGGCAGCGCCCAGATCCGCCGCAGAATCGCCGCGAACACCCGCCGTCCCTCACGCCCACCGAACCATGTAGAATTTGCAAACTTTATACATTCGTAGCATCAGCTCCCGAGGGCTCCCGGTATACGATGGATGAAATGCCACCGCCCGAGACCCCGTCCCAGCCCAACCATGGTCTCACCCGCCGCGGCTTTTACATTGGCGCCATCTATGGGATGGGCGCCGCCATCATGGCGGCGCTGGGAGTGCCGGCACTGGCTTATCTGCTCCTGCCGCCCAAGCTGCGCAAGAGCGACGAGTGGGTGGAGGCCGGAGACATCACGCGGTTCACTCCCAATGTGCCGGTGGAAGTCACATTTCGCCGGAACCGCGTAGACGGCTGGAAGGTCACCAGCGAGAAAAGCACGGCCTGGGTGGTCAAACATGAAGATGACAGCATGGTGGCATTCGGGCCGCAGTGCACGCACCTGGGATGCGCCTACCACTGGGACGAAAGCAAGAGCGAGTTTCTCTGCCCCTGCCACACGTCGCTGTTTTCGATTGACGGGCAGGTGGTGTCGGGCCCGGCGCCGCGACCACTCGACCGTTATGAAACCAAAGTCGAGGGCCGGAAACTCCGGCTGGGGCCGTTGCTGACGCCGGAGAAGAAATCATGAAGCGGCGCTGGGCTGCGCTCACCGAGTGGCTGGACCATCGCACCGGCGCGCAGACGGCGGTGCGCCAGTTCCTTTATGAAGAGATTCCGGCGTCCAGTGGCTGGCACCAGGTATTCGGCAGCGTCGCGGTGTTCCTGTTCCTGACCCAGGCGTTCACCGGCGCCCTGCTGGCCTTCAACTACGCACCCACGCCCGGCGAAGCCTACAACAGCCTGCGCTACATCCTGACGGAGGTTACCGGCGGCCGGCTCATCCGCGGGCTGCATCATTGGGGCGCCAGCATGATGATCGTGGTGGTGGTGCTGCACATGACGCAGACCTTCCTTTACGGCGCGTATAAGAAGCCGCGGGAAGCCACCTGGATGGTGGGCGTGGTGCTGCTGCTGCTTACCCTGGCCTATGGGCTCACGGGATACCTGCTGCCGTGGGACAACCGCGCCTACTGGGGGACCGTGGTAGCCACCGAGATTGCCGGGCAGGCGCCCGTATTGGGACCGTACCTGACGCGCTTGCTGGGCGGCGGCGGCGCCGTCGGAGTGGTGACCTTCGCGCGCTTCTATGGATTGCACGTGCTGCTGCTGCCGCCGGCCACTCTTTTCCTGATCGCGGTGCATGTCTACCTGGTCCGCAAGCACGGAGTGGCGCCGGCGCCGGGTGACGAAAACCTGCCCAGGCAGCAGTTTTTCCCACGGCAACTTTTCAAAGACACGGCGGCGATTTTTCTGGCCTTCGCCGTTCTGTTCCTGATGGCGGTTGCGGTGCGCGTGCCGCTCGAGCAACTGGCCGATCCCACCGACACCACCTACATCCCGCGTCCGGAATGGTATTTCCTGTTCCTGTTCCAGACTTTGAAGCTGTTCACCGGCCCGCTGGAGATGGTGGGCAGCGTGGTCCTGCCCGGCGCGGCGGTGCTGGCGCTGATTCTGGTGCCCTTTCTCGACCGCGGCCGGGTAGTTGCAGTGACGCGGCGCACTTTCGCGATCGGGGTAGTGGTGCTGGCGGCCATCGGGTGGGGCGGGTTGACCGCTGCGGCCGTGGCGGGCACTCCCAAGCCCCAGCCGCTGGCCGAGATCGATTATTCGGCGCCCACCGACTGGATGCAGCTTTCACCCGAAGAGATGGCGGGCGTGGCCTATTTTCGCCAGGAGCACTGCGTGAGCTGCCACGCCGTGGGCGAAGGCGGCGCCAAGGTGGGGCCCGACCTGACTCAGGTTTCCATCCGCAAAGACGCAGCCTGGATGATCCAGCATTTCAAGCGGCCTTCGGCGATGATGCCCGGCAGTTCCATGCCTCCGATTCAGTTGAACGACGCGCAGTTGAATTCGCTGGCCGCGTTTCTGTTGAAGCTGAACCCGGCGAATGCCACCGCTCTGGGCAATGCGCCGGACTTCGCGACGGCCGGTGCGCTGGTCTACCAGGCCAACCACTGCGGCGCCTGCCACATGGTCAACGGAATGGGGATGAAAATGGGTCCTCCGCTGAACGGACTCTCCAAGCGGCACAGCCTGAGCTGGGTGGAGGCGCATTTTGCCAAGCCCGCGGAGCTTTCACCGGGCTCGCTGATGCCTCCTTACACGCTTCCCCCAAAGGACATGGAAAACCTGACGACTTATTTGTTCGCGCTGCCGGATTAGGTTTGAGGCCGCGTCATGTAGTGCCGGCCGGAGCCGCGCGCATCGGCACCCCTTGTAAGCGCTGTCACGATTTATGCCAAGACTAATCTGTGGGCCAATTGTAACTTCGTTGGCCACAAAAGGGGATTTAACCCGCGTACAATAGAGGCAATAGCCATGAATCTTGAACAGGTGGCCCAGCGGGCCAAGGTTTCCACCGCGACGGTCTCTCGGGTGCTTAATAATGCAAGCGTAGTCAAAGGCACGACCCGTGCGCGCGTCGTCAAAGCCATCGAGGAGCTGAAATACCATCCGAATCTCCATGCCCGCAGCCTGGCGGGGGGCAAGAGCCGCACGATCGGTGTGATCGTCTCCAACATGGAGAACCCGTTTTTTTTCGACATCTACAAGACTATCGAGAGCGACGCCCACTCCCGCGGATATGAAGTGGTGATGGCCAACACGGACTACCGGAGCGAGCAACTGGTCACCAGTGTGCGTCTGATGATCGGGCGGCGGGTGGCCGGTCTGGCGGCGATCGTTTCGGAAATGGCGCCGGAGTTGATGGACGAACTCAACGACGCCCGAATCCCGGTGGTCTTCTATGACGTGGGCACGCCACGAGGCAACGTCACCAACATCCGCGTGAATTACCGGCGGGGCATCGAAAAGGTGGTGGATTACCTTTACAGCCTGGGCCATCGCCGCCTCGGTTTCATTGGGCACCATGCGATTCTCGGCCCCATCAACGAACGCATGAAGGCGGTGATGGACGCGGTGGCGCGCATCCCTTCGCTGGAGGTGCGCATGGCCGCCGATGCCGACACGTTGGAAGGCGGCCGCCAGGCGGCCCGCCAACTGCTCTCCAACGGCTATCAGCCTACCGCCATC
>JBEKYE010000341.1:0-5818 GCA_049511275.1 Bryobacteraceae bacterium
ATATCATAAACAAAAGGTATGTAACTCTTATTGCATACAGCTCCCGTGCTGAGCAGGCGTACGTGTGGAATTGCCTGACCGGGAAATCGCAACGCCGCCCGCTTTCATGTCGTTTGCCCCATACTAATGAAATGTGCAGGAATATCAAGACGCTTTTCAACTTCGATCCTCCGGTGACTCCCGAAGAAATTCGAGCGGCGTCGCTTCAGTTCGTGAGAAAGATCAGCGGCTTCACGAAACCGTCAAAGGCCAATGAAGGCGCGTTCCTGGCTGCTGTCGATGAGGTAGCCGGCGTCTCGACCCGGCTACTGCGATCGCTCGAAACCAATGCAGCGCCGAAGAATCGGGAAGAAGAGGCGGCCAAGGCGAAGATGCGCGCGGCGGAGAGATACGCGGCGGAGAGATATGGCGCTTGAGGGGAAAGCTCAGATGCAAGGGGACGCACCAGTGAATGCGACGCGCCCTTGCCTGTGAAACAATAAAGTCATGAAGCGACCATTTGCTGCAACCGTTTGGCGTGAGGGGAAATGGTACGTCTCCCAGTGCTTGGAGCTCGACCTCGCAAGCCAAGGCGAAACGGAGGAAGAGGCTTTAGCCAACCTGAAGGAAGCGCTTGAGCTGCACTTCGAACCGCCGCAAGCGACGCGGCCGCCTGAGGTCCGCGTGATCGAGGTTGAGGTTGGGGCGACTTAAGCCCGAACCCTTCCGCGAGGTCAAGCGCCGCCTCGAATTGGTCGGCTTCGTTGAGGCCAGCCAGAAGGGCAGCCACGTCAAGTTTGTGCGGCGCGCCGGGCAAGTTGTCGACACTGCCATCGTGCCGAAGAAACACGAGATTCCCGTCGGGACGTTGCGCAGCATTCTGAGCCAAGCCCACATCAGTCCTGACGACTGGGAGAAGCTCGGCTGACCGCAACTGGAAGGTTGTGCTTCTGTTTTCGGAGCACGGAAAAATGCGGCTGTCCCCATTTGGCCCAGCCGGTTACCTATCCGCCAGCTTCCTCCCCGCCCCCAAATTATCGAAATTCAAAATCGCGTTGAAAACCAGGAAGTAACTGCCTTTCGTTTCGGCTCGCCAGAAGGGGTTGTTCGAGAATAAGACTACGTGGCCCTGGCCTAACGGCGAGTCAATTACGGCGGCGTGCTGGGCTAACTCGCTGCCGTTGTCTAATAGGCCGGAGACTAATAACTCATTGGCGTTTGAATAGCGAAGGATCACTCTGGGGCGCTGGGCGGGCGGGATTACGTTGACCGGGTTGCGGAATTGCTCGTCGGTGAGTGGCGTGGCTTGCCAGACTTCGGCGTGGGGCTCGTCGGGGATGTCGGCTTGCGGGCGGCCTTGCGGGATGTCGGGGTCGTCGGCGGTGCCGCGGCCGGTGGGACGCTCGTTACCGCCCGCCCCGCCGCGGCCACCACCACCACCTCCGCCGCCGCCGGCCAGGTTCGAGACCGCGAAGATCGGCGGGTTGGAAGCGAAGATCGCCAGGTTGTCGGTATAGCCGTAGGCGATGGGGCTGGCGGCATCGATCAACTTGGAACGGAGCGCGGAGCCGGTGACCTTGAGGTTCCGCGCGGCGGTGGTGGAAACGCCGGGAGTGAAGCCGAAGGTGACGGCGAAGTTGGTGGTGTCGTTGGCGGTGATGAGCAGACCACCCTGGCGGACGAATTCCTGCAGGCGGTCGAGGCCCGCCCAGCCGAGGCCGGGACGCATGTCGTCGGTTTCGTCGGTGTGGGCCAGGTTGGGCGTTTCGGGAGTGACTTTCCAGGGCAGCGGATTGCCGTACATGGGGCGGCCGTTGACGATGGTCTGCGGGTTGCCGCCGGCGCCGGGGCCGAAGACGATGACGTCATACTTCGCGTGGAGGTCGGCGATTTTGGAGATGGCCTGGGTGCTGATGTAGCTGTAGGGGATTTGCAGGCGGTCGAACTCCAGGCGCCACCAGCCTTCGGCCTGGGTATTGAGCCAGGTGTGCATGATGGCGATGCGGGCGGCGCGCAACGGATGGGTCTTGACGGCGGGCGCGGCGGCCACGGCATAGGCCTGGACGCCGAGCTCGGTCAGCGCGGCGGCGAAGCCGGCATTGGGGATTTTGCGAACGATGAAAGAGCCACGATTGAACTTGTGGCCGGCGGCTTCAAAGGGCTCTTCGGCGGCGTCGAAAGAAGCTTCCGGGAAGCGGTAGCGCAAGGTGACGAGGGCGCTGTCGGCGTTGTGATTGATGAGGTAGACGTCGCCCGAGCCTTCGATTCCTCCGGGCGAGCGCACGGCGCCGGTGACGCGGGTCATGGCGGCATCGAGCACTTTCACGTCGGCGACGCGCGAGACCTGCACGTTGCCAAGCTCGCCGAAGGTCCAACCGGTGTCGTCATAGATGCTCTTCTGCGGATCGTTGGCGGCCCAGTATTGATAATCGAGCAGGGTATCGGCGATGCGGCTATAGGGCTGGTCCATGCGCAGGACGTAAGAGCCGGCGGGGAAGGTGCGGGCGACGGGTTTGGGTTTCTCTGCGGGCTTGGGCGCTTCGCTATCGGTGGGGGGTTCGGTGCTCGTGCCAGCGCGGCCGGCGCGCGGTTTCTTGCCAGGCATCATGACGGTGAATGGGGCAGTGGCGCGAGAGACCTCGCAGCCCTGGTCCTGCAACATGCGGAGAAGGTCGGCCTGGGCGCCGGGACGCGGATCGTCGGCGGGGAAAACGTAGGCGGCGGGGCCTTCGGTGTGGGGCTTCTCGATGGAGCGACGGGCCTTGAGATAGAAATTGTGGAGGAAGAGCTTGTTGTTGGCCGCGAAAAAGGCCAGCGCGGTCATGAGGCCGGTCTCTTCATAATTATTGTTGTTGCGCTGGGACCACCGGGCTTTGGGCAAGGGCGGATTCTGCCTGAACCAGGTGCGGGCGAATTCGTTGGGACGGAGGGTGCGCTCCTCGGTATCGGCGCCGCCGTTGCCGAAGGTTTCGTAGAGGCGGCTGATGCCGTTGTGCATGGCGGCGATGAACATGAGGTAACTGGGGGACCAGGTATCGAAGGTGCCGTGGGTGAAGACGCCGGGCATGCCGAATTTGGTCATCTCGGAGACGTTGTTCCAGCCCATCATCTGCCACTCGTCGGCGAGCATGGGGTCGATCCAGGCGTTGTAGGGGCCGTCGCCGACGGTGTTGTCGTAGAGGTAGGGGACGGATTCGTGGAGGTCGTGGAGCACCTGCGCCTTCCATCCGGTGAAGGTGTTGAGGACGTTGCGGGTAAGTTGCAGGGTGAGGCCCATGGAATCGCGGTTGTTGTCGTGGGCGACATAGTGGCCCCAGTAGATGAGGTTGGGCCATTGCTTGCCGGGGTTCGAGAGGTGCCACTTGTAGATGTCGACCATGCGGTCGCGGCCGTCCACTTCCACGATGGGAGTGATGAGGGTGATGACGTTCTCGCGGATGAATTTGACGTAGGCGCTGTCATCGACGGCGAGGCGGTAGGCCAGCTCCATGAGAGCGGTGGGCGCGCCGGTTTCGGTGGAGTGGATGGTGCCGGTGATGTAGTAAATGGGCGTGGAGGCGGCGACCAACTGGTCGGCTTCGGCGTCGTTGAAGGCGATGGTGCGGGGATCGGCGAGCTTCGAGAGGCGGTCGCGGTTCTGGTCGAGCTGGGCGATCAACTTCTCGGAGGCGACGGCCACGGCGATCATCTCGCGGCCTTCTTCGGTCTTGCCGATGGTGAAAACCTTGACGCGCGGGCTGGCGGCCTGGAGCATCCGCATATAGCGATAGACTTCCGAAGAATAAGGCAGGATGCCGGGCGCGCCGGCGATGTCACCGAGGACGGCCTTGGGAGTAGGGACGGTCTTGGAGGCCGGCAGGTAATCGGTGAGGGGCGAGTTGAAGAAGGGCTCGGTGGTATACTCGCGAATTTTTTTGGTGTATTCCTCGTCGACGGGCTGGGCGGCATCGCGGCCGGGCTTGACCGGGACGGTGGCGCTGGGTTGCGCGAAGAGAGGGAGAGCCACGAGGGCAAGTGCGAGGCACCGAAAAGTTTGCATGGAGAGAAATATAGCGCATGGCAAGGGTCGGCCGGGGAACCGCGCGGCGCGGCAGGGGACAGACGACGAAAGGCGATCGTCTGTCCCACGACTGACTTGACCAGGAAGTGGAAACTGCGGAAACCCGACCAGGGGGTCGGGTGCAGACCGGGGGGTCTGCCCCACTGAAGGTACTGGAGCTAGAATCAGGACTTATGGTCCGAATGAGTCTGTTTTTCCTTTTGCCTGCCCTGGCGCTGGCACAGGGTCCGGCCGCGGCGACGGTTTCGGGCGTCGATAAAGCGTCGATGGATACGAGCGTGGACCCGTGCGTCGACTTTCACAAATATGCCTGCGGGAACTGGATGGCGAGTCATCCGCTGCCGGCCGACCGGGCGCGCTTCGGACGGTTCAACGAACTGCAGGATCGCAACGAGCGAGTGGAGCTGGACATCCTGCAAGGAGCGGCGGCGAGCACGGCGAAGCGTTCGGAGATCGACCAGAAGATCGGCGATTTCTACACGAGCTGCATGGACACGGCGACGATCAACAAGAAGGGGATCGAGCCGATCAAGCCGGAGATGGAGCGGATTGCGGAGATGGAGGGAGCGGAGGGGATTGTGGCGGAAGTGGCGCGCCTGCACCGCATGGGCGTGGGGGTGGTTTTCGGATTTGCGGCGCAGCCGGATCCGAAGGATTCCAACAAGATGATCGCCGGGCTGCGGCAGGGAGGCCTGGCGCTGCCGGACCGCGACTACAATCTGAAACAGGACGCGAAGAGCGTGGAGATCCGGCAGCACTACGTGCAGCACGTTCAGAACATGTTTAAGCTGGCGGGCGACACGGAACAGGCGGCCGGGCTGAAGGCCGCCATGGTGCTGGATTTCGAGATGGTGCTGGCAAAGGACGCGCTGGACCGCGTGTCGATGCGCGATCCCAACAAGACATACCACATGACGACGCGCCAGGAGCTGGCGGCGATGGCGCCGGACTTCGATTGGGACGCTTATTTCAAAGACGTGGGCGCGCCGGCCTTCGATTCGCTCAACGTGGCGTACCCGGATGGCGTGAAGCTGTTGGCGGTGGATTTGCAGTCGCAACCGATGGATGCGTGGAAGGCCTACTTCTCTTACCAGGTGCTGCGCGCGACGGCGTCGGAGATGGCGGAGAGCTTTGAGAACGAGTCCTTCAATTTCTGGCAGGGATACCTGGCGGGCGTGAAGGAACAGCGGCCGAGGAACATCCGCTGCGTAGGGGCGACGGACCGCGCGCTGGGCGACCTGCTGGGGCAGAAGTACGTGCAAATGGCGTTCAGCGGGGACGCCAAGGCGCAGATCACGAAGCTGGTGGAAGGCCTGGAGAAATCGATGGGCGACGATATCGCCCACCTTTCCTGGATGACGGACGAGACCAAGGCCGCGGCGGAGAAGAAGCTCAAGGCGATCACCAATAATGTGGGGTATCCGAAAAAGTGGCGGGACTACAGCAAGGTGAAGGTCGAGCCGAACGATTACCTGGGCAACGCGGAGCGGGTGTCGGAAGCCATGTACGACCAGCGGATCGAGAAGATCGGGAAGGCCACGGACAAGACGGAATGGAGCATGACGACGCCCACGGTGAACGCCTTCTACAGCCCGCAGAACAACAGCATTAATTTCCCGGCGGGGATTCTACAGCCGCCGTTTTTCGACCCGAAGCGCGATATGGCGGTGAACTACGGCGGGGTGGGAAGCGTGATCGGGCACGAGATGACGCACGGCTTCGACGACCAGGGCCGCAAGTTCGACGGCGACGGGAACCTGCGCGACTGGTGGACGGCCA
>JBEKYE010000342.1:0-9784 GCA_049511275.1 Bryobacteraceae bacterium
GCGGAGGGGATGGCGGTAAAAGGCGGCCGTGCGTTCGGGATGATAGAAAACGTCCGCTGCGATGGCAGAAGTGTTCGGCAGATCAGTCTGGCGGACGCAGGTACACGGCATTCGAGGATCAGCTTAGCAGATGATTCTTTTCATTTGGAGGATTCGCGCGCCTGGCATCCGGTTGGGTCAACCGGCGGGCAAATAGCGGGAGATGTCGTTATAGATGACGAACAGCACCAGCATCATGATGCAGACGAATCCGACCTTGAACACGGTTTCCTTGACGGTGACGCTCAGGTCGCGGCGCATGGTCATTTCGATGAGCAGCATGAGGATGCTGCCGCCGTCGAGAACCGGGATGGGAAGCAGATTGAAAATGGCCAATTGCAGGCTGACCATGGCCATCAGCGAGAGGAAAACGGAAGGGCCTTCGCGCGCCGCGTCGCCGGAGAGCTGGATCATGCCGATGGGGCCGGTGAGGTTCTTGGCGGACATACGGCGCTGCAGCATGCCTTGGAGCACCTTGCCCATGAACAGGGCGCCGTCCAGGTTCTGTTTGCAGGATTCGCGCAGCGCTGCGGGCAAAGAGAGCTTGGTGGTGATGTAGGTGACCTTCTGTTCGGGGGCGACACCGATCAGGTAACGCGGCGGGCCGTCGAGCCGGGCGAAGATGGGCTGGACGCTGACGGTGTGGTTTTCTCCGTTGCGCTGGTATTCAATCTGGATGGGGTTGCCGCCGGATTTCTCGGTGATCTCGTGGAATTTGACGCCGGAGTGGATGGGCTGGCCGTTGACGGCCACCAGCAGGTCGCCTTCCTTCAGGCCGGCCTTTTCGGCGGGGTATCCGGGCTCGACGCGGTGGAACTGAATTACCGCGCGTTCATCCCAGCCGGCGTAGCCGACGCCGAGGCGCTCGCTTAAGGTCGGTGTGAGTGTAGTGTTGAAACGCTGGCCGTTGCGGAGGATGGCGAGGTTCATGACGCGGTATGCGCCGGTGACCTCTTTCAGGCCGACATCTTCCCAGGTGGGGTTTTCCTTGCCGTCGAGGTTCACGATGCGGTCGCCATCGCGGATGCCGGCTTTGTAAGCGGGGGAATCGGGGACGACATGGCCGATGTTGGCCTGAAGGTCGGCGTCGGATTCGCGCTGGTACTTCACCATGTACATGCCGGCGAGCACGCCGACGGCGAGCACGACGTTCATGAAAGGACCGGCGAAGAGGATGATCAGGCGCTGCCAGCGGGGCTTGGCGATGAACGAGCGGGGGTCGTCCACAACGTCGTCGCCGGAGTGACCGCCCGTCGTGGCTTCGGCGGAACGGAGGTCGGACACGGTTTCGCCAGCCATTTTGACGTACCCGCCGAAAGGGATGGCGGAGAAGCGGAAGTCGGTTTCGCCGCGGCGGAAGCCGAACAGGCGCGTGCCGAAGCCGAAGCTGAAAGCTTCCACTTTGACGTCGAAGTAACGGGCCGCCAGGTAGTGCCCGAGCTCGTGAAAGTTGATCATCACGCCGATCAGGACGAGCAGCCACAACACGTTTTCAATGAAGTGCATAAAATTCACACAGCCACCGCGCCGGGTGTGCGCGCAGTTACCAGTTGGCGCGCCAGGGCCCGCGATTGGCGGTCGATCTCCAGAATCTCGCCGACGGTTGAGGGAGTGCGCGACGGCATTTTTGATAACGTTTCGGACACGATTTCGTGAATGGCCGGATAGGAAATTCTTCTCTCCAGGAAAGCTTCCACGGCAATTTCGTCGGCGGCATTCAATGTGCAAGTGGCGGAGCCGCCGGCCTGTTGGCAGCGGTAGGCCAGCCGGAGCAAAGGAAACTTTTCAAAATCGGGGGGGAGGAACTCCCATTTCCGGGCTTGGGTCCAATCGATTTTGGGGACCGGAGCTTCGCAGCGGTCGGGATAGGTGAGGGCGTACTGGATGGGCATGCGCATATCCGTCGCCGCGATTTGAGCAATCACGCTGCCATCGGTGTATTCGATCATGGCGTGGACGGTGGATTGGGGATGAACCACCACATCCACCTGGGAGGGCAGGAAACCGAACAGCCAGCAAGCCTCGATGACTTCGAAACCTTTGTTCATCAGAGTGGCGCAATCGATGGTGATGCGGTTGCCCATGCGCCAGGTTGGATGATTGAGGGCCTGTTCGGGCGTCACGAAAGCGAGGGCCTCCTTGGGGGTGTTGCGGAAGGGACCGCCGGAAGCGGTAAGGATGAGGCGTGAGACTTGTTCGCGGTTGCCCGCCCGCAGGCACTGATGGGCGCCGTTATGTTCGCTATCCACGGGCAGCAACTCCGCTCCGAATTCCCGAACGGCATCCATTACCAACTGGCCGCCGGAGACCAGCACTTCCTTGTTGGCAAGACCCACCCGTTTGCCGCGCCGCACTGCTTCATACGTGGCTTCCAAGCCAGCCACCCCCACAATGGCCGAGATGACGGTGTCCGCTTCCGGGGCCGTCGCCGCCTGAACCCGGGCGGCATTCCCAAAAGCCAGTTCCGGCCAGGCGGAGCGGGGCAAACCATCTGCCAACAACCTGTCTGATAGACGGGCCAAAACGTCGGAAGTTGCGACAACCGCGACGCGGGGATGGAATTCCACGATTTGGGCTGCCAGGGTGTCGGCGTTATAGCCGGCCACCAAAGCGTACACCTGATATTGGTGGCGGCTGCGCCGCACGACGTCCAGGGTGTTGGTGCCAATCGACCCCGTGGAGCCCAAAACGGTGAGAGTTCTCATGCTGGCGCACGTACTGGCGAGCGTACGAGCCATCATATCATGCAGCCCGAAAGTTCTACCCTAAACTTAGGTTCACATCGCGAACAGATTGACCACGGAAAAATTTTTGTTTCGAGACCTCTAATCCTCTTTGAAGGGGTGCCGGGGAGGATTGCTTCAGGGGTCTTTTATTAGAGGTTAGTCTCGCTTTGGTGGGAGTTGCCTCCCCGGCTTACTTCCAATAATAGTAGATTCTGGTTTTGGAAGCAACAAAAAAATGGATTATTTTTTTCGGGATTTTACCTCAGTACCCGCAAATTCCTCTAAGACATTGATAGTGGAGCACATATCTTCATTTGCGTGCCCAGCGGCGATGGCCGCCTGGAAAAGTTGATGCGTGAGGGAGGTTAAAAGGAGTGGTACTCCCAGCTCTTGACCGGAATCAAGCATGAGCCCGATGTCCTTGTGCATCCATTTAGTCGAGAAGTTGGGGGTGAAGTCGCGGGCGAGGACAAAGGGGGCCTTATAGGAGATGAGGCCGCTCCTGGCGGCGGAATTGTCGAGGATTTCGAGCATGAGATTGGGGTCGATGCCGCCCTTGGTGGAGAGTACCATGCCCTCGTTGAAAGCCATTAAGAGATTGCAAAGAATGAGGTTCTGGCTGAGCTTGGCTTGCAGCCCCATGCCCGGGCCGCCGCAATAGTAGAGGCGCTTGCCCATGGGCTCGAGGTAGGCTCGAGTCTTTTCGAAGACGGCCTGGTCGCCGCCGATCATGAAGGTGAGTGTGCCGCCGGTGGCCCCTGGCGTGGAGCCGGTGCAGGGGGCGTCGAGAAAATCAACGCTTCTGGCAGCGAGGGCGTGGCCGATCTTTCGGCTTTCGCTGGGGCTGATGGTGCTGGCGTCGGCGACGACGGTGCCGGGACGGGCGCCTTCGATGATGCCGTCCTGCCCGAGGATGACCTGGCGGGCCATGGCAGTGGTGCCAAGGCAGAGGAAAATGCAGTCAGCATTTTCAGCCACCTGACGGGGTGTATCGAAGGCGCGGCCGTTCTCTTCGGCGGCCAGTTTGCGAGCCTTATCGAGAGTGTTGGACCAGAGGGCCACTTCGTGACCGGCGCGGAGAAGGTTGCGGGCCATGGGGTAGCCCATGAGACCGAGTCCGAGAAAACCAAGTTTTGCCATAGAAAGAGAATTGTAGCGCTATGCGAAAAAGGCGCGCCAGGTGGTCGCGACCAGAGCGTGCGTCACCATGCTGGCGCGGATGCTGCCGGCCTGGTTGCGGGCGCGGCAGCAGAACCAGCCCAGCACGGCGGCAACCAAGGCCCACTTCCAATTGGGGAAGTTGGCGGAGCCGCCGAACCACAAGTGGAGCAGCCCGAACGCGGCCGCGGTCGTCAGAATCGCCACTTGCCCGCTCGAACTCCATTCCCCGATCCACTTCTGCAGCACGCCGAACAGGAAGAAGTCTTCGGACAGCGCGACCACGCAGAAAGTCCCCACAAAAGTCATGGCAACCTGCAGCACCGGCTTGGGGGCGGCGAAATGCGTGGCGCCGAGCAAAAGAGCCAACGGAAGCCCGACCGGTACGAAATAGAGGAAATGCAGCAGGCCGATACGCCACTCCCTGGCGTTGGGCACAAATCCGTACCCCGCATGGGTTGAAGTACTTGAGCAGAAGGATTGCCGCCACCAGAGCCAGAAACAAGAGATCGGACACCATGGACGGGCGGAGCACCACGTACCACAGGCTCAACGCCAGCGCCACCGACGCTACACGAATGAGGCTGCCCCATTCGAACTGGACCGCTCCGCAGCAACAGGCCAAATAAGGGAGCAGGGCGGCCAGCAGCGCGAAGGGGATGAGGCGGCTCCCGGCGAAACGTTCGCGCAGCATGGGGAAAGCGGGAACCAGATAAAATGGATATTCGATGCAAAAGGCGGCTACCACCGGCAGGGCTGTCCAGCCCGGAATGCCTTTGGCTCGAGCGTACCAGATACCCGCCAAGCCCAGCACTCCCCAGCCGATCAGCAGTGCCGCCCGGAAGGTTGCGAGCGATCTCGCCATCGGCCTCATTCTAGCATTCATGCTTGGAGCATCCATGCTTGCAACAGCCGGTCTTGGAACGGCCGGCCAGACGCCGGACGAGCCGCCGGCCAACCTGGCGAAACTGGTGGCGCATCGCGAGACCGAGACGCAGGCGGAGCGCGACGAATACACGTACCGGCAGACGGTCACGATTCAGGAACTGGACGACAACGGATCGGTGCGCGGGGAATACAAAGAAGTGCGCGACGTTATTTTTTCGCCGGCGCACGAACGGACCGACCAGATGGTGGGCAAGCCGAAGGACGGGCTGAAATCGCTCAAGCTGACCGGCGAGGATTTCCACGACATCCGCGAGATTCAACCGCTGGTGCTGACCGATGCGGAGTTGTGGAACTACGAGACGAAGTTTCGCGGCGATGAACCGATGGACGGGCAGGATTGCTGGGTGCTGCAGGTGCGGCCGCGCCAGATTCTCGAAGGCCAGCGGTTCTTCGACGGCACCATCTGGGTGGATAAAAAGGATTACAACATTGTGCGGCTGCAGGGACAGGCCGTGCCGCAGATGCGTTCGTTGAAACAGGAGAACCTGTTTCCGCATTTCACGACGGTGCGGAAACCGGTGGACGGCAAACATTGGTTTGCCACGGTGACCTACGCCGACGACACTCTGGAGTTCCGCTCGGGGCCGCTGCGCGAACGGCTGACCATCGCTTATAGCAATTACAAACGGTTCAGCGCGACATCCACGTTCATTCCGAAGTGAGGTTGAAGAAATGAAGAAGTCCGCGAAGGTGACGTTGACCGTGGTGGCTGTGGTGGGATTGGCCTCCTGCGGCAGCAGGCACCCGGATCCGTGCGAGGCGGCGACCTTCAACGAACAGGCCTGCCAGGAGGCGGTGCAGAAGGGCGGTTACTATTACAACGGCTCGTGGTTTCCCATGATGTATCACTACCCATATCCTTATTACTACGACTCCTATCGCGGATACGTATCGAGCGGCGGAGTGGTGCGTGCGGATCCGGCGGCGTCTTACAGCAGCACAGGAGTGGTGCGCGGCGGATTCGGAACAACTGGAGCCGGCCACGCCTCGGGCGAGGGAGCGGGAGAGTAAGTATGCGGCGAATGGCATGCACACCGCGGCCGAATTGGGAAAAGAAAGTGGAAGAGCGAGGGCTCACGTGGCACAGCGGCCAGCAGCCTTATTGGAACGAATCGGCGTTCTATGAGTTCACGGCCAAGGAAGTGGAAGTACTGGAGGCCGCCACCAACGAACTCGAAAAGATGACTCTCCGGGCGGCCCAGCACGTCATCGACAACAAGCTGTACGCCAGGATGGGCATTCCGGAGATTGCCATCCCGCTGATTGAAAGCTCATGGGAAGCGGAGCCGCCGGCGCTGTATGGGCGATTCGATCTGGCGTACGACGGTGTGCACCCGCCCAAGCTGCTGGAGTACAACGCCGATACGCCGACGTCGTTATTGGAAGCGGCGGTGGTGCAGTGGTATTGGCTGGAGGAGTTATTTCCCAAGCGGGACCAGTTCAATTCGCTGCACGAGCGGCTGATCGCGCTGTGGAAGGAGCTGACGCCGTATCTGCCGGGCAGCCGCGTGGACTTCTGCTCGATGGACGACCGGGAAGACGGCATGACCGTGACCTATCTCCAGGACACGGCGCAGCAGGCGGGACTCGCCACGTCGATTTTCCCGATCGATGAAGTGGGATGGAACGGCGAGGCGTTTGTGGGGCCGGACGATGCGCCGTTGGGGGCGATCTTCAAGTTGTACCCGTGGGAGTGGATGGTGCGCGAGGCCTTCGGGCAACATATCGGCAAGGACGGGACGGTATGGATCGAGCCGCCCTGGAAGATGCTGCTGTCGAACAAGGGAATTCTGCCGGTGCTGTGGGAGTTGTACCCGCGGCATCCTTATTTATTGGAAGCCAGCTTCCTGGGGCCGGGGCTGATGATGTCCTGGGTGAAGAAACCGCTGCTGGGGCGGGAAGGCGCCAACATCACGCTGCACCAGCCGGGCAAGGATGTGGAGACGCCGGGCGGCTACGGGGCCGAAGGTTTCATCTACCAGGATTGCGCGCCGCTCCAAAGCTTCGACGGGAAATATCCGGTGATCGGAAGCTGGATCATCGGGCATGAAGAGGGAAACGCCGCGGGCGGGATGGGAATTCGCGAAGCGGACACGCCCATCACCACCAATACCAGCCAGTTCGTGCCGCATTTGTTCGACTGAGGCTGGCGGGCTGGCCTACCCAGCCCCACTTCGCTGAGGTGCCGGACTTCAAGCGCGATGGTTCGCTGCAGAACCGGGCTGCTGCGCAATCTTCTTACACCAGCCTTCGATATTTTCCGCCAAGCGTCAGCGCGACCCTATCGCGGGCGCGCTTGCACTCCGGACAAGGCGGCAGATCCTTGGTTTGCAGGTGGTACTCGTCGCGCGGCGCAACGATGGGCTCGCCGCAGAAGCTGAACACATTCAGCGGGCGAACGCTGTGGCGAACGCGGGTTCTTGAGTTTGGGGTCATATTATCCTCATTGCTCGTAACAAGCCCTGGAAGACATGCTAGACCTCCTCCGTTTTAGCGTCTGTACAAAAGTGCACACCAAAAGCGAGTTGTTCTGGCGAAGGGCTTGATCCCCATGCGGTTGCTTCCCCTGTCAGTCGTGGAGGACAACATTCAGCAACGAACTGTGAACAGATAGTCCGCCGCCGTTGTAGTCGATGAAGCCCAGCTTGCGAAACCGGTTCATGAAAAAGTTGACTCTGGCGCGCGTCGTGCCAATGATCTCCGCCAACATTTCCTGGCTGATCTTGGCAATCACCGGCTCCGGTTTGTCTTCCTTCCCGAAGTTCGCGAGCAGCAGAAGCACCCGCGCCAGCCGCTTCTCACTGGAGTTGAAAAGCTGGTCTACCAGGTCCTCCTGGATGCGGATGTTGCGGGAGAGCAGATAGTGCAGGAATAACTCTGAAAAGACCGGCTCGTCGCGGAGCAGGTGTATCATCTCCGCTTTCTCCAGTCGCAAGGCCGCGCAGTCGGTCATGGCGGTGGCCGTGGACATACGTTTGACCTGCCCGGCCAGGCAACTCTCGCCGACGAAGTCGCCCACCGTCGAAATGGCGATCACCGCCTCTTTGCCTTGCTGGGATACGACGGTGATCTTGAGCTTGCCTTGCTGGATATGGAAAATGGCGTCCGCCGGGTCGCCCTGCGAGAACACCACTTGGCCTTTCCGGTAGTCCACGATGTTCCTGCGCGCGCCGACTTTGGCCAGGAAGATCTTGGGATCGAAGGGTGGCTTGGGCCCTTCGTTCGGGTGGATATTCGCCAGGATTCCCATGTGGAAAATCCTCCGGCGATATTCTCCCACTGTTCCGTGCCGGGTGCAAGGGGTGTTAGAAGAGTTTAATACCTGATTTAACTCTTAACCGTTGCATTCCACCACACATCAGGCCTTTTCATGGGAAGGAAGACCTGGGACTCTACCGTTTGAGGTAGCTGTGGTTACTGTCACCGATTCTCAGGGCAAAGGCGCGCCGATGTCAGAAGCGGCCTTGGTCCCAGGTCCTAACGGAAAACGCTAATGGTGGAAGGCCTCGATCAGGCCTGTGTTGAAAGCTTGGGCCAGGGATACTTCCCGCAAGCGCAATGCATCCAACCCAACTACGGGCTTCCGTTCCGCCCATCCGTTGGGACGCGCCAGAAAGCGCACCCAGCCAATATTCCGAGACCAGGCGATCCACTGATCGCCGTCGTCGCTATCACGGTACAGTCTTGCCTCGAGCTGATCCTCTCTCATTTGTGGTCTGCTTGCGCGCCTGGATCAGAGTCCTGCACGCTCCATACTGGCATGGTTGGCAGACTGTGACTGTTCAATATTGGTCACCGGCGGGGTTCCTGAGCCAGACTTCCCCTGGCGCCAACGCCTGGCTTCCGCCTACCAGGCGTCCTTCTTCTTTTGCAGCGACCAGAGATAGTCGGCGATCCGATGGATGTCTTCATCCGTCAGGACGCTTTTCCAGGGAGGCATGTATAACGGCGCGGCCGGCCTGGCGGTATTTTCGACGGGCGGCACCTTGCCATTTTGGATGATTTTGATCACCTCTTCCTTGGTGTAGTCGTCCGAAGCGTGGAGCAGGGAAGGGACCTCCCCGCCCTGGCTGTTGGGATTGGGAACTCCGCCCTGGAGTTGCAGGCCGTGGCAGCCTACGCATCCGAACCGGGCGAAACTCTGCTTGCCGGCCTCGATGGCGGCATCTTGCGGTGTCAGCGGCCGGGTCCGCTGCGAAAGGATGGACTGCGCATCTTCGGCCGTGGCGGACGCCATGAAAGTGATAATCGCCTTTCTGGCGTTGGTCTCCAGATCGTAGGCCGGCATGGTGCTCCCCGGATAAATGAGCTGGGGGTTCACCAGTTGCTCGTCCAGCCAGCCCGGAGAGTGCTGCCTGGCGACTTGCGCCAGGTCGGGCCCGTTCTTCGCCCCCACTCCCCCGATACTGTGACAGGCGATACAGTTCTTCTCGACGAACAACTCTCGTCCATAGCTGGCGCTGGGGATCAGCCGCACGCTCGAGTAATAGGTTCCCATCTGCTCGCTGGTCAGCGACAGCATGTAGAAGGTCAGTGCCCGCGCCTGGTCCTTGGTGAAATGGAAATTGGGCATGGGCGAGTTGTGCGATACGGCATTGGGGTCCAGGAAATGCCGTTCCAGCCACTCCGGAAACCGGCGGATGGCGCCTTCTTCGGTCAGGTCCGGACCGATGGTCCCACCCACGCCGTTCAACTTATGACAGCCGCGACACCCCTGCGTTTCGAACAGGCGGCGCCCTTCCGTCAACTCCGGCACGCCGGGGACCTCGCCTTCTTTATGGCACCGCCCGCAGGAAGCGCGGATGTATTCCCTGGGCAGCAGCGGCTCCTGCCAGAACGGCACCTTTCCGTGTGCGTTCTGCTTGTCGGTGGCAAGCCCCTGCCCGCCGTGGCAGACTGTGCAGCCGAACTTG
>JBEKYE010000343.1:0-5505 GCA_049511275.1 Bryobacteraceae bacterium
AGTGGTCTGCGCAGCCGTGCCGGCGGCTCCGCTACCGGCATTCGGGCCCCATCCATCCGTGCCGAGTTCAAAAGATTCCAGAATGGCGGTAGCCGTCGGACTGGCGGGCACCGTCACGATGAGGTAAGCGGGATTAGAGACGTTCCCTTTGGTATCAGCAACCGTATAGGAGCACAAAGTGAGCCCATTGAAACCGGCGGATGGCGTGAACTGCACGCTCTGTCCCACGACCGCGAAGGTCCCACCGTAGACGGCGATTGTTGACGGGACGCCGGGCGCACTTGGGTCCAGATCGATCGATGAAGGATCGATGCCAGCGCCTCCGTACGGTATATCGTTGCCGAGCGGGTACAAGGTGGCCGGAGCGTTGTAGGAGCCTTGTGCCCATTGATCGCCAGCCACGGGCGGGAATGCCAGCGATTGGTTTGCGGACATCATTTGCGTGAAGTTGCCGACGGTAGAGAGAAGCGGGCTGCCCGCCTCGATGTCGAACCTACCCAGCGATTCCGCATTCGCCGCGGGCGGTTGTCCGGGCAGGAGATCCCAGAAGAGACCTCCGCTGCCTCCGCCCTGGAATACCAGGTTCGTAAAATCCTCGTAGACGGAGTTTCGGATGTTGCCCTCCAGGAGGCCGAACTCACCCATATAGACCGGCTTGCCGGCGGCCTGCGCAGACGTCAGGTGCTGCCCGATGTACTGCTCCGCCCACGCTATGGTTTGGATCCAACTGTCCGGGTAAAGGTGGAACCCGATGACATCCACGCTCTGGACCTGAGAGAATGCCACACTATCTACGCCGGTGCCACAGATATTGAGACTGGAAGGCGCCGACGCATCGTTGCAGAAGAAGCCCTCGTCGCCCACGGATACCAGATGGTTCGAATCGACGCTCTTCACATAAGCCGCGACATCCGAAATCCAGGAAACGATCGTCTGGCTGGTGCAGGATTTCGACGAGGGCAGACCGGAGGGCGAGCCACTGCCCTGGCAGCGCGGTTCATTCGCCAGTTCCCAGATCATGATCGTCGGGTCGTTCTTGTAGGCGATGCCCGAGATCGGGTTCACGTGGTTCAGGAAATGGCTGACCCAGTTCTGGTACCACTGGCGGATCGTGGAATCGGTGTAGAACTGGTCATGATATTGCAGCCCTCTCGCCGAGACGTATTGGTCCATGCCGCCATAGTCGGTCCAGTTGTTGGTTAGCGTGATGATGAGCTTCAGGCCGAGTTGGCCGGCCTTACTGATCGCGTAGTCCAGGTTTGCCAGGCCGGTGGCGCCGTCGTTATATTGCGGAGTGCCACCGGCGAAATTCTGCAGGTAAAAGGAACTCCCCGAACTACTGGCCACGTCGTCAAAGCCCCACATCCGGATGGCGGTGAAATGGCTGGCCGCGGCGGTTTCCAGGACCTGGTCCACTACCGCTTGGGATTCCAGCATGAGTGCATACGAATTGGTCCCGCCAAACCGGAATGTGGCTTGATTCAGAGTCAGGCCGCCGTTCGCAACCCCCACAAACGCACCCGCTCCCTGGGCGTAAGATGGGACCGCGCACGAGACTGCGAGCAGCGATAAGAGCGCCATTTCCCTCATTTGCTAGCTCCTTTCTTCGTGGCCACCTTATGAGGCCGCGACCCTGCCCAGGAAATGGGCTTTGATCTTGCGGCCTGACATCCAGGATCCAGTTTCCCGCAATTGCCCCACGCTGAGTATAGGAAATTCGGGTGTGGACAAGGTAAATCTACATTCCAGCCCCCTGAATGTGCTTGGGCTGGTGGTGCGCCAGGGTATGTTTCGGTTGCTGATCGCAGTGGTGGCCGCGGCCGCAACGGCGTTTGCCGTAACCCGGCTGGCCGCGAGCCAACTCGTGCATGCGAGCGCTCTCGATCCGCTGGTTTTGTGGGAGCATCGCTCTTTTTGGCAGCCGTGTCGTTCGCCGCCCATTACCGGCCTGCACGCCGGGCGACGCGAATCGACCCGAACGACGCCCTCCGCTGCCAGTGAGAGCATCACTTCTTTCGGTTGGCGGACCGCTGCTGCCATTGCTGCTGGAATTTTTCCATTAACTCATGCATTTCCGGGACCAGCCGGTCGGGATGGCGCTCCACGTTGACGGCCCAATTTCGAAGGTCGAAGGGCATTCCCCACATTATCCTTCGGTCCGACTCGGCGGGCGGTCCGCCCGGTTGACCGGCCGGGGGAATGGGTACAGGCAGTTGGAACATATAGTACGCGCCACCGCCGAGCTTCTCGTGCGGATACTGCTGCAGGTATCCGCAATCGTGATTCTCCAGAATGGACACCGCGGCGACGGCGACCCAGTGGCCTGCATCGCGATCGGACGGAGCCTGGCAGTCCCACATCCGGGCCTCTGGCACGACCAGTGCAGGATCGTTCAGCGAGGCCCAGTCCAACTCGATCTCCGTCAAACGCCGATCCCGGACAAAACGCTCCACTTCGGGCAGAGCTTCGTTCCAGCTCACGTTCGAATCGTTCACCAGTTGGTAGGCCGGATGGCCCAATGCCAGGCTGTTGACGAATGGCATTAAGTACGGGTACGCGAAAGCGATCGCGGCGAAGGAACTGATTGCCGCCGCGGCAATCGCCGCTTGCCAAAGTCTCCGCCCCGGTAGGGCGCGGACCATGCGGGGCAAGGGCGCGAGCATCAGAATGAGGAATGCGATCGGCATCAGGAAGTGCCGGATGCTCATATCCAGGAGAGACAACAGGCAGATCGTCAGATACACGAAGAATCCGGTCATGAGCACGCGCCAGTGGGGGCGAAACTCGCTCGGAATAGCGTGTACGTCACTCTTGCGCGCAAGGACTCCGGCGGCGGCGGCCATCGTGAGCAGCACCAGAAATCCCAGAGTCGACTTCAACGCGAACACCACCGGGAAATAGTACGGCACACCGTGCGAGTGAGCGTGCCCCAACAGGAATGTTGGCCGGACTCCCGTCGCCAGCATCATGAGAAACCCGCGGATATACAGCCAGATCGGCATCAGGGGACGGCGAATGAGCGCGGCCCACGGTCCCCTTCCGATGAGGCTCAAAGCATTATCGGGCTGGTTCCACGAAAGCACGAAGTACACCACGTAAACCAGCAAAGCGGACCAGAGAACGCCGCGCAGCGTGCAGCCCCAGCGCGCGCGCCGCCATTGCTTGCGTGCGACCTTCCCGGCGGGTTCGCCGGCGCTGGGCCAGAAGCGCGTTTGCAGGAACAGCGCCAGCACGACGGCAATCACCAGCAGTCCCGTGAATTTCGAGAGCAGCGCCCCCCCGAATGCGGCGCCGAACAGCAAGGCATTCCGGGGCGACGGCGCGCTCCAGATCTCGCCCAGCCGCCAGAGCGCAACGAGGGAAAACAGGGTCACCGGCACATCCGTCAGCACCAGCGGGCCGAACACCAGAAATGCCGGGGTGGTCACATACGCTGCCAGGCAGAGCAAACCGCCGGCAGGGCCGCCGAGGCGAGTTCCGTAGCGGTAAAGAAACCAACCCAAAACCAGGGTCAGAATCAACATGGGGAAGCGCGCCCACAACAATGCGGATTTCCAGTCGTTCCACCGGCCGACAACAGCGTCGCCGAAGATATACTGGGCCCCATAGGCGGCGAAAAAATCGGTTGAGATCTGCCAGGCCGGGCTGGAGTAATCGGCGCGGGTTCCGCGGAGGACAAGGGCCAACCCCGCCAGGGCCTTCCCCAGCGGCGGATGTTCGCCATTGAGGCGCATATCCAGGCGCTGCCAGTAGCTCATTCCAGCGCCCATGTGCGCAACTTCGTCTACCGTGGCCGACTCATGCAGAGCGGCTCCGCCGGCAAGAAGAAACATCGCCCCTAGCAGGGCGGCGGCGGCCAGATGTGGTGCGGACTTTGACATGTCGGGTTGAGATCGCCTTTCTGATACAGATACGGATTAACGAGTGCCGTTTACCTGACTTTTTTGCGGCTTGGCACGAAACGGCGCGGGGGTTCCCCGTACACGATTCCCCGTCCGTTCATTCCCAGATAGACCCTTCCATATACTCGGGAATCGGCTTGGATGAGCGTGGGGCCGCCGTACTGATGGAGATCGTCATTGATGCGGACCCACGTTGCTCCGTTGTCGTCGGAGCGATAGATCGCCAAAACTGAAGCTGGCGCTGCAATACCGTAGAGATATATCGCCGGAACGTTGGTTCCGCTGCCGGGTGCGCCCAGGGCTACCGAATTGGCCCACGCCACGCTGGATAGATTCGTCCACGTGACGCCTCCATCGACGGAGTGCCGCAGTCCGCTGCTGCCGAGCGGCAGCCAGATATCGCCGCTTTTCGAGAAGTTGGCCACCGGGATGCCGCATCCGGAGCCATTGCAAATGCCGCTGGTCGTCAGGGCCGCGGAGTTCATCTGGGAAAATGCCGTGCCGCCGCTCGTTCCCGTACTGTAGAACCGTGTGCCGGTCAACACGTAGAACACCTTTGGCGCGACCTTGTCAGCGACGACGGTTGGAGCAGTGAAGATACCCGTCACAGCGGTCCAGGTGTTGCCTCCGTCGGTTGAGTATTGCGGGCTCGACGATGCGAGAGCCGGAGCCCACATCAGCATCGTGCCGCTCGCGTCGACCGCCAGCACGCCGCCATTTCCGCTATTGACGCCCGTGGGGCACGCGGGAATCGGATTCCACGAGGTGCCGCCATCGCCCGATAGTCCCCCATAAGTGCACGGACTCGTGGAGGCACTGTTGGGCGACTGCGTCCGCACAATCACTGACGGATTCTGGCCCGCCCAATCAAGGCTGCCCACGCTCGTGGCCACCGGATTGGTATACATTCCTGCTGCCGGCGACACCGTGAAATCATTATGGCGGAATCCGCCGATGTCGCCGACCCCACTTAACAGGTTCGCGCCGGCAGTGGGGCTGATCAGCGCTGTTACGGCAGTCTCTTCGACCCCAAGCGCCTGGACGAACCACGTGGGCGCGGCGCCGGAATCCGCCACCGAGAGGTTATTCGTCGCGTAAATGGTCGCCCCCGTGGCGAACATCAAGTGATTCGGATTGGTTGGATCGATCAGCAGGGCGGACATCCACCAGCCGAACTTGGCACTTCCCGCCGGCGCAGAGGTACCGCCGAAAGTCAGCCACGGGGAAAGGGTGAAAACCGACGGGTTGAAGTAGTAATTGCCCGCATTCAACCCCGCGAAACCGGCGGTAGAGGTAGCGCGCGCCAGGTCGATCCAGGTGGCGCCGTCGTCATGCGTAACATAAACGGTATCGACTGGATACCATCGGTCGAGAGTGCTCACCGCAACCGTACCGGCGCGGTTGGGATCTTGCGTCAGGCCGCAAAAGCCGCCGCGCTGCGAGCTCTCACCTTCGGCCTGGTCGAGGGGAGGCGTGATGTTGGTCCAACTGTTATTGGCCGGATTGAATTTCTCGACCAACCCGTAGTTCATCGAATTCGGACCCGGACCGTCGCCGAAACACACGTAGAGGTTTCCATCGGGGTTCAGGACCGCCCTTTCCG
>JBEKYE010000344.1:0-5504 GCA_049511275.1 Bryobacteraceae bacterium
GCCTGTTCACCATGGACGCCTCGGGAACGGGCCAGGGAGCTATCCTGAATTTCGATCCGACAGCTCTCAATTACTCGGTCAACAGCGCCACCAACCCGGCCATCAAAGGCACCACCATTGCCGTGCTCTACCTGACGGGCTACGGCCTGACCAATTGCGTCGATATTCCGGCCAGCGGCTCCACGCCAGCCAGCCCTTGCAATGCCGGCGCCACCGTACTCAACCTCATCAGCGGGAACATTTCGCCGCAACTGGCCGTGGCCGTCACCATCGGCGGACTGCCGGCGCCCGGCGCGGTTGCCCAGGCGCCTCTCGGGTCGGTGCCGGGCCTCATGCAAGTGAACGTGCCGGTGCCCTCGGGCGTCAGTTCGGGAAATGCATTGGTGGCGGTGACGCTCGGAACCGGCGCCGCCGCGGCGACCACTCAGGGCAACGTCACTATGGCCATCAAGTAGTCCGCTGGCTCTTCCCGGCGGCGATCTTCTTTTCGAGCGCCCGCATCAGCCGCGATTCCACATCGGGCGGCAGCGGGTGCGGATCCATCCCTTTGTAAATCCGGACGGTCTTCCGCGTCGTGTCGGCGATCACCCAGCAATTCGGGCACTCGGTGATGTGATGCTCCAGCTTGGCCAGCACTTCCTTGTCGACGGTTTCGTCCAGGTAGTCGCTCAGTTCCTTCAGGAAGTCTCTACATGTAAGCAAAGGCGTCGTCCCCCTTGCGCTTGAAGTAGCGGGTCAACTTCTCGCGCAACTGCAAGCGCGCCCGCAGCAGCCTGCTCTTCACCGCCGGTATGGAGAGGCCCAGCGCATCAGCGGTCTCCTCGGTGGACAACTCTTCGATGTCGCGCAGCACGAATACCGAACGGTAAGGCGGTTCCAGACTCTCCACGGCCGTATCCAGAATCCCACCCAGTTCCTCCCGCGAGAAGCGCTGCTCCGGGTTCTCGTCCCAGGCCGCAATCTCGCGCACGATGGTGTCTTCGCCGGTGTCGATGGTCTCGTCGAGCGACACCGATTTGTCGGTCTTGCGGCGGCGCAGTTTCATCAGCGCCTGGTTGACCGCGATGCGCACGATCCAGGTATAGAACTTGGAATTCCCCTGGAACTGGTCGAGGTGCTCGTACGCCTTCATGAAGGTTTCCTGCAGCACGTCTTCGGCGTCCTCGCGATTTTGCGTGACGTGCTGGGCGAGCCGGAAGATCTTGGCTTCGTAACGCCGCACCAGTTCCCCGAACGCCACGGTATCGCCCTGGCGGGACTGCGCCACCAGCGTCGATTCATCCACTCCGGCCTGGCTGGAAACGGACATGGCCACCGTCACCATCATATCGCAAGCCCTTTCGGTGACGGCTGTCTTAACGTGTTACGCTGAGATTTCCCTATGAGCAACATTGTAATTACCCTGCCCGACGGCAGCCGGCGGTCGGTGGAAACGGGTATTCGTCCCATCGATATCGCCAGGTCGATCAGCCCGCGCCTCGCGGACGCGGCCATCGTCGCCCGCCTCAACGGCGAGTTGTACGATCTCACGCGTCCCATCGAAGCCGACGCCGCTTTGCAGATCCTCACCAACAAAGATCCCGAGGCTCTCCAGGTCTACCGCCATTCCACCGCGCACCTGCTGGCGGCCGCCGTGCTCGAGCTGTACCCCGAAACCAAGCTGGGAATCGGACCGCCCATCGAGAACGGCTTCTATTACGATTTCGACCGCGCCGCGCCCTTCACGCCCGAGGATCTCGAGAAGATCGAAAAGAAGATGTGGGAGATTCAGAAGCGCAATCTCCCCTATGAGCGCGTCTACACCAAAAAGGAAGACGGCCTCGAAAAATACGGCGACGCCTGGATGAAATGCGAGCTCATCAGCGAACGCGCCGGCGACGTCTTCAGCGAGTACACCCTCGGCCCTTACTTCATCGACTTCTGTCGCGGCCCGCACGTGCCCGACACCTCCAAGCTGAAAGCCTTCAAGCTGCTCTCCATCGCCGGCGCTTACTGGAAAGGCGACGAGCACAACAAGCAGTTGCAGCGCATCTACGGCACGGCCTTCTTCTCCCAGAAAGACCTGGAGGAGTACCTCAACCGTCTGGAGGAGGCCAAGCGGCGGGATCACCGGCGGCTGGGAAAAGAACTCGAACTGTTCACGGTGAATGAGGCCGTGGGCGCGGGCCTGCCGCTATGGCTGCCAAAAGGCGCGACCGTGCGGCGGCTGCTCGAAGAATACATCCTCGAGAAGGAACGCGCCGGGGGATACCAGCACGTGTACACCCCCGACCTGGCGAAGGTCGAACTGTACCAGCGGTCGGGCCATTGGGCCCATTATCAGAGCAGCATGTTCCCGCCGATGGACCTGGAAACCGAGCAGATGGTCTTGCGTCCCATGAACTGCCCGCACCATATTCTGATATTCGAGTCGAAGCAGCGCAGCTACCGCGATCTACCGGTGCGCATCGCCGAGCTAGGCACCATGTACCGGTACGAGCGCTCGGGCGCGTTGAGCGGCTTGAGCCGCGTGCGCTCGATGACGCTCAACGACGCTCACATTTTCTGCACGCCGGAACAGATCAAGGAAGAGTTCTCCAGCGTGATGAAGCTGGTGGAGCAGGCCTACCGCGACCTGGGCATTACGCAATACCGCTACCGCTTGTCGCTCGGCGACAGGGCCGACAAGGAAAAGTACGTCGATAACGACGCCATGTGGGAGTTGGGAGAAAAGGTTCTCCGCGAGGCCATGGATTCGCTGGGACTGCCCTATGTGGAGGCGCGCGGCGAAGCCGCCTTTTATGGGCCCAAGCTGGACATACAGCTTGCCGATATGATGGGGCACGAAGAGACCTATTCGACTGTCCAGGTGGATTTTCACCTTCCCAACCAGTTCGAGCTGAAATATGTAGGGGCGGACGGGAAGGAACATCGTCCGGTGATCATCCACCGCGCCGTGGTCAGCACCATGGAGCGCATGGTCGCCTACCTGATTGAGCTGTACGCCGGCGCGTTCCCGGTGTGGCTCGCCCCCGTGCAGGCCATTGTGCTGCCGATCACCGACCGCCAGACGGAATACGCGCGCCAGGTGTGGAAGACACTGGAGGCCGCCGGCATCCGCGCGGCCATCGACGAGCGCAGCGAGAAAGTGAACCTGAAGATTCGCGAAGCGCAGTTGCAGAAAGTCCCGTATATGTTAGTCGTGGGCGACCGCGAGCAGCAGAACAACCAGGTGGCCGTGCGCAACCGCAAACACGGCGACCAGGGCGTGAAGACGCTGGAAGAGTTCCTGGCCGGCATGCGCGCGCTGATTGAGTCGAAAGCCGTGGCGGAGTAAGATAGGGATAGCATGGCAGAAAATGGGAACGCTCCCGCGACGAAGAAAGATGTGGCGGCCGTTGCGAAGGATGTGGCGGCCGTTGCGAAAGATGTGGCGGCCGTTGCGAAAGATGTGGCGGCCGTTGCGAAAGATGTGGCGGCCCTCGACACCAGACTGGACGTCCGGATGGACGGTCTTTCCGAGCAGATGCGCGACATGCAGACGGAGTTGCTCAAGGCCTTTCTTCCCTGGCAAGAGCAGGTACGCATACAATTCCGCGAACTTGAGGTCAATACCGGCAACAGCGTTTCAACCGTGAAAGAGCGGATGAACATCCTGGAGCGCCGCCTCTGGGAAATCGAGAAGCGCCTGCTGATGAACCCGCCTGCCGCGTAGCCGGAGCAGTTACGCCTTCCCGGGATTCCGCGCCCCTTCGCGAATCAACTTCACCGGCGCCTACCACGGCCGGCGCTAGCGCTGGTTTGGTATGGGTTTTCCAGCCCTCCCAATGCCACTTGGTTCTCGCGACGGCGCGGGTCCGGACGTAAGTTGGAGGGCGGACCCCCTGGTCCGCGCGGGACGCCCTCGTCCCGCAGTCGCATCACCCATATCAGCATCATGCCAACGCCAGCAGGCCGACGGGGGCGTCGGCCGCGGACCCGGGGGTCCGCCCTCCAGGCGCGAGGGAGTTGGGCGCGGGCCGAAGCTATAATAGAGTCGTGGCTAAAGCCAAAGAGCTGGAAGTGCGTCTGCAACGGACCGAGCAGCAGTTGCGGCTGTTTCAAAAGATCAGCCGCTTCATGGTCAAGGACCTGAGCCTGCAGGATGTATTGCAGGGGGTGGTCTCGCTGGTGGTGGAGTTTACGCAGTGCGATTCGTGCCTGATCTACCTGCAGGACGGCGACGATCTGGTGCTGTGCGCGTCGAATACGCCGCACCCCTCGACCATCGGCAAGCTGCGCATGCGTTGGAATGAAGGCTTGACCGGATGGGTAGCGCGGGAACGGCGGCTGGTGGGGATCTCGCGCGAGGCGTACAAGGATGCGCGGTTCAAGAAATTCGGCGAACTGGAAGAAGATACCTTTGAGGCATTTCTTTCGGCTCCGGTGATCGCGCGCAACCGCGTGGTGGGCGTCATCAACGTGCAGCACCGGTTGCCGCACCAGCACACCGGCGGCGAACTGGAAGTGCTGACGACCGTCGGGGAGCAGATCGGCTGCGTGCTGGTGCTGGCGCGCATGGCGCCGACGGCGGTAGAGACAGCCAATCATGTGGAACTGGTGCTTTCCTCCGGGCCGGTTCCCATGAAACAATAGGAGCACGGTGATTCCGGCATTTGCTCGGACGGTTTGGGCGTTCTCCATTCTGGCGGTGTGCGCGACCACGGTCGAAGCACAGCGCTGGCAGATCCAGTATTTTTACGATCAGGACAAGGCGCACCTGGAAATTGTGGACTTGCAGTTTCCCTCGGCCACGCGCGGCGTGGCGGTGGGAGTGATCGTGGCAGCCAAGCGCCCGCCGCAGCCGACTTCGGTGGTGACGAGCGATGGCGGCGCGCACTGGCAGGCGCTGCCGTTGAAGGAGATGCCGGTTTCGCTGTTCTTCCTGAATGAGAACGTGGGCTGGCTGGTGACGGCCAAGGGCGTGTGGCGAACGCTCGAGATGGGCAAGACCTGGGCCAAGCTGCCGAAGCCGCCGGGGCAGATCTACCGCGTCTACTTCGCCGATGACAAGAATGGGTGGGCGGTTGGGCCGAGGAAAACCGTGCTCGAAACTCACGATGGCGGCCAAAAGTGGGCTCCCGTGACTGTGGCGACCAAACAGCCGGGGGACGTGCAATACAGCGCCTACACGTGGATTGCCTTCGCCACGCCGCAGGCGGGCGTGATAACGGGATGGAACATTCCGCCGCGCAACGTGTTTTATCAGCGGCCCGACTGGGTAGATCCGCAGGCGGCCCTCCACCGGCGGGAATCCCCGCATCTCTCCTACTCTTTGTCCACGCGAGACGGGGGCAAGACATGGATTCAAAACTCGGCGTCGCTGTTCGGCACGGTGTCGCGGATTCGTATGAAGGGCGATGGCAGCGGTTTGGGGCTGCTCGAGTACGGGCCGGGGTTCCTCTATCCGAGCGAGGCATATTGGCTCGATTGGAACACCGGCAAGAACGGGTCGGCTTATAAGGACGCGAAGTTTGCGGTCAGCG
>JBEKYE010000345.1:0-9046 GCA_049511275.1 Bryobacteraceae bacterium
TCTGCTTCATGCTGGCCTTGCACCGCGAATCCAAGGAAATGCTGGCGTACATCTTATTGGTTGCCAAGTCCGGCCTTAATATATTTGATTCTACCACCGAGTTCGTTATGGCGTTCCAACCCTCCCCGCCGGCCGGCGCAACCTTCCAAAGAGCTACCGTCCCAAAGCTGGCGGAACTGCTCTCGGGGCCGCTGCAGGCGCCCGTGGTGGATCAGACTGGGCTGACCGGCCGCTATGACTTCAAGCTCGACCTGTCCAACGTCCTGGACCCCACCACCCCCATGGGCATCAACGACGTCATTCCGATCTTCATCCAGGCGGCCCAACAGCAGCTCGGCGTCAAAATAGACGAGAAAAAGATGCCGGTGGAGATGCTGATGGTGGATCATGCCGAGAGGATTCCGGTGGAGAATTGATGCCGCGCCGAGGAGTTTGGGAATTTTGGCCGGTCGAGCGGGCAATACCCTGTGGAAAACTAACGTCCAAGGGAAAAAACATTCGGGGAGGCCGAACACTTTGGGGGGCAAGATCGTCATACAGACAAGCGGCTGCTGCACCCTGGGTCGATCCCTGTCCTGTAGCAGCAGCGGTGTGGCGGAAAGCAGAGCAACTATGACGCGTAGCATCATCGGCGCTGGCCTGGTGGCCTTCACCTCGATGGCGGCGTTCGGCCAACCCGCGGCAGCCTCCCCGGCATTTGAAGTAGCCTCGGTGAAGCCAGCCGAACCTTCGCCCGACGGGCGGATCTTCCGCCGCCAGGGCGGCGATCCGGGCATGGTGGACTACCGGAACTTCACCCTCAAGCTCCTGCTGGCGCGAGCCTATGGCCTGAAGGACTACCAGATTACCGGGCCTGACTGGCTCGACGCCGAAGGCTACAACGTGCAGGCAAAGGTGCCTGCGGGGGTTCCCCCGGATCAGATTCCCGCCATGATGCAAACGCTGCTGGCGGACCGCTTCCAGATCAAGTCGCACAAGGAAACCAAGATTCTGCCGGTTTATGCGCTGACGGTGGCCAAGGGCGGCCCGAAGCTGAAAGAAACCGACCCCGACACCGCGGCTGCCATTCAAGCGATGATGGCTGCGGCAGGCCGCGGTGAAGCAACGCCGCCTCCGCCGCCGGCGCCTGGCAAGGGCCTTCCGCCGGGCGCGATCATAGTCCAAGTGACTCAAAACGGAATGACCCTGAAGGGCGCCATGGATATGACCAGGCTGGTCATGGCACTATCGAATAGCGTGGACCGGCCGGTAATCGACTCGACCGACCTCAAGGGAATTTATGATATCGAGCTGACCTTCATGCCCGACGAGTCCTCAAATTTCAACAGGGGCGGGATACGCTCCATGCCCTCTGGCGGTGGCGGACCACCCGGTGGTGCGGGAGACGCCAGAATCGGGCCCCCGCCAATCAACGAACCAGTCGGAAACATCTTTCAAGCACTACAGTCGCTCGGGCTCAAGCTGGAATCGCGCAAGGACCGCATAGAGACTCTGGTCATCGAACACGCGAATAA
The DNA here is from genome assembly GCA_049511275.1 of Bryobacteraceae bacterium. Lineage (GTDB taxonomy): Bacteria > Acidobacteriota > Terriglobia > Bryobacterales > Bryobacteraceae > PALSA-129. The sequence goes on from JBEKYE010000345.1 coordinate 1,515, forward strand.
GGCGCCCACTGAGAATGAATGACCGGGTTTCCCGTCCGGGGGAAACACGCACCGGGAGGCTACTCGAAAAGGAGCAGGGATTTCCAATGACGTGGAAGAGGATGGTCCACTACTTCCGATACCCGCTACTCGCGGTGGCCGCCGTATTCGTTCTGGCTGCCGCGGAACATCACGGAGTGGTGAAGTTCGGCGCCGTGCCGGTCCCCGGCGCAACCGTGACCGCTACCCAGGGCGACAAGAAACTCGTCGCGATTACCGGCCAGGACGGCGTCTATACTTTTCCCGAACTGGCGGACGGAGTCTGGAATATCCAGGTGGAGATGCTGTGCTTTGCGCCGCTGAAACGCGAAATCGGAATCTTGCCGGGGGCGCCGGCGGCGGAGTGGGAGTTGCAGATGCTGCCGATGGACCAGATCAAGCCGGAGACGCCGGCGCCCGGGGCTGCGCCCGCCGCATCCACCGCGCCGGCCACGGCAGCCGCACCGGTCCCGGGTGCGCAACCCGGCGCCTCGCCAGCCGCAGTCGCCGCTCAACCCGGCGCGGCACCAGCCGCAGCCGCCGCAACCACCGCGCCGGCCAAAGGCGGTAAGTCATCGAAGAACGCGAAAGGCGCCGCAAACACGCCAGCCGCCGGATCGCAACCCGGCTTTCAGCGCGCGGCCGTGAATGCCGCCGGCGACACCCAGCCCGCCGATAACAGCACAAGCTTGGCCGGCGATGCTAGCGCCGCCGACTCCAGCTCCGGCGGCACTTCCGACGCCCTGCTGGTCAACGGCAGCGTCAGCACCGGAATCGAACGGCGCGCCATCGGCAATTTTCGCGTCGGCCCAGGTTCGCTCTTCAATGGCCAACTGGGCTTCAACGTCAATAATTCGGCGCTGGATGCCCGTACCTACTCCATCACCGGTCAGAACACTCCCAAGGCCATCAACCAGTTGACGCCAAGCATCAGTTTCGGCGGACCGCTCATGATTCCGCATCTGTTCCGCTATAACGGCAATTTCTTCATCGGATATCAGGATTCTCGCAACCGCACCTCCAACACGACGCCCGGTCTGATGCCCACCGCGGCCGAAGAAAACGGCAATTTCTCGCAGGTTTTGAACCCTCTGGGGCTGCCCGTCACCGTCTACGATCCCACTACGGGGATACCGTTTCCCAACAACCAGATCCCGGCGAGCCGCCTCAGCCCGCAGGCCCTGGCGTTGCTGGGCTATTATCCGCAGCCGAATTTCCTTGCCAATTCACGCTTCAACTACCAAATTCCGCTGGTGAGCCGCAGCGACTCCGACGCCGGCCAGGTACGCGTGAACAAGAACGTCAATAACAAGAATTTTTTGAACTTCTCGTTCGCCATGCAGAACATCCGCAACCTCAGCCCGAATCTGTTCACATTCGTGGACCACTCTGAGTCCACCGGCTTGAATGGAAATGCCAACTGGCGCCATACCTTCAGCCGCCAGTGGTTTGGCACATTCGGCTTCAATTTCAGCCGGTCGGTTGCCCAGAGCACCCCCTACTTCGCCAACCTGGTGAATGTTTCGGGCAAAGCTGGAATCACCGGCAACGACCAGACTCCCAACAACTGGGGACCGCCCAATCTCACCTTCAACAGCGGCATCACGGGGCTCTCCGACGGAACGGAATCGGCGCAGCGGAATCAGACCGGCCGGCTCTCCGCCAGCATCTCCTGGCTGCGCCGCCCGCACAACATCACCATGGGCGGCGATTTCGCCATGCTGCAATTCAATCCCGTCTCGCAACAAAATCCGCGCGGCACTTTCACCTTCAACGGTACCGCCACCGGGCAGGCGGTCAACGGCGTGGCGGTCCCAGGCACCGGCTCCGATTTCGCCGACTTCCTGCTTGGCATTCCGGACACCAGCCAGATCGCCTTCGGAAACGCCGACAAATATTTTCGATCCAGGTCCTACGACGCGTTCTTCACCGACGACTGGAGAATGAGCTCCACCTTCACCCTGAACGCCGGCCTGCGCTGGGAATACAATGCGCCGATCATCGAAGAACGCGGCCGCCTGGTCAACCTCGACCTTGGCCCGGGCTTTTCCAACCCGACCCCCGTGGTGGCCAGCAGCCCGATCGGGCCCGTCAGCGGTTTGCATTACCCCGATTCCATCATCCGTCCCGATAAGCACGCCGTCCAACCGCGCATTTCAAACCAGATGGCGCAACAGTCGCCGCTTTCCAAGAGCTTGGTCGTGCAAAACAGCGCCGCCGATCCGCTCACGCTGGCCAGCGGCTTCAATGTTTCTCCCAACGTCACCACCAACACCTTCGCCATCGACCCCAACTTCCGCCCCGGTTATTCGCAGAACTGGCTGTTCTCGGTGCAGCAAAATGTCACCGCGTCCATGGTCCTCACGGCCACTTACAACGGCATCAAGGGCACTCACGCCGTGCAAGCGTTTTACCCCAATACGTATCCCGCGGGTGTCGTGAACCCCTGCGCGGCTTGCCTCTCCGGCTATGCCTACATGACTTCGAACGGAAATTCCACGCGCGAGGCCGGCTCACTCAGTATGCGGCGCCGCTTCCACAGCGGCTTCTCGACCAGCTTCCAGTACACCTATTCGAAATCCATCGATGACGCGGCCCTTGGCGGGAAAGGACAGGGCAGCGCGGTCATCGCGCAGGATTGGCTGCATCTCGACGCGGAACGCGGCCTGTCGCCTTTCGATCAGCGCCACAACCTCGTGATCAACATGCAATACAGCACCGGTGTAGGAGTGCATGGCGGCACGCTGCTGGGCGGCTGGCGTGGCGCCATCATCAAAGGCTGGACCATCGTGAGCCAGATTACTCTGGGCACCGGAATGCCGGAGAACCCCATTTACCCGGAGACGGTGGGCGTAACCGGTTTCGGGAACAGCATACGGCCGGAGTACAACGGCTTGCCGGTGTACCAAACCACCGACGGCGCGCACTTCAACATAAATGCCTTCACCGCGCCCCCCGCCGGTTCCTGGGGTGACGCCGGCCGGAATTCGCTCACCGGCCCCAACCAGTTCGCCATGACCGCTTCCATGGCGCGGTCCTTCGAAAAATTCGATCTGCGCTTCGACAGCACCAACCCGATCAACCACGTCACCTACCCGAACTGGAACCCCAGTGTGCTCAGCGGCCAGTTCGGATTTCCCAGCACGGCCAACGCCATGCGTAGCATCACCGCGACTTTGCGATGGAGATTCCCATAAAATGCCGAAGGTTTCTTTTGCCCCGCTATTCCTGATGCTGGTTGCCTTTGCACAGCAGCCGCCGACCAAGCCACCCAGTGGGACTCCGCAGAATCCCGCGACACCCGCCAACGGTCCGGCGAAGTTTCAAGCCAGCGCCCAATTGGTAATCGAGACCGTCATGGTCAAGGACAAGAACGGCAACGTCATCGAGGGCCTGACCGCCAAGGATTTTGTGGTGACCGAGGACAACCTGCCGCAGACCATATCCATCTGCGATTTCGAGAAGCTCACCGACGCGCCGCTTCCGCCCACCTCCGACACGCCCACCATTCCGGCGGCTGCCGAACCCGAAAAGCCCAAAGTCGATCCGGTGGTGGCCGCCCAGATCGCCCCGGAGGCGCCCGGCGACATTAAGTATCGCGATAAGCGCCTGCTGGCCCTCTATTACGACATGAGCGCCATGCCGGAGGCCGATCAGCTCCGCGCTCTGGACGCCGGAACGAAATTCATTCGCACCCAAATGACCGCGGCGGATTTGATGGCCATCATCAAGTACGACGGCACCGCCGTCAAGGTGCTCCAGGATTTCACAGCCAACCGCGACGACCTGATGAAAACCATGGCCAAGCTCATCATCGGCGAGGGCCAGGGCCTGGATGAGCTTCTCAGCGACGACAGCTCCTCCGACTACGGCTCCGCCTTCGGCGAAGACGACAGCGAGTTCAATCTCTTCAACACCAACCGCCAGCTTGCCGCGCTGCAAAGCACCGTGCGCATGCTCGGCGCGCTCAACGAAAAGAAAGTGCTGCTCTACTTCGCCAGCGGCCTGCAGTTGAACAACATCGACAACCAGTCGCAATTCCAGGCCACCACCAATGCCGCCATCCGCGCCAACGTGACTTTCTTTGCCGTGGATGCCCGCGGCCTGGTGGCGCTGTCGCCGCTGGGCGACGCCACCAGAGGCTCGCCGGGCGGCGTCGGCATGTACAACGGCGGCTCGGCGATGGCCGTCTCCACCGGCTTACAGAAATCGCAAGACAACATGTACGCGCTGGCGGTTGACACCGGCGGCAAGGCCCTGTTCGATAATAACGATCTCTCTCGCGGCATTGTCGAAGCCCAGGAATCCATTTCCAGTTATTACATCATCGGTTACTACACCACCAATGCCAATCTCGACGGCAAATTTCGCCGCATCAAGATCTCGCTGAAGGAAGATACCACCGCTAAGTTGGATTACCGCGTGGGATATTACGCTAACAAGACTTTTAATAAGTTCACCACCGCCGACAAAGAGCGCCAGTTACAGGACGCCCTGATGATGGCCGATCCCATGACTGAGATCACCATCGCCATGGAGATCAACTATTTCCAACTGAATTCCGCCGAGTACTTTGTTCCGGTGGTAGCCAAGATTCCAGGCAGCGAGCTGGCCCTGGCCCGCAAGGGCGGCGCGGAGCGCACGGTGATCGAGTTCATCGGTGAAGTGAAAGACGAATACGGCACCACCGTCTCCAACATCCGCGATAGGGCCGACATCAAGCTCACGGGCGAAACCGCCGCGCAACTGGTGCACCAGCCCATCCAATACGACAACGCCTTCACTTTGCTGCCCGGCTCTTACACCATCAAGTTCCTGGCGCGCGACGATGAAACCGGCCGCATCGGCACTTATATGCACAAGTTCGTCGTCCCCAACCTTAACAAGGAGACCACGAGAATTCCCATCAGCTCCGTGGTCTTAAGCGGCCAGCGCACGGATCTGAAGGAGTCCCTTTATACCGCCGGCAAGGACAAGGCTCCCGCGGTGAATCCGCTGATTCAGGACGGAAAGAAACTGGTCCCCAGCGTTAACCGGGTTTTCAGCAAGAGCCGCGACCTGTATGTGTACCTGCAAGCCTACGAGCGCGGCGCCGCCACTACGCAACCGCTGGTAGCCTTTGTAACCTTCTACCGCGGTCAGACCAAGGCCTTCGAAACGGCCCCGCTGGGCGTCTCCGAAGGCATGGACACGAAGTCAAAAGCGCTGCCGCTGCGCTTCAGCCTGGCCCTCGGCAAACTACCCGCGGGCAGGTACGATTGCCAGGTAACCGTCATCGATCCAACCGGCCAGAAGGCCGCTTTCTGGCAGGCTCCGGTGTTGCTGGTGCAGTAATTGCAATGTAGGACAGACGATCGGTTTGTGTCGTCTGTCAAGCGCCCCGTGTCAGCAAGCCTAACAGACCACGAAAGGCGATGGTCTGTCCCACTTGCCCCTGTTAACTGCTTAGTGCCACAAAGCGGGTTCGGGTTGTCTCAAAACCCAGCGTCCCCAAACCGCGCTCGCTGGCCAGCTTCAAATATCGGAGCGTATGCCAGTCCAGGTTCCAGTAGGCTTGAGCGGCATACGCGTCCAGCGCAACCGGATCGGTCCCGGCAATCAGGGTCTTCTTCAAAGCCACGTCCGCGGGGTTCCCGCCGCCCGGTCCGTTCCTCAGGAGCACGCGAAAGGCATCGATGAGCGTCAGCGTGGGACGCATGAAATCGGCCAGGTCTGCCAGGCTTTCGTGAATGTGCTGATGCAGCCGCTGACGCGGGCCACCCAGGATGCCGTACCAGTTCTTCATTCCCAACGTGGCGCCGGTCAGGCTGTGGTGCTTGGCAATCGGGATGTTGATCATTTTGTCGGCGCTCAGAAAGGGCTCCAGCACCGGCCAGGAATTCAGCACCTGCCCGCGCAGATCGACTTCCCGGAACAAGCGGTCCTCGGGGAGGATGACTTCCGCACCCGCCGCGCGGGCGGCGGCGGCAATGCCGCTGCGCGCAAAGCAGGAGCGCGGGTCGTTGATGCTCACATCCGTCACAATGGCCCGCCGGGCGCCGGCCTCCAGGCAAAGACGGGCGAGTTCGGCGACCACCAGCGGGTTGGTGTTGGCGGCTTGTTCGGCGGTGCGGTCCCAGGCCACGTTGGGCTTGATCACCACGACGTCGCCGCGCGAGATGAAGCGATGGATGCCGCCCAGTTCCTGGATGGCGCGCCGCGCCATAAGCGCTGGGTTGTCGCCCTGGATGACCACCATTTCGGGTAGAGCCTCATCCGCCGGAACCTGAAAATTCGAGCGCACAGTGATCGCGGCCGGCGCTACGGGGCGCTGATCGCGCCCGTTCAACCACACGCCCAGCCCGGCTGCGGCGGTGGTCACCCCGCCCAGGCGAAGCAGCCGGATCATCGCTTCGCGGCGTCTCAGTAGTGCGGCTTCGGGCTCCATGGTTGGCGCGCCTTTGACTTCAAGACCAGTTTAAGTCTAATCCTGGAAGTGTGAGGACCGGATTCGGAGTTCGGGCGGCTCTTATCCTGATAGGCTTCACGGCCGCCATTGCCCAGATCGTGCTGCTGCGCGAACTGATGGTGGTTTTCTATGGCAACGAGAGCTCCATCGGGCTGATGCTCGGAAGCTGGCTCTTCTGGACGGCCGCCGGCAGCAGCCTGGCCGGGCGCTTGGCGGCGGGCGCCCGGCAACCGCGCCGCCTGATGGCCGGAATCCAGGTGCTGATCACGGCCATCCTGCCCGCGACGGTGCTGGCCGTGCGCGCCGCCAAAGGCCTTCTCCAGACGGTGCCGGGTGAGGTTCTAGGACCTGGTCCCATGCTGCTCACTTCGTTTTCCACGCTTGGCCCGCTCTGCATTCTTTGCGGAGCCCTGTTCACGGCAGGCAGCAAGGTTTACGCGACCGCCTGCGCCACGACGGCTAGGAAACATCCCCGGGACGGGCACCGCTCCCTCACGGTCGAGCGACAAGTCGCGGCTCGCAGTGAGGCCACCGGTTCGGTGTACCTGTGGGAAGCCGTGGGGTCGTCGGCAGGCGGCGCGGTGGCGGGATTGATCCTGATCCGGTATTTGAGCTCTCTGGAAGTCGCCTGGTTGCTGGCCGTGCTGAATCTGATGGCTGCGTCCGGCCTTGCCATCGCGGCCCGGCCGGCACGCTACGCGGCAATCGGCGGACTGCTTGGCATTGCCGCCGTGCTGGCGTTTTTCGGCTGGCCGAAAAACCTGGAAGCAATCTCCCAGAAGCACTTCTGGGGAGGCCTGCACCTGGTCGCGACGCGCAACTCGGTTTACGGAAGCCTGGCCGTGGTCGGGACGGAAGGAAGCCGCAGCGTTTACGAAAACGGCGTGGTCCTGTTCAACGTGCCCGATCCGGAGGCCGCCGAAGAGGCCGTTCACTACGCCTTGCTGGAGCACCCGTCACCGCGAAGTCTCCTGCTGATTGGCGGGGGGCTCAACGGAAGCATCGCCCAAGCGCTGCGGCACCCCACACTGGAACGCGTGGATTACGTGGAACTCGACCCCGCCAT
>JBEKYE010000346.1:0-5461 GCA_049511275.1 Bryobacteraceae bacterium
GTAACTGGCGATCGCTTTAGCGAGAAGTTCCGAGACTCTTACGTGCTCTCGGATGGTTTCCCAGTTGCTGCATTGTTTGCAGTCTCGTTTTTGGTCTGTCTTGGATTCGGTCTTGCTCATAAAGAGTCTCAAAAAACAAACGGCCTCGCGTCTGGCGCGAGGCCGCGTAATTCTTTACCCGATTTGAGAGTAGCATCGGCCCCGAACTATCCAGGCCAGGTTGAAATGCTAAGTATCTAAAAACAAACCGAATATAGTGACTAGAAATTTGTGAACAGGTATTTGCCGCCCGATTCTTGTAGCCGAAACAGCCGGTTTCCCGCCAGTTTGGTGAGGCGCGGGACTTGCGGAGCTTCAGCAACCAGGTAAAAACGCGCCGGCGAGGCCCACAGCCGTGCGAAATCCCTGTCTTCGATGAAGACATCCTGCGGCGCATTCGGGGCGTAAGAGCCGTAAACCAGGTTGTTGACGCGGCCGTTGAGCAACAGCGCGCGGCGGTTCGTGTAGAAGAAGACCGAAGAGAACGTGTAGTACTGATCGTCCACAATCAACTTGCCTGGAGGCGCATCGAGCAGCGCCTGCGCCAGCGGTCGAGACGACATGTAGGGATCGAAAACCACCAGCGCCAGGCGTGCCGCGTGAAAGAACAGAACCATCATCGCGGTGAGCGCCGCCACCGGCACCGAGCCGCGCCGCGCGCTCCGCCACGCCCCGATGGCGCCGACGCTGAACGCAACCCCGGCCACCGCGAGCGGCAATCGCAGATAGGCGAAGGCGCCTAGAGTAAGGTCTGCCATGTGCCCCAGCGACAGAAAGTAGCGTTCCGGATTCTGGTTGAGCGCCACAGCGATATCGCCCGGTGCTGGCATTCCGCGAACCATCCAGAGAATCGCGCCTATGACGATCGCGGCCAGCGCCGCCACCGCGGCAATCGCGCGCGTGCCGTAGCGCAGCCAGGGGTGGCCCCGGTCCATCGCCCAGCCGAGCAGCAGCGCCAGAGCCGGGTAACACGGCATCGAATAGTATTCCTGCGTGGTGGAGAGCGTGAAGAAGACCAGAATGAAACCGGTCCAGCATAGGATCAGCAGCCGCGTGCGGGATGCGCGCGTGTCGGCCGGCTCGGCGCTGCGCCGCCAGGCGCACGCCGGCAGGTAAACGCTCCACGGGAACAGCCAGAGCAGGTGAAACAGCCAGAAGTACGGGCGCGGTACCGTGTCGTAATCGCGTGGGTAACGCAGGTTCAGAAACCGCAGCACGTGCTCGTTGAGGAAATAGAACCAGAAGAAGCCGTGATACGAGCCCCGCTCGCTGTGCATCGTGAGATCGAAATATGGCGGATTCCGAATCGTTGCCAGCACGTGCCACGGCGCGGCGATCAGCAGGAACAGAAGAATTCCCGAAAGCGGTCTCAATCGCATCCAGGTCTGGCGCCGCAGCAATTGCCGGCTGAAGCCCAGGTACAGCACACCGGCGGCGATCGGGAACAGGGCGGCGATCAGCCCTTTCAACAGGAGTCCAATCGCCATCGCGGCCCACATCAGCAAGGCCCAGCGGGCCGGGTGCGGTTCTCGCTGATCGAGCGCGCGTAACAGGCTCCACATTGCCAGCGTGACGGCCAGCGTGAGAATGGCGTCCGGCAGCAGGATACGCGTAAACAGAAACAGTCCGACGCAAGTGGCCAGCACCAGGCCGGCCAGCAGTCCCGCGCGCCGCCCGAATGCCCAGGCCCCGAAGCGCGCCGTAATCCAACACAACGCCACCGCCGACAACGCCCCCGGGATCCGCGCCGCCCAATCGTGGGGCCCGAAGACCAGGAACGATACCGCGATCATCCAGTACTTGAGTGGCGACTTTTCCAGATAGGCGACGCCATCGAGGCGCGCCGTGACCCAGTCGCCCGATTGCACCATGTTGCGCGCAATCTGCGCCTGCACGGCGTCCACGTCGTCCATCAAAGCGGGTGGGCTGAGGATGGTTGCCAGGAAAACCAGGACTGCGATTGCTAAGACGATTACTTGATAGCCAGCAGCCGCGCGGGCGCTACCTGGGCCCTTCCGGCCAGTGGCGGGGCCTGGACCTTCCACCGCTTCATCCAAAGGAAAAGAGTCAGCAGGCCCCATAGGTGATATCCGACATTGATGCGCCTTTCCATATGATCGCGAATCAGCGCATGGATTGCTTGCGAATCGAATACGCCGGTGGCGTCGATTGCCTCGGGCGTCAGGGTATCCATGAGCAGATTGCGCAGAGGGCCGCGGAACCATTCGTGCGTCGGAATGTCGAACCCCGATTTCTTGCGATCGAGAACGAAGTCCGGTAGTTTGCCCCGCATCAGCTCCTTCAGGATGAACTTCTGCTGGAAGCCTCGGATCTTCAGCTTCTGGGGTAGCGAGCGCGCAAATTCCACGATGCGGTGATCCAGGAACGGCGGACGCACTTCGAGCGAGTGCGCCATGCTCATGCGGTCCGTCTTGTATAAGATGTCGTCCGGCAGGTAATAAGCCTGGTCCACCTGCAGGTATCGGTCGATGGTGCCGCCCCGCTCAATCCCCAGACGGTCCACCAGCGTGCGCAGCCCGCTGCCGTTGGCGCCGGGGCGAATCTGTTTGCGCTCGGCGGAAGAGAATGTACCGTTCCAGAAAAAATGCGCTTCGTCGGGATGCAGGAAGCTCCCATCCACCCAACGCTTCAATTTGTACTCGAAGCTGAGTTGATCGTCCGAAACCGGCAGCCACCGGTCCATCGCCCCGCGCGCCAGGCGCCGCAGCGGCCCGGGCGTCGCGCGGAACGGTCGCGCCAGCCGGTCCGCTATGTAAGTCAGATAGCCGCCGAACAATTCGTCCGCGCCTTCGCCCGACAAAGCCACCGTCACCTGCTGGCGGCACATGCGCGAAAGGTACCAGACCGGCAACGCGCCGGCATCCGCGCTGGGTTCATCCGAAAAGTACGCGAAGTCCTCGATGGCGCTTTCCAGTTCCACCGCCGGGTTGAGATCGAACTCGTGGTGGTCGGTTCCATAGACCCGCGCGATTTCGCGAAAGTAGCGGCTTTCGTCACACGACCGCCCGGCGAAGGAGACCGAAAAAGTCTTCAAACGGCCGGCCGTTTGGCGCGCGGCGTAATGCAGGATCGTCGAGGAATCCAGGCCTCCCGAAGCCCACACTCCCAGCGGAACATCCGCAACCAGGTGTTCCCGGATAGACTCGCTCAGCAGCTGGTCCAGTTCTTCTTTCGCCGACTCCAGCGAACAGGCCTTCCGCGAGCCCGTCGCCGGCTTGTACCACGGCTCCAGCCAGAGCTTGCCGTGGCGCCATTCCAGCAGTTCTCCCGGCCGCACTTTCTTGATGCCTTCGATCAGCGTGTGCGAACCCGGCACGTAATTGACCGAAAGATAGCTGTCCAGCGCCTCCAGATCCAGTCGCCGCGGGACCTCGGAGTGTTCCAGAATGGCTTTCAGTTCCGAGCCGAAGTAGACGTCATCGCCGTGCCGGTAATAGTACAGCGGCTTGATGCCCATGCGGTCCCGCGCCAGCACCAGCCGCTTGCGCGATTCGGTCCACAGCGCCACCGCGAACATGCCGCGCATGCGCTCGAAGCATTTCGTGTCCCATTGCAGAAACGCATGCAGCACGGTTTCCGTGTCGCAGTGAGAATGGAAACGGTGGCCCAGTTCTTCCAGTTCCGCGCGAATGTCCCGGTGATTGTAAATCTCCCCGTTGAACGCAATCGCGGTGTCGCCATCGTCGCTCACCACGGGTTGATCGCCGCCTTCGAGATCGATGACTTTGAGGCGAACCGCGCAAAGAGCCGCCTCGCTGCCTTCGTAGATCCCCTGCTGGTCGGGACCCCGATGGTACAGCGTTTCATTGATCCGGCGGGCCAGATTCCAATCTAATCTGCCATTAAGACTTGTAAATCCTGCAATACCACACATTTACGGTATAATCCCCGCTCCTTCAACCAAGGAACACCATTTTCCATACCGCTGATGGATTTGTGAACGACTATAACATAAGTAGCTCTAAAGAGTTTCACTTCGAGCCATTATTTTGGAACTGATACCGGCAAATTAGAGAAATCTACTCACACCGTGCCGCTATCTCCCGGCACAATCCCGTCCGAAAATCCTATCAACCATTTGCCGCCTTCTGGCGTCTAACCTCCGAGAACCAAAATGAAGCATTGGATTTGCGTCCTTGCGACAGCCGTCTCGGCCATGGTTCTCATTTCCTGCGAACGTCCGGCGCCCTCGGTTCCCGCAGCCACGACCCCCGCTGCTACAGCCGGGGCGCCGGACGCAAGACGCGAGGTCCGCATCACCGGCGTCATCCAGGCCGTCCACGCCTCCAAGGTCCTGGTACCGGCCATCACCGGCCAATACAACCGCATGACCCTCACCCGCATCATTGCCGGTGGGTCGCACGTCTCGGCCGGCGACCCCATCGCCAGCTTCGATGCCACGGTCCAAATGGACGCCGCCCGCGATGCCCAGGCCAAGGGTGACGACCTCGGCCACCAGGCCGATCAGAAGCGCGCCCAAAACCGCGCCGACGCCGAGAAGCGCACCACCGATTTGCAGCAGGCCGAAGCCGATCTCGCCAAAGCTCAAATCGAGTTGCGCAAGGGTCCCGTGCTCGCTGACATCGACCGACTGAAAGACGAAGAGAAGGCTCGCATCGCCACCCTGCACGTCGAGAGTTTGAAAAAATCCAACGCCCTCCATGATCTGGCCGACGCCGCTGCCCTCCGTATCCTCGAATTGCAGCGCGACCGCCAGAGGGTGGCCCTGGAACGGGCCCGGACCAACGTCGGCAAGCTGGATGTGAAAGCCCCGCTCGCCGGCATGGTCGCCTTGGAGAATCTCAACCGCGGTAATTCCCTGGGTCACGCCCAGGAAGGCGATCAACTCTACCGCGGCCAGCCCCTCGTCAGCATCTTCGATCCCTCCGAGATGCGCGTCCGCTGCAGTGTGGGAGAACCCGATATCGAAGCCATCGTGCCCGGGAGCAAGGCCAACGTCTACCTGGACGCCTATCCCGATCTGGTGCTGCCGGCCCACTTCGAATTCGCCAGTCCGGTGGCCTCCGCCGGTCTCAACAGCCCCATCAAGACGTTCACCGCGGTCTTCCGCATCGACAGAACCGACCCTCACTTACTCCCCGATCTTTCGGCCGCAGTCGTCCTCGAACCCAAGAGTGAGGCGGACGCCCTCGTCCGCGCTCTTGCGCCCATTGTCAGCCCTCCCGCGCGACAGGACGACGGCAAATGACTCCTGGCCGCAACCGCGTCCGATTTTCGCTCACCTTGCTGGTGGTTCTCCTGGTCGTCGGTGGCTCTGCCGCCGGCATCTACCGTCTGCGCAAAGTCCAGGCCGACGTCTCATTTCCCGTCGCCCAGGCGCGCCACGGCGATTTCCTGGTCATCGTTCGCTGCCGCGGTGAACTCAAGGCCGCCCGCTCAG
>JBEKYE010000347.1:0-5455 GCA_049511275.1 Bryobacteraceae bacterium
AGCTTGGCGTTAGTAAACTGATAGTTCGTCGATATGTACTCGCCGGCGATGTAGGGCTGGCTCCATAAGGTCAGGGCGTCGGCGGGCGTGATGTCGCCCGACGCGCTCATCGAATTGAAGGAAATCCGGATGCTGTTGTGCAGCCCGGCGGCGACACCCACTTCCAAGTTTTCCGCATACTTGGGCTTGCCTTGCATGGCCAAACGGGAATCACCCGAGAAGGTGGAGGCCTCGCCGCGATCGAAGATCGGCTGCTGGGTGGGCATCCAGGCCGAAACCCCGACATAGAAGCCGCTCTCGCCCGGTCTGCGCACATCGGGCACTTTGGGCGGCGGCGGAGGCGGTTCGGGAATTCGCCCGTGCTGTTGGGGTTGCGTGCCTGCTTCGGGCGGGGGTTGCTGCTGGGCCGGCGCGGCTGGCGTGGCGGCCGGCGGCTGCGTCGGCAGTGGCGGCTGCTGCTGTGCCGGCGGAGGCTGCTGCTGCTGTGCATCCGCTTGCGGCTCGGGCTTTTGTTCCTGCGCCCGCCCCGGCAAACTCCACGCGCACACCAACAGGCAGGTTCCTATCAGGCCACTTAACGATTTCTTCACTTACGCCTCATCGACTCGAATTTTGGAGGCTCAGCCGGCGAGCAAGGCAGACCTCTCTTGCACCCGTCGGTCCAAAGAGCCATTAATGGTTCGCTTCCCTTCTATTCTGCCTCAATCGAGTGGGTCGGCGCACGAAAGAATCGCAGCAAGGATTGTCGCCACCACGGCACAGGTGTGAACCGGCATGCTCATGCCGGCCCAATGCGGCTGACTCAAAAAGAGCCGGGTCGCGTGGCTGAAGCGCGCCGCTGGTGGGGCGGGCAATTGACTTTCGTCGTCGGGCTGCCGTTCTCCCGCCGAGGCAGGACAGGCCACCCAAGGGGATGGCCCGTCCCACCCGGCCGTACGGACCGCCGATGCTACCTCACCTCACGAACACCGATATGGTCACGCTGGTGGTCTGTCCTCCAGCCCCATAGGCGGTCAGTGTGTAGGTGTTGTTCTGCATCGGGTTGATGGTGATGCTTCCGTTCACCGGAAGCGACTGAGTGGTCAGGTCGGCGCCTATGATGATCACCGAGGTGGCGTTTAGCGTCTGCCAGGCCAGCACCACCGGCGACCCCTGAAGAGTGGAGAATGCAGGCGTCGCGGTAAACGAAAGGATTTGCACCGAGCCCACGTTCACCGTGGTGTTGGCCTGAATCTGGCCGGTCGCGTTGGAGGCGGTCAGGGTGTAGGTGGTGGTTTGCTGCGGGCTCACCGTCGCGCAGTCGTTGGCGTTCAGATTGCCGCCGACGCCCGGAGAAATCGAAATCGACGTGGCCCCGTTCACCTGCCAGCACAGTTTACTGGTCTGGCCCGAACTTATGGTTTGCGGGTTGGCTACGAACACCACGATTTGCGGAATGGTGCCCGGCGCCACCGTCACGGTCACCGGCGCGGTGACGGCGTGTCCGTCGGAGCTGGTCGCGGTCAGAGTATAGGTGGTGGTCTGAGCCGGCTGAACCGTTGCGCTGCCGTTCAGAGGCTCGCTGCCCAAGCCGCTGATGGAAACCGTGGCGGCGCCGGTGGTGGTCCAGCTCAGCGTGGATTGCTGGCCCGGAGCGATGGTCACGGGGTTGGCTTCGAAGCGGACGATCTGCGGATTGCCCACTGCCGGCGTTCCCACCGTTACCGTCACGGTGGCATTCACCGTGCCGCCCGGGCCGGTCGCGGTCAGCGTATAGGTGGTGGTGGTGGCCGGCGTTACCGAGCTCGTCCCGGAGCCCGCATTCACGCTTCCCAGCGTCGGCGTAATGGTTGCCGTGGTGGCGTTCTGGATCACCCAGTTCAGCGTGGAACTCTGGCCCGCCGTAATGGTTGCCGGCGCCGCCGAGAATTGCAGGATCTGCACCTGGCCCGGCGAGAGCGTCGTCACCTGGGTGGTGGCCGATGCCTGCAATCCATCGGTGTTCTTCACCGTCAGCCGGAAGGCGTAGTTCGCCCCGGCCACCGCGTTGAAGGTTGTCTTGGCACTGGTCGGGCTGCTGAGCACCGCCGTGGGTCCGGAAATCTGCACCCAGTTGTATGTCAGCGTTTCACCCAGCGGATCGTACGATCCCGAGCCGTCCAGCGTAATCGATCCGGAGTTGACGTTGAGTTGGTTCGGACCGGCATCGGCAATCGGCGGGCTGGATCCCACGCGCCGCGTTCCCATTTCGTACCGGATGCGCGGAATCTCCATCGGCACGGGCGTCTTGATCTTGCCAAAATCGTGCGGGTTCACAAACCCGCCAAACGCCAGCCCAACCACCGCCCGCCCGCTGTTTTTCGAGCTCAGATAAGTCTCGTTGTAGCCCACCTCGGCCGTAAACGCCACGTGCTCCGAGACCGGCTGAATCAGCTTCAAGGATCCCCCGGGCTGGTCGCTGCGCGTGTGGCTCACGATCAATCCCAGGTCGCCTTGCAGGTACGCCTTGCCCCACACGCCGAACAGCGCGTCGATGCCGGCCTGGTCCGTCACCCGCGCGTAGGTCTGGAAGTACGCGCCCGGCGCCAGGGTCACGCTGTTGAGTACCGCGTAGTTCTTGAAGCCCTTGGTGCCGAAGAACCCGACCTTGCCGCCGTTAAACAGGTAGTCCACCATCACGGCCGCCTGGCCCAGCGCGCCGCCGTTCTGGTAATTGCTGAAATTCAGGTACTTGAAACTGGCGAATCCACCCGCCTGGAAATTCCCCATGCGGCTTACCAGGCCCAGGTCGAACTGCCCTTCCTGGCGGCCCGGATAATACATGTACTCCGCCTGCGACTGCACGGCGTACATCTGGTCGGCGCCGAACGGCGCGAACAACGATCCGTTGGCCGACGCCGTAAAGCTGCCCGTCTTCCCGGCTCCGTAGGTCGGTCCGAAATTCACTCCGACATTCGAAATAATCTTGTTGCGCGCCTTCTGCGCCTCTTCCACTTTGGCGGCCGCTTGCGAAGCCGCTTGCGAAGCGGTGCTCTGCGCGCCGGCATCCGCAATCTTCTGGGCTTGCGCCTCGGTCACCGGCTTCGGCATATTGTTGACCTGGTCCTTGAGGGCATTCTGCTGGTTCCGCAAATCGCCCAATTCGGTCTTCAGCCGCTCGTTTTCGCCCTGCAGGTTCTTCAGCGCCGCCAGAATATCGTCCAGCTTGTCCAGGCGCTTCAGAATCTGGTCGCAGCAATCCTGCTGCTTTTTTGCCATGTCCTGCAGCGCCGTCATCACCGGCAGCACCTCGCTGATGCCGCCTTCCTTGATCAGCTTGCCGGTCCCGTCGGTCAGCGCCAGCACCACGCGCCGGTTCATGAACCGGCCCTCCTTGGTCCTGTTGTCGACTTCCGGAATGCCCTTGCCGTTGCCCGCCGTCGTCAGCTGATCGGCCCTGGCGCCGTACTTCACCAGAAACGCCTTTACGGCCTCTGCCCGGGCCAGCGATAGCTTGTCGTTGAAGGCCACCGAGCCCACCGAGTCCGTGTTCCCCGTCAACTTCACGTGATAGTCCCGATGCTGGGTCAACAGGTCCGCCAGGCGTAACAGGCTGGGATAACCGTCCGACAGGATCGAAGAATTGAACTCGAAATTGATCTCTTCCCAGCTCTCCTTGGTCTGGCCAACCGGGTTCAATCCCTGTGCCATCAGACCGGAAGCCAACAATCCGAGCGCGCCTGCCACGGCAATTTTCTTCATGGTGATGTAACTCCTCAAGTGGTTGAGCATGTGACGGGAAAATCGCAGGAAACTTCCAACATATAGCCCCCGATTATCCTATGAAAACAGAATACATCGAAATTCGGCGATATCTGACGCAAATTCCGAGAGTTAGTGCCAGATCCGGTATTGTCTCGCACCCATTGCCGGCGTTGCAATGCGACAATGGTTAACAGGCTGCCGGACGGGTAGTCGCTCCCGGTTTGCCGGGAGAGGAAAGTCCGGTCTCCAAAGGGCAGCGTGCCGGCTAACGGCCGGGCGGGCCATCAGGGCCCGACGGAAAGTGCCACAGAAAATATACCGCCCGGCCTCAAAACCGGGTAAGGGTGAAATGGTGCGGTAAGAGCGCACCGCGGCGGGAGTAATTTCGCCGGCAGGGTAAACCCCACGTGGAGCAAGACCAAATAGGGGAGGAGGAGCGGCCCGCTCCGTTTCACTTCCGGGTAGGTTGCTGGAGCCGGCCAGCAATGGCCGGCCAAGAGGAATGACTACCGCCCGCAAGGGTACAGAAACCGGCTTATAGTCCGGCAGCCCAACCGAAAGGTGTAAAGAACACGGGTCGCAGGCGGCACCGCCTGCGCCACCAAAACAGATCCTGTGTTTGTCGAGGTGGGGCAGGCGGTGCCGCCTGCCGAGGCCGGTCCACGGGGCGATTTCTTCACCGCTTCAATTTAATCCGCCGCAATTTGCTCCAGAATATCCGGTATTTCGAACACCGCCCGATTGTGTATTCGGCGCGTCGCCGACCGGAAACGTTCGAAGGCCGCCGGTTCCAGCAACTCCTCCACCGCCCGCCCAATTCCGCGAAAATCGGGCAACACAATGCCTACTCCCTGTTCCCGGATCCATTCCGCGTTGTATCGCTCCTGCGGCAGAGTCCACGCGTTGCGTTCCACAATCACCGGCAACTTCATTTCGGCCGCTTCGCTGAGACTTCCCGGTCCCGGCTTGCCGATGAAGTAATCGGCCAATTGCATATATCGAGGCACTTCTTTTGTGAAACCTTCCACCAACATGGCCGCCCGGTGATCCAGCCCTTGCAGCTTCGCCCGCAGCTTCTGGTTGTGGCCGCAAATCAAGATCAATTGCCGCTCCGGCAGCCGCCCGGCAATCTGCCGCATCACCGCCGCGCCCTGCCCGCCGAACAGCACCAGTCCCACCGGCAGCTCGGGGTCGAAGCCCAACGTTTCGCGCGCCTCGGCCCGCTCCGCCTCGCGCAGCGGCTCGATGTCGTAGAACTGGGGATTCAGAATCATCCCCGAAACCCGGTGCACCATCTCCTCCGCGTGGCCCATCGCCAGAGCCTGTTCCACGGCTTTGTCCGACCCGCAGATCCAGTGCTGCGGCTGCCGTTCCATCCAGAAGTGCGGCGGGTAATCCGCGATATCCGTCAGAATCGTCGCCATCGGCACGCCCGGCAGCGCCACCTGCAAGCTCTCGAACAATGCCCGGTTGAAATTCGGAACCAGCGAAACCACCATGTCCGGCCGGCTCTGCCGCCAGAACGCCGCCAGCATGCGCACCTGCTGGCCATGAAACAGGCGGATCACCAGGTGCATGCCCGCCGTAAGCTGCGCCGAGCCCAGCGTCCAGCCCTTCTTCAGGATCAGGTTGTAGCAGTCTTCCAGGCGCAGCCCCGTTAGCTTGCGGAACACGTCCAGCCCGTCCAGCAGCTCCTGCAGGTTCACCATGCGGATCTGGAATGGCCGCTCCT
>JBEKYE010000348.1:0-5455 GCA_049511275.1 Bryobacteraceae bacterium
GGCGCCAGGGCCTCGCGGCAGCGGCGCAGCAGGTCGAGATTCTCCCCGGAGCCGAGCATGTGGCAGATGGCGGAGACAAACACCAGGTCGTATCCTTCGCCCAGACTGTCGGAACGCAGATCGCCGGCGCGGACCTTGACGCGGTCAGCCACCCCGGCCTGCTGGATGTGGCGCCGCGCGATCGGCTCGACCGTGGCCAGGTCGAGGATATCGGCCCGCAAAGCGGAGTTGGCCTGGGCGAAAGCAATCGCATAAGCACCCGACCCGCCGCCCACGTCCAGCATGCGGCGGACGTTCTCCGCGCCGACTGCGCGCACCACCAGCGGCGCGCGTTCCGAGGCGTTGCGGTGCATGGCGGCAATGAAGGCCTCGGTCCAGTCCGCGCCGCGGTCGGCGATTTCGTCGCGGGCCACGGCGGTGCCGGCGCGCACGCAGCCGGTGAGCGTCGACCAGCGCTGCCACAGGTGCGCGGTATGCAGCAAGGCCGGCCGGGCATTGTCACGCGACCCGGCGGCGAAGTAGCGCGCGGTCTCGGGCGAGTTGTGAAAGACTCCTTGCTGCTTGACGAGCAGGCGCAGGGACGCCAGCGCGTTGAGAAGCATCTCGGTCGCGCGTGGGTCGGTCTGGAGCCTGGCGGCCACTTCCACCGCGTCGGCGCCGTCCCCCACGGCCGTAAACACGTCGAGTTCCAGCGCCGTGAGGGCGACGCGGCTCTCCTGAAACCCCCGGATGCGGTCGTTCAGCTCGTCGGGGAGGACGCCGGCGGCTTCCCGGGCGCGGCGCGCCGCCAGCATCTTTTCGCGGTTGCCAAGAATCTCCGCGCGCAGTGCCTCGGCATCGGCGCACACCAGTCGCCCGACGGGCGTACCCTCCTGGAAATGCGAGCGCACGATCTCCGGCACGTCCGCAGCGGTCACGCCCGAGTACCAGATGCCCTCGGGATAAACCACCAGGTTCGGCCCGTGCTCGCACAAGCCCAGTGAGCCGCACGCCGTCACCTGGACTGTGTCTACCAGTCCGCGCGCGGCGACTTCGCGCCGCAGCGTCTCCAGGACCTGGACCGAGCCCCGCGCCGCGCAGCACGGCACTCCTTCGGGCTTCTGCTGGTCGCAGACAAACACGTGAAACCGGAACGGCGCCATTTTTTTCTTCTCCGGTTTTACGGTAACAGAATTAATCGGCAGAGCGATTTGCATCGGGTACGCGCAGCGTGGGACGTTAGCGATTCCCGAACCGGCAGCCTACTTGGTGATCGCGCCGCAAGCGATGCGGTCGCCCGAGTTGCCCGACGGGTCCGTCTTCATGTCGTCGGCCTTGGCATGAATCACCAGCGCGGTCCCACCGCCGGTAAACAGCGAATGATCGCCGGCGCCCAGGTTCACCAGCGGGTCCGTCAGCGTGGCCTTCGATGTGCCGTCGGCCTTGACCGTGAAGTTCTGCATGTCGCCCGCATGCGGCCCCGCGGGATTCTGCAGGCCATGGTGCTTCCCGTCCGGATTGAAGTGCCCGCCGGCCGTTGTGAACGCCGGCCCCTCGCACTTGGCCACCTGATGAAAATGTAAGGCATGCTCGCCCGGCGTCAGGTTCTTGAGGTTCAACTTAACGGTCACGCCCGATCCACCCTTGCCCTCGCTCAGAGTGGCGGATCCGACGCTCTGTCCGTTCGCGTCTTTCAATTCCACGGTTACCGGCTTTTGCGCGGCCCAGACGGCCGCGGCACCCATGAAACCGGCAATGGCAGCAACAACGAAGCGTTTGGTCATGGTGTTCTCCTCCTTGCAATAGTCTCACAAAACTCCAGCGGTCCGGCTACCGGAAGTGTACTCAAGTTTCCCTACCGCCGCGCGGCCTGCCGAATGCCGATGGCGCTACGCGCCCCGCCGCCCTTTTCCTGCTAGACTGGCAAACGGGAACACTCTTGGTAGGGCAGGGAAGGCCGGGTGTATGAAAAGTCTTTTCGTCGGTAATCTCAGTTTTTCAGTCACGGAACAAGCGCTCCGTTCGCTGATGGAAACTTATGGGCCCGTGGAACGGGTCAGCATCATGACCGATCGTGACACCGGTCAACCCAGAGGCTTTGCCTTCGTTGACATGACCAACGATGCAGATGCCGCTAAAGCCATCAGCGCCCTGAACGGCAAAGACCTGGAAGGCCGCACGCTCAGCGTGAATGAAGCCCGCCCCAAGACCGATCGCCCCGGCGGTGGTGGCGGCGCCGGCCGCAAACGCTGGTAGCTTTCACGCCTTCTTGGCTGCTCGTTGCGGCTTGGCGGCTGCGGCGCGCTTCAACGCCCAGCGGCGCTTGGCGGCCTCGCTGATGGCCTTCCGCCCAGCCGCGCTCAGTCTCCTGCGCTTTCGTGCCGGAGCGGCGGCCTTGGCGGCAGGCTCTTTGGCGCCGCCTCCGAGCATTAGTTTCAGCTCGGCAATCCGGGCGCTTAAGTCCGCCTTCTGTTTTTCGAATCCGATCAGTGCCGCGTTCAGTATTTCGTCGTTGAGCTTGTTGGCCATGTAAATCCCCTCCCAATTGTACCGCGGTGACATACCGCGGTGACTCCTCCTGACTGTCGGACTTTTAAGTGATAGTATAGCTCTACCGACATTGATTCCTTTCAAGGACGGCCCGGATCCCAATCGGACCTGATACCTGCGGGTGACTTGCCGGAGAGAGGAAGGCGCCGGCACTCGGTTGGCGCTTGAGACCGGCACGCCCGTGAAGATCCTGCTGTATAATCCCGATAACGGTGTCACTCAGAACTTCATGCCTCACCTCTGGATGTTTCTGCTGCAGGCTCTTACGCCCAGCGAACATCAAGTGGTGCTGATTGACGGCAACACGCAGCCCATGAGCGACGCCGAACTCGTCCGCTTCGCGCTGGATCGACACATCGGGCTGGTGGGCATCGGCGCCATGACCCGCATGATCGCCAAGGCCTACCGCGTGGCGGATGCCCTCCGCGCCGCCGGCATTCCCGTAGTCATGGGCGGACCGCACATCACCGAAGTCCCCGACGAGGCTCTGGGCCGCGACGGAGGCCCGCGTCATGCGGACGCCCTGGCCCTCGGCGAAGCCGATGAAACCTGGCCGCGCATCGTCGAAGATGCCGCCCGCGGCCAACTCCAGGAAGTCTACGCTCCCGTGGACGCCTTCGGTCAGGACCGCAAGCCCACCTTGCGGGATTACCCGGCCATTCCCTGGGATACCCTGGATATCAAGCAGTTCAACCGCATCCCCGCCTTCTTCGCCCGCATCATGCGCCATTACGGCTTCGACTGGGAGACGTTTCACATCATCCCCATTGAGAGCGGCCGCGGCTGTCCCTATGGCTGCGAGTTCTGCACCGTCACTGGCTTCTTCGGCGATTCCATCCGCTTCCGCAGCAACCAGAGCATCGTCGATGAAATGCTCATGCTCAAAGAGCGCGCCCGCTCGACGCGCGGAAAGTTCGCCGTCTTCTTCGTCGACGACAATTTTGCCATCAACGTCAAGCGCACCAAGTCGCTGTTGCGGGACATCATCGCGGCCGGCGCCGGGATGAACTGGGTGGCGCAAATCAGCGCCAATCTGCTGCGCGATCAGGAACTCGTGGACTTGATCGCCGCTTCCGGCGGCAAATGGATCTTCATCGGGATGGAGTCGCTCGATCCGGCCAATCTCGCCAGCGTCAACAAGAGCTTCAACAAGCCGTCCGAATACGCGGGCGTCCTGCGGTCGCTGGCCAGCCGCAACGTCTACGCCATTACGTCGTTCATCTTCGGGCTGGATAACGATACGCCCGGCGTGGCCGCACGCACCCTGGCGGAGATGCGCGAATGGCCCCCGGTGCTGCCCGTTTTCGGACAAATCACCCCGTTTCCGGCCACTCCTTTATATACGCGCCTGCAGCAGGAAGGCCGTCTCACCAGGCCCAAACACTGGCTGGAATTTGCTCCGTTCCGCATGGCGCACACGCCGCTCAAGATCACCATCCAGGAAGTGCAGGATGAGGTCCGCTACGCGTGGTTCCACTCGTACAGCCCGGCCGCTACTCAGCAGGCGCTCGATTCCATCGCTCAGGAACCGGCGGCTTACAAGATCAACCATCTGCTCTCCCGGCTCTTCTTCCGTGGAATTTATTTCCCGCAAAAGGGAGTCTGGGGCTGGCTCAGATTGATCGCGCAAAACCGTGGCCCGCTCTACAGTGTAGCGAAGGACTGCTTCACGCACTGGCACGGCACGCGGCGTTCTCCGGAGCCTGTCTTCCTCCCCGAAACGCAGCCCGAATGAGTGGAACAGGCCTTCTGGCCTGTCGTGCTTGGCGGAACTGTACCCCTTGCGCCAGGGAGTGAACTGCTGCCCCGCCTCCGGCTTGCGCCGGTGAGGCCCGGGCCTTCGCGATTCCGCTCGGCGCACCTCGGCCGCGGTCCGTTCCGCCACGTAGGCCAGCAGATCGTCGTTGGTCAGTTCGTGATTGCCCGCCCGCGCCGCCTCGACGTCGGCAGCCAGTTTCTGAGCGCAGAGCACCGGACCTTCCTGAATGCCGACGCGGTGCTTCAGGAACAACACCATGTCGACGCTGATCAGGAACCGCGTGGTGGATTTATCCGCGGCTTTGCAATCGAACTTATAGACGCGCCGGCTTTGCGCCTGATCAAAACCTAAATATCGCAGTTCCACCGCTGCCTCCTTCGGTTGGAACACAGGGTGCCTGAGTTCCGAAGTCACTCTTTTACGCCGCTAGCTTCATCGGCTGGTTTGGCGGTTTCGCCGGTTCCGTCCGCGCTGTCGAGCGAATTCTCGTCCGCGCCGTCGATGGGATTGCCGAATTCATCGGTGCCGTCCATGGAAATTCCGGCTTCCCGGGCAAGTTTCCGCTGCACCCGCTGGGCCGCCTTGTCCCGCTGCTTCTCCACGCGCGCGAGTTCCTTCTGCCGTTTTTTGAATGTGGTACGTGAGCGAGTAGGAATACCGTCGCCTCCTCAGGGTAAAGCCGGCCTTGGCGGCCGGCTCCCAGTTCTTCAGTTTACCAACGTGGCTCGCGACGCTGGCGTCCGCCGCCGTTGCCGCCCGGCCTGCCGCCGCCGCCGGATCGGCCGCTGTCGGTCTTCGGTCGCGCTTCATTCACATTGAGGGCGCGGCCATTCATATCGGTGCCGTTCAAACCGGCGATGGCCTTGTCCGCCTCGGCGGAGTCCGTCATTTCGACGAAGGCGAAGCCGCGCGCGCGGCCGGTTTCCCGGTCGGTTACTACGTTAACGCGATCCACAGTCCCGTACTGCTCAAAGAGCGAACGGATGGACGATTCGGTGGCGGCAAAATCCAAATTGCCTACAAACAGGTTCTTCATTTAATTTTCCTTTGTGTTTGATAGTTCGGGCGAGAGCCAAGGCAGAAGTGGATACCAACCAAGCTGTAGCGGGACGATCAAAGACACCTTGAGTATAGCAGGTTCCCCCGGCCAGCGCGCTGCGGGCGAGC
>JBEKYE010000349.1:0-5453 GCA_049511275.1 Bryobacteraceae bacterium
CAGCAGCCGCGCGCCCACGCTGGCTGCCAGGTCCGCCGCTTCGCGCAGCACCGCACCGGGCGTCAGCACGCTCGAAGGATTGTGCAGGTTGGTCACGACGATCAGCCTGGTCCGCGGCGTCAGGGCGCGCCGTATGGCCGCCGGGTCGACGGCCCAGCCGCCGGCCTCGTCGCGCGGGAAGCGCTTCACCTCCGCGCCGATGTACCGCGCCGCATCCACCAGCAGCCCGTAGGCCGGGTGCTCGATCAGCACTTCGTCGCCCGGCGAGAGGACCGTGGCCATGGCCAGGTAATTCGCCATGGAAGTGCCTTCGGCCGTCACCACGCAATCCACGTCGACGCCGGCGCGCTCCGCGATGGCCCGCTTCAGCGGCTCGTAGCCATAAGGATTGTTGCCGTTGATTTCGAGCTGCGCGTAATCGAACGGCAGTTCCCGCAGCGGAAAAGCGCCCACTCCGCTGGTGGACAGGTTAAACCGCGCCTTGCTTTGGGTCTTGGCCCAATGCATGTACTCGGAAGATTTATGTTGCATGAAGTTTCCGCCCCGCGCGCCGGCTCCAATACCAATACACCGGTATCCCCGTCAACAAAATTCCCAGCCCGATCGCCGAATTCTGCGGATTGCTCCACACCGTGCTGGCCACAATCGCCAGGCAACTCAACGCGAACAGCCCCGTGGTATAAGGATGCCCCGGCACGCGATAAATCCCTTCGCCCACCGCCGCGCCTTCGCGCCGCCGCAAAACGAACAGCGCCAGCGCCACCGACGCGAACAGGATGAAATCCACCGAGACTTCGTAATTCAAAATCTGCTCGTACTTCCCGATCAGGGCAATCGCGGTGGCCGCGAGGCCCTGCAGCACGATGGCCAGCACGGGCACGGCGGTTCGTTCCGCGAGGCGCCCCACGCTTTCGAAGAACAGGCCGTCGCGCGCCATGGCATAGTAGACGCGGGGAGCCGTCAGGATGCCCTGGCTCAGAAAACCCAGCGTCGATACCGCAATCCCCACCGCGATCCACAGCGCGCCCGAATCGCCCAGCGCCGCGCGCATCACCGCCGTGGCCGGCGTCTTGGTCGCGGCGAGCCCGGCCGGCCCCAGCACCTTCACGCACACGAAGTTCGCCGCCAGGTAGAGCGCCACCACGCCGCTCACGCCCAGCAGCAAGCCCCGCGAAAGATCGCGCCGCGAATCGCGCATCTCTTCGGCCACGAAACTGGCCGTCTGCCAGCCGCCGTAGGCGAATGCCACCGGCGTCATGGCGGCGCCAATCGCCGCGATCAGCCCGAACGACACCGGCTGGTCCAGCAGCGGCAGCGGATGAATCCGGCCTCCGCCCAACAGCAGACCCAGCACCACCATGCCCGCGATGGCCGCCGACTTCGTGAGCATCAGCGCGCTCTGCACGTTGCTGCCCGCGCGCACGCCGAAGCAGTTGATGGCCGTCAGTCCCAGCAGCGCGGCGGCCGCGATGGCGCTGTCGCTCCAGCCGGCGCCGGTGATCTCGCGCCAATAGCGCGCGAACGTCACCGCCACCGCCGCCATCCCGCCGGTCTGCGTCACCAGCAGCAGCACCCAGCCGTACAAGAACGCCACCGAGGGGTGATAGGCCACTTTCAAGTAAAGATAGTTGCCGCCCGCGCCCGGCAGGCGCGTGGCCAACTCCGCCCAGATGAAGGCCCCCATCATGGCCAGCACGCCGCCCGCGGACCACACTCCCAGGATCAGGAACGGCGTGTGTACGTGCTGCGCCACCACGTACGGATTGATGAAGATGCCCGAGCCCACGATGCCTCCCATCACGATCATGGTGGCGTCGAAGAGCCCAAGCTGGCGTCGCGGTCTGATTTCGGCCAAGCTGTCAGTCTAGCAGCCCGTACTCTGAGCTATGCTGTACCCATGCAACAGATCGAAGCCGATCAAGCTCATTTCCTGCTCCATGGTGTTTATCTGCCGGGACTCCAGAACGAGTATCGCCTCACGAAGAGCATTATCGCGGCAATTCCGCCGGATAAAGGCGACTATCGTCCGGACGGAATCTCGAAAAGCGCCATGGATCTGGCCTGGCACATCGCGTCCACGGAAATGCGGTTCCTGGACGCCGTGGCGGCGGGCGAGTTCGATCTCAGCCCCAGGCCTCGCCCGGATTCCATCAGGAACTCGGCGGATCTGGCAGCCTGGTACACACACAACTTCGAGCCGCGCTTCGAAAAGCTGGCGAAGCTGTCGAACGAGCAGCTGCTCAAGATCATAGACTTCCGGGGCATGTTCCAGTTGCCCGCGGTGATGTACCTGGGCTTTGTGCTGCATCACTCCGTCCACCATCGAGGTCAGTTGTCGATGTATCTGCGCCCGATGGGAGCGAAAGTGCCGGCAATCTACGGCGAAAGCTACGACTCCGCGGAGGCTCGCAAAGCCGCGCGGCAGAATACTTAGACTCCAGCCGCTGGCGTCAACATCCCGACCAGTTTTTGCCGCTTCGTCCGTCGCGCCACATCCAGGGGCTTCAAACGCCGATGGTCGCGCCGCGTCAAATCGCCGCCCGCATCCAGCACGGCCCTTAGCATTCGCGCATTCCCGCGCGATGCGGCCTGGTGTACCGCGGTCCAGCCTTCGCCATCGGGGACATTGGGGCTCGCCCGGCGTTCCAGCAGCCACATCATCTGCGGAATCTGTCCCCAGCGGATCAGGTCGTTCAGCAGCGGCTTGCCGTTGGCGGTGGCTCGATCCGCATCGCCGCCCCGTGCCAGCGCCAGGTCCGCGAGTTCGAAATGCTTGCCCCAAACCGCGTGCGATAACGCCTCGGTGGGGTCCGCGCCCCGCTCCAACAGCAATTCGAACATCGCCCGGTTGTTTGCGCCGGCCGCGAAATATGGCGCGTCCACGGCGTGGGCAAAAGAGCGCGTCCTGGCGTTGACTTCCGCGCCCGCGTCCAGCAGCAGCCGCGCCGCGTCCACTATCCGGGCCTTCGGCATCCGCGACCCGGCTGCGCATTGCAGCGCGGTCAACCCGCCGTGGTCCCGCTCGCGCGCGAATCCCGGCCGTTCGCGCAGCGTTCTTTCCACCAGCCTGCAGTCTCCCAGAGCCGCGCCGGCAAAGCCATCGATGTGCGCGCCGGCCCGGCGCAGCCGCTTCACGTATTCCGGTTCACCCACAAACGCGGCGATGATTATGGCCCGTGCCGCCGGCCACGCGCCGGTCAGTTCCGGATCGGCCCCGTGCTCCAGCAGCCACTCGAGGCACTGCAACCGCTCCGGGGCCGGCTTGCCGGCGGCCGTGTGCGGATCCGCCTGCAACAGGTTGTGCAGCGGACGGTAGTTGCGCCACACGCCGTTCAAGTCCGCTCCATTCTTGTGCAGCAATTTGACCGCGGGCAGGAAAGCCCGCGCCGCCGCTTCGTTCATGACCCGCGGCTGCCGCGCCACCTTCGGGTCGGCTTTCAGCATGGCGCGCACCGCAGCCAGGTCCCCCGCTCGCAACCCTTCGATCAAATCCGCCATGCGCGCCCTTTCGGTCAGGATATCGTAATCGCCCGGCGGCGCAAGCGGCCTCGCACCATTCATAATGGAATGAATGTCTGGACCGGCGCCGGCCTTGGCGGCGCGCACGCATTCGCGCACCCGCACCGCCGCCGTGGTGCTGGCGGGCTTCTGCGCATTCCTCAGCCTGTTCGCGCCGCAGCCGCTCCTGCCGCTGCTGGCCAAGGCTTTCGGAGCCTCCGCCGGGACGGTCGGCTGGGTGGTCACGGTATCGACCATGGCCGTCGCCATCTCGGCGCCGCTCACGGGAGCTATCGCCGACCGCTTCGGCCGCAAGAGCGTGATCGTGGCGGCGGCCTTTCTGCTGGCCGTGCCCACGCTCCTCGCCGGCACTTCCACCAGCCTGGCCCAGCTTCTGTTCTGGCGCTTCTGGCAGGGCGTCCTCACGCCCGGAATCTTTGCCGTCACCATCGCCTACATCACGGAGGAGTGGGAGCAGGGCGGCGGCGCGGCCATGGCGAGTTACGTGGGCGGCACGGTTATGGGCGGCTTCGCGGGCCGCATGGTGGCGGCGCTGGCGGCGTCGGCGTTCTCGTGGCGCTGGGCTTTTTTCTCGCTCGGCGTGCTCAACGTGCTCGGCGGCGTGGCCATCTGGGCGTGGCTGCCGGCCAGCCGCCACCCGGCGCGCGCGCGCCCCCAGGCTTCCACCGCCGCCATGTTGCGGCACCTGCGCAATCCGCGCCTGCTGGCCACTTTCACGGTGGGCTTCTGCGCCCTGTTCACCCTGCTCGCCACCTTCAACTACGTCAACTTCTACCTGGCCGCGCCGCCGTTCCGCCTGGGCACCGCCGCGCTGGGCCTAATATTCACGGTCTACCTGGTGGGCGCTTTCGTCACCCCGCTGGCGGGCCGCTGGATCGACCGCATCGGCCACCGCTACACCCTGGCGCTGGCTTTCGCCTTCGGCATCCTCGGCATCGTGCTGACGCTCGTCGAGAGCCTGCCCGCCGTGGTCCTGGGACTGGCGCTCTGTTCGACGGGCGTGTGGGTGGGCCACTCTTCGGCCTCGAGCTATATCGGAATCGCGGCTGCGGAATCGCGCGGCGCCGCCGTCGGCCTGTACGTGATGTTCTACTACGTCGGCGGCAGTGCGGGCTCGGCGCTCTCCGGGATTTTTTGGAACCGCGGCGGTTGGCCGGCCTGCGTCGCGCTAGTGGCCTGCGTGCAGGTGCTGACGATCGTCATCGCGCTGGTCGCCTGGAAGCCGGTGGCGAAGACGTGAGCGGCGCCCATGCTTCGTCGCTTACCGGTCAGAGCCAAGCGGCCTACAACATCGCGACATCGACCCTGACGACGTTCCCAGCTTGCACGAAGTCAACAGCTGTGGCGATTCGCGCCGCAATTCGGCGCAGGCTCGGCCAATGATTCGAGGACAGGATGACTAGAGCCAGCTTACGGCTCGCAAAATTCTGCTGGTACCGGACATTTTGATCGCAGGTGAGCAGCAGGTCGAAGCCCGCTTGCTCGGCCGCGTCAAGCAACGCGCCGTTCTCCAGTCCCTGCCACCCCAATTCATCCGCCCGCACTACTTCATGTCCTCGCAAAAACCGCGCCAGCGGGGCCGGAGTGTTGGCGTCGAACAGGATCTTCACGCAACCGCCGTGGGCTGCTCAAGGGAACTCCGGGCGAAGGCAAGGACGTGATGCACCTGCTCTCGACTGACAGACGGGAACCATTCCAAAAACTCGTCTTTGGTCGAGCCCTGGTCGAGGTGCTCGAACAGCGCCGCAACGGCTCCAGTCCATCCTGTCGGTTTATCCTGAATCGGCGAAGCGCTCACGCCCGCTTCTGTTTGCCCGTAATCCGTCGATAACGGCAGCGCCCCCCGGTGGCGCGCCCGCGTTCCGCTCCAAGTTGGGTTTTCCGCTCGTTCCAGCAGAAACCTAGGGCGCCGCACAAGGCAAATCGGACATCTG
>JBEKYE010000350.1:0-5437 GCA_049511275.1 Bryobacteraceae bacterium
CGGATGGCGATGCCCGCGTGCGATTGCGCCGCGATTTCATTGAGCGCGCTGGCGATGCCGCCGCGCGTGGGATCGCGCATCACGCGCACATCCCTGGCCGCGGCCAGGATCGCAGCCACCAGTGTGTGGAGCGGCGCCGAGTCGCTCTCGACCGCGCCTTCGAGTTCGAGGCCCTGGCGCTGCGTGAGGATGGTGATGCCGTGGTCGCCGAGCGATCCGCTCAGGATCACGCAATCGCCCGGGCGCGCGTTGGCGGCCGAAAGATCGACGCCGTCCGCGACCATGCCGAGGCCGGTGGTATTGATGAAGACGCCGTCTCCGCAGCCCCGCTCCACTACTTTCGTGTCGCCGGTGACGATGGGTACGCCGACTTTTTCCGCGGCCTGCGCCATGGAATCCACCACCCGGCGGAGGTCGGCCATGGAAAAACCTTCTTCCAGGATGAAAGCCGCGCTGAGCGCCAGCGGCTGTGCGCCGCCCATGGCCAGGTCGTTGACCGTGCCGTGTACCGCCAGCGAGCCGATGTCGCCGCCGGGAAAAAACAGCGGCTTGACGACGAAGGAATCGGTGGTGAACGCCAGGCGGCCGCTTTCGACATCGAGCACCGCCTGGTCTTCCAGGCGGGAGAGCAGCGGGTTGCGGAAGGCCGGGAGAAAGATCTGCTGGAGCAGCGCGGCGCTCAGTTTTCCGCCGCTGCCATGGCCGAGCAGCACGGTATCGTGAACGGCGATCGGCGCCGGGCAGACGAAGGCGTTCATCGGGCCTCCTCTGGCTCTGTGTGGCGTCGGTAGGCGTAATAGGCGGCGCAGGCTCCTTCGCTCGAAACCATGGGAGCGCCCAGCGGTTGCTCGGGCGTGCATCGCGTCCCGAAGGCCGTGCAATCCACTGGCTTCTTCAGGCCCTGCAGCACCAGCGCGCTGATGCACTCGGCCGGCTCTTCCACGCAGATTTCCTGCGCGCCGAAAAGCCGTTCGGCATCGTAAGCCGCGTACTCTTCGCGGAAACGGTGCCCGCTGGCCGGAATCATGCCGATGCCGCGCCACTTGCGGTCGGTGATCTCAAACACCTCTTCCATCAGCTTCTGCGCGGCTACATTTCCTTCGTGCGTGACCGAGCGGGAGTATTGGTTCTCAAGCTGGGCCCGGCCGTCCTCCAATTGATCCACCAGCATGGCGATGGCTTCCAGCAGATCCACCGGCTCGAAGCCGCCGATCACGATGGGGACGTGGAATTCTGCGCTGAGCGCTTCGTACTCCCGGTGGCCCATGACCGTGCAGACGTGGCCGGGCGCAATGAAGCCTTGCACGCGATTCACAGGCGACCCCAGGAGCAGCCTTACCGCCGGCGGCACCAGCACGTGCGACACCAGCATCGAAAAATTGGTCAGGCCCAGGCGCTTGGCGTGCCACACCGCCATGGCGTTGGCGGGCGCGGTGGTTTCAAAACCGATTCCAAAGAAGACCACCTGGCGCGTCGGGTATTCCTGCGCCAGTTTGACGGCTTCCAGCGGCGAATAGGCGATGCGCACGTCGCCGCCGGCGGCGCGGACCCGGAACAGGTCTTGCCGCGAGCCGGGCACGCGCAGCATGTCGCCGTAAGAGACGAAGATCACGCCGGGCCGGGAAGCGATTTCGATGGCACGGTCGACGAATTCGAGCGGCGCAACGCACACCGGACACCCCGGACCGTGGACCAGTTCGATTTCCGGCGGCAGCAGGTCCGGCAGGCCGTAGCGCATCAGGGTGTGGGTTTGCCCGCCGCAGATTTCCATCAGCACCCAGGGCTCGGTGACCCGGGCGCGGATGCGCGCGGCCAGGGCGTGGGTGATAGCGGCGTCCCGGTACTCGTCCAGGTACTTCACGGCCGTTCCTCAGGCGCGCTTTCGTCTGCTTCCTGGATTTGGCGCAGCAATTCGTAGGTGCGCTCGGCTTCCTCCGGAGACACGCGGCTGATGGCGAATCCCACGTGCACCAGAACGTAGTCGCCGATTTGCGTTTCTGGGACGAAGTCGAGCGAGACCTGACGCGTGATGCCGCCGAATTGGACCTTGGCGATACGGCTGAAGCCCAGGTCGGTGGTTTCAACGACCTTACCCGGAATGGCTAAGCACATAAGTGAGATGGCTAAAGGCACTTCGGGGGCCAAACGCCGAGAGTCAGAGGGACTGGGCTAAGTAGCCCACTATCAATGTTGAAATTCCCAGCAGGAGCCGCAGCCGCTGGGCGAGGATTGGGGGATTTCACCCAACCGGCTGCGCTACTGGCTCTTCCCACCAGAGCCTCCAGGTTCACGATATTCTGAACTCAGGACCGCGGAAGGAATTTCGAAAAATGCATAAACCGCTGGCATGGATCGCGCTGCTCTTCGCCTTTGCGGCGTTTGCCCAGCAAGGGTGGTACCCGCATGAAGGCGGGTTGTTGCAGTATCGCGCCACCCCCCGGTTCGGCCTGGAGCCGGAAAGCATGCCGCAAGGCTGGACGTTCGGCCGCGTGTCGGCTGTGGCGACGGATTCCGCCGGCAACCTATATGCGTTCCAGCGGGGCAAAACAGCCGACCCTTTGATTGTTTTCGACCCCAAGGGCAAGTACCTGCGCTCCTGGGGCAAAGGCCTGTTCGGAACTCCTCACGGCCTGCGCATCGACAGCGCCGACAATGTCTGGATCACCGACAGCTCCGACCATCAGGTCATGAAGTTCACCAGGCAGGGCGAACTGGTCCTGACGCTGGGAATCAAAGGCAAGCCCGGCGCGGACGACCAGACTTTCAACAAGCCCACCGACATCGCATTCGCCGGGAATGGCGATTCTTACGTCTCCGATGGTTATGGGAATTCGCGCGTGGTGAAGTTCTCGCGCGAAGGCCGGTACGTAACGGCCTGGGGCAAGCACGGCGCGGGTCCGGGCGAGTTCAGTACCCCCCATTCGGTCGCCGTGGATTCCGCCGGCAGCGTCTATGTGTGCGACCGCGACAACAATCGCATCCAGATCTTCGACGCGTCGGGGAAATTTCTGCGGCAGTGGACCCACCTGGGCTGCGCGTTGAGCATGTTCATCACACCCAAGGACGAAGCCTGGGTGCTGGCCTTCCGCGACGCCACCGAGGGCGCGGCGTATGAATGGCTTTCCGGGCGGATCATGCGCGTCGATCTGGCCACCGGCAAGATTCTGGGGTCGATGGAGAGCCCCGGCCACTGGCTCACCGTTTCCCCTCTGGGCGATATCTTCGCCGCCAGCCTGACCGGCAATGTTTTCCGCTGGACGCCGGGCTGGCCCGAGAAGACAAAATGATGGATCAATCATGGGACCGGCGGGAGTTCTTGCGAAACGCGGCCCTCGCCGGCTCGGCGCTGGCGCTGCCCGCAAATGAAGCCATCGGCGTGCAGCCGGCCTCCGAACCGGCGCCGTGGTTCGCCCGCCCCATGCGTTGGGCGCAGTTGACGCTGGTGGAAAACGATCCCGGCCGCTATGACCTGCACTTCTGGCTGGATTACTTCGCGCGCACTCATTCCGACGCGGCCTGCCTGAGCGCGGGCGGCTGCGTCGCCTACTACCCCACCAGAATCCCGTTGCACTATCGCAGCCAATGGATGGGCGACACCGACCCGTTCGGCGACCTGGTGGCCGGTTGCCGCAAGCTGAACATGGTGGTGCTGGCGCGCACTGACCCGCACGCCGCTCACCAGGATGTCTACGACGCGCATCCCGATTGGATCGCCGTCGACGCCGAAGGCCGCAAGCGCCGTCACGGATCGATGCCGGAATTGTGGCTCACCTGCGGGCTGGGGCCGTACAACTTCGACTTCATGACCGAAGTGACGCGCGAGATTGTGTCGCGATACCAGGTGGACGGCGTCTTCAGCAATCGCTGGTCGGGCTCGGGGATGTGTTATTGCGAGGACTGCCGCCGGAATTTCCATGGAGCAACGGGGCTCGATCTGCCGCGCACGCTCAATCCGCAAGACCCGGCGCGACGTGCCTACATCGAATGGAAGCAGCAGCGCCTGTTCGAGCTCTGGCGCGTGATGGACACCACCGTCCGCGGCGCGAACCCCAACGCCCGGTTCATTGCCAACGCCGGCGGCGGTGCTTTGAGCGAACTGGACATGAAAACCATCGGCGAGCTGGCGCCGGTGCTGTTTGCCGACCGCCAGGCGCGCAGCGGCGTGGCGCCGCCGTGGACCGCCGGCAAGAACGCCAAGGAATACCGCGCCGCCATGGGACCCAAGCCCATCGGCGGGATCTTCAGCGTGGGCGTGGAAGAGGCCTATCGTTGGAAGGACTCCGTGCAGAGCGCGCCGGAAATCCGCCTGTGGGCGCTCGACGGCGTTGCCAACGGGCTGCGGCCCTGGTTCACCAAGTTCGGCGGCGTGCTCTACGATCGGCGCTGGCTCCCCGTGGTGGAAGAACTGTACGGCTGGCTTTATCGCAACGAGCGGTATCTGCGCAACCAGGCGCCGCTGGCTCGCGTGGCGATGGTCTATTCGCAGCAGACTGCGCAGTTCTATGGTGGCGAGCGCGCGCATCAGAAAGTGGAAGATCACACGCTGGGTTATTACCAGGCGCTGATCGAGGCGCGCATTCCCTTCGAAATGGTCCACGACCGGTTGCTGGACGCCTCGCACCTGGCGCCGTTCAAAGTGCTGGTGCTGCCGAACATCGCCGTGCTTTCTGACGATCAGTGCCGCCAGATTCGCGAGTTTGTGAACCGCGGCGGCAGCCTGGTAGCCACCCATGAGACGTCGCTTTACAACGAGTGGGGTGTGCGGCGCGCCGATTTCGGCCTGGCCGATCTATTCGGCGCGCATTTCGATGGCTCACTCGAAGAACGCATGATGAATTCCTACCTACGCCTGGAGGCCGATCCGCAGACCGGCCGGCGGCATCCGATTCTCGCCGGTCTGGAGAACACCACTCGCATCATCAACGGCGTCGCGCGCGTTCACACCAAGGCCGCGCCGGAGTACCGGAATCCGCCGCTGACGCTGATCCCGTCGTACCCCGATCTGCCCATGGAAGAAGTCTTCCCACGCGTGCCGAAGACCGATATTCCCGAAGTCTACGTGCGCGAAATCGGCGCGGGCCGCGTGGTCTATTTCCCGTGGGACATCGACCGGACATTCTGGGAAGTGCTGGCGCCGGACCATGGCAGGCTGCTGCGCAATGCCGTGGAATGGGCCGCCAATGAACCGCGCCAGGTTACCGTGGAAGGCCCCGGCGTCTTGGATGTGACGGTGTGGCGGCAAAAGGAATCGATAACCGTACACCTGGTCAACCTGACAAATCCCATGATGATGAAGGGCCCGCTTCGGGAGTTCCTCCCGCTGCCGGCGCAGCGCATCACCATCCTTATGCCTGAAGGCCGCAAGTTGAAGCGGGTGCAGTTGCAGGTCAGCGGGCAGCCGCCGCGCGTGCAACAGACCGGCGGGGAAGTGCGGCTC